>PLTF01000010.1 GCA_003164335.1 Fibrobacterota bacterium
GGTGAGTCGGAGACGCGGCTTTGCGCAGCTCCGACCAGGGGGAACCCGCGTAGCGAGGTTCCCCCACCAAAGGCCTTTATCCATAATTTCATTTCGCCCTTATCATAATCAGCACCATCTTGAATTTCCCGATCCCCGTTACCGCATGCGGCTTATTTGCAGGAAGGATAATCTGGCGTCCCGCTGTAACCTCATGCGCGGTTCCCTCGACGGTAAATATTCCTATGCCGTCAATTACCGCTACCAGTGCATCAAAGGGAGCCGAGTGGGTACTCAGCCGCTGCCCTTCATCAAACGCAAAAATCGTCACGGTCCCTTCATTCTTATCGATGATGGTCCTGCTGACGATGGAACCCTCCTGGTAGCCGACAAGATCGCCGTAGGAAAACGGCGTCGCGATCAGTTTCTGGTCGGTACCTTTTCTTTCAGAATCCGGCATGGTTTTTTTACTCCGGTTTTCTCAGTACAGGATTTCATAAATACTCTAACGTATGGCAATTAACCGCTCGTGGTGAGCCTGTCGAACCATGAGCGCCGACCAAGCTCATCCTTCGACGGGCTCGGGATGAGCGGCTACGATTTCCTCCCGAACCCCTGCACGACCTTCCCGATTTCCTTCATCGCTTCCATCCCGCCTTTCTTCTGCAGCATGTTCCCGGTTACAATGATGTCCGCGCCGGCCGCGAGAATTGCGGCTGCAGTCCGGCCATCGCGGATGCCGCCTCCAACGATGAGAGGGATGTCGATTATCTCCCTAACTTTCCGGATCATTTCGCAGGGAACCGGCTGGGGCGCCCCGCTGCCTGCTTCGAGGTAAACCAGCTGCATGCCCATGTATTGCGCAGCCAAGGCGTGCGCCGCTGCAATGGCAGCCTTTGCGCGCGGCAGCGGTCGGGTATCGCTCATGAACTCGACCGAGGAAACCGCGCCGGATTCGACCAGCATGTAGGCCGTGGCAATCGGTTCGATTCCGAGTTTCCGGATGACGGGCGCCGCCTTGACATGCTCGCCGATGAGGTTCACCGGATTGCGCCCCGAAATGAGCGAAAGGTAAAGTACGGCGTCTGCATGGCCGGATAGCTGGGTCGCATCGCCGGGGAACAGGATGACCGGTATGGAGACAGCCCGCCGGATGCTTTTGACAAAGTTGTCGAATACATTGCTCTCCAGGAGGCTCCCGCCGATGAGCACGGCATTCACGCAACCGGTACTCTCTGCCGACTTCGCAATGCGGGCAGCTTCACGAAGCGAGAAATCATCGGGATCGAGCAGAATCCAGTATTGCTTTCGGCCTCTCGCGATCTCCTTGCGCACCGCGTCCAGGATCGTCGGCCGGTTCATGAAGCGCTCTTTGTTTTTTCGGCAATGCGGTGCTCTGCCGCGGTAAGCGCTTCGCCGAGTTTTTCCGGCTCCCTGCCGCCGGCCTGCGCCCGGAACGGCGATCCGCCCCCGCTTCCCGCTACTATGACCGACGCGGCCTTGACTATTTCGCCGCAGTGCGCGCCGTATTTGACGGCGAGGCTCCCGGCGCATGCCGCAAGCATCACGGCCCCGTCGGCGACACCCGCGATTATGACGAACACCGCGTCAAGATTCCGGCGTTTGATGGCATCGGTGACCGCATTGAAAATATCGTTGAAGGTCTTCTTATCCGTCTCGCCGAGGTTGTGTACATTCCACTTCAGCAATCCCTCGCGCTCCAGTGCCGTTTCGAGAATGAGGCCGACCTTTGCCCGGGCTCCTTCGGCGGCCAGCGCTGCAAGCCGGCCCTGCAGGTCGGCGGATTTGTCGATAACTCCCTGCAAGCGTTCGATAACCGTCTCTCGGCTGCTCTTCAGAAGTCCTGCAACCTGCGCCAGCTGCTCTTCCCGAAGGCTTAAAAGCCGCGCGCTTTCGAAACCGGTTATCGCCTCGATGCGGCGCACGCCCGCGGAAATGCTCGTTTCCTCGACAATATGGAAGAGACCGATCTGACCCGTCGCCTTCACATGAGTACCACCGCAGAGCTCCTTGGACACGTCCCCCATGGAAACGACCCGCACCGACTCCCCGTATTTTTCACCGAAAAGCGCGGTGGCGCCTTCGCGCTTCGCGGTCTCGACATCCTTGATATCGGTAGTCACCGCCAGGTTCTCGAGGACCCAGCCGTTGACGAGATTTTCAACCAGGGCAAGTTCGGAAATGTCAAGCGCCTTGAAATGGGTAAAATCGAACCTGAGGCTCTTGTCGTCGACCCGGGAGCCGGACTGGCTCACATGGCTGCCGAGCGCTTTCCGCAGCGCAGCCTGCAGGAGGTGCGTCGCCGAATGGTTGCGCCGGATTGCGGCGCGCCGCCCGCCGACGAGCGATGCCTGGAGGGGCTTTGCAAAATCGTCTCGGACAATAACCGCGTCGGTGGACGCGCGGTGGATTACGAGATCGTTCCACTTTATCGTATCGTCGATCCGGAGCGTTTTGCCCGAAGCGGTGGTCAGGATCCCGACGTCGCCGACCTGGCCTCCCGAAGAGGCATAGAACGGAGTCACGTCGAGAATGAGCAGGTAGGAAGTCCCCTCCTCGCGTTCGAGCACCTTGTACCGGCAGACGGAGACCTTCGCCTCGTCCTTGTCGTACCCGAGAAAAACGGTCCCGGTGCTGGGAGCAATTTCGATCCACCCCTCAGGGGTAAGCCCCGAATCATCCGCCTTGCGCGCCTCGCGGCCTCGCGCCTTTTGCTCCTCCATGGCGCGGACAAAATCCGCCTCGTCAACAGTCAGGCCCTTTTCCGAAGCCATAAGCCGCGTGAGGTCCATGGGAAATCCGTAAGTGTCGTACAGGGCAAATACATCGGACCCGGGAAGCCGCGTCTCGCCGCGTTTGGCGCAAAGGTCAACCATGACGCCGAACTTCTGGATGCCCTGTTCGAGCGTGGCGCCGAACCGCTCCTCCTCGGACCGGATCACCTCCTCGACATAGGCGCGCCGCTCCTTTATTTCCGGGAATGCCTCGCCCATAACTTGTTCGAGGGATCCCACCAGCCGGTAGAGGTACGGCTCGGTAAGCCCGAGCTCCCGACCGAACCGCGCCGCGCGGCGCAGGAGCCTGCGTACGACATATCCCCGACCATCATTCGAGGGAAAGACGCCGTCGGTGATGGCGAAGACAAGCGAGCGGATATGATCGGCGGCAACCCGGAACGGCGTCCCCGCAACGCCCGGATCGTAGGCCCGTCCGCTGATCTCTTCGAGGCTGGCGATGATCGGCCGAAAAAGGTCGGTATGATAATTCGAATCAACTCCCTGCAACACAGCCACGACCCGCTCGAAGCCCATCCCGGTATCAACGTGCCGGGCAGTGAGCGGAACGAGGGTGCCCCCCTTTTCCCGGTTGTATTGCATGAATACGAGGTTCCACAGCTCCCGGTACCGGGCATTCTCGCCGTTCACCCCGGCTATCGGATCGGCGAAGGTGGCATCACGGGTCGTTGCATCGCCCATGTCAAAATGGATTTCGGAGCATGGCCCGCACGGACCGGTCTCGCCCATCTCCCAGAAGTTGCTCTTATCACCGAAGGGCATGATCCTGCTGTGCAGGATATCGGTCTCGCTTTTCCAGAAGCCTGCGGCCTCATCGTCACTCACGTGCACCGTGGCAAAGAGCCGGTCCTTTGGCAGCTTCCACACTTCGGTGAGGAGTTCCCATGCCCAGCGGATTGCCTCTTTTTTGTAGTAATCGCCGAATGACCAGTTGCCGAGCATCTCGAAGANNCCTCCTCGAGGTCGTTGTGCTTGCCTGAGACGCGCATGCACTTCTGGGAGTTTGCAGCCCGCCTGAGGCCGCGCGGGTTTTCGCCGAGGAAGATCGACTTGAACTGGTTCATCCCCGCATTGNNTTGGTAAAGAGCAGGGTGGGGTCGTCCATAGGAACCACGGGCGCACTGCGGACAAAGGTGTGGTCATGGCTCTGGAAAAAACCGATGAAATCGTTACGAATCTGGCTGGATGTTTTCATGAAGAGAGGCAACCATTCGGGTTATGGAGATAGCGGAAGCGCGGCACGCTTCCGCTCTTTTGACAGTATGCTACAGCCCGGCCCGGCAACGATCAATTCCTATTCTTCGGTCGGCGGCTCGATCAGCTCGTGCAGCAGGGGTCCTTTGCGGGTCGCGCTCTTCTCCCGCACCTTTTTCTCAAGGTCTTCAAGAATGTCACGGTGAAGGATAAGGAAGTCCCTGGCCTTCTCCCTGCCCTGTCCGATACGCTCGCCCAGATAGGAGAACCAGGATCCGCTCTTCTCGACGATCTGCATCTCGGTCGCGAGATCGAGAACATCGCCTTCAAAGGAAATCCCCTTACCGTAAAGTATGTCGAACTCGGCATCCTGGAACGGCGGGGCGACCTTATTCTTGACGACCTTCGCGCGCGTCCGGCTGCCGATGACTGACTCGCCGTCTTTTATTGCGGCGATACGCCGGATATCGATGCGGACCGATGCGTAGAATTTCAGGGCATTGCCGCCGGTGGTGGTTTCCGNNCCGATCTTCATGCGAAGCTGGTTGATAAAGATGAGGATGGTATTGGATTTCGATAGAATACCGGTAAGCTTCCGGAGGGCCTGCGACATGAGCCGCGCCTGAAGTCCCATGTGGCTGTCGCCCATCTCCCCTTCGATTTCGGCTGCCGGCACCAGCGCGGCGACACTGTCGACCACGATGATGTCGACCGCACCGCTCCGGATGAGCGTATCCGCTATTTCGAGGGCCTGTTCGCCGGTATCAGGTTGCGACACGAGCAGGTTATCGATATCGACCCCCAGGTTTCTGGCATAGGTGGCGTCGAAGGCGTACTCCGCATCGATGAGAACCGCGATGCCGCCCTTCCGCTGTGCATTGGCAATTGCGTGGAGCGCGAGGGTGGTTTTTCCCGATGATTCCGGGCCGAAAATCTCGATGACCCTGCCCTTGGGCAGGCCGCCGACCCCAAGCGCGAGGTCAAGCGAAAGAGCGCCGGTCGGTATGACGGGAATATCGGTCTTGAGACCCGCAGTCCCAAGCCGCATGATGGCTCCCTTGCCGTGCTGCTTTTCGATCTGGCTGACCGCCTGCTCGATTGCCGCACTCCTGCCGCGATCCTCGCGGCCTTCCTCCGGCGCTGCCCCTTTTTTAGCCATAACGGCTCCTTTGTAGGAATAGTCATTCTATATTATTGTACGAGTGGAAGTCCTAAAGATAAAACATGGCGGAGACAAAAGAAATGAAGGAAGTTCCTGCTCAGGTTGGGAAACCATTACATGGTTTCCCCTGGCCTGAAGCCGCCAAAGCGCGTCTTCAGGCACACCCTTTCCAGCGGAGGTGCGAGGCGATGTCTGCCTCGCTTTGCTCGGCAGACGCTCTCGCACCCCCGCAACGCTCCCATTTGGTAGAAAAAACACGGGAAAGGCAGGAAAAGCAGGAACCGGAAAATCAAAACCGTGCGTGGGTTATGTTAGCCGAGCTAAAGTCCTCCTGCATTTAGGTCTATATCCAAATAGTCTTCAATGGCATTGCAAAGGATGCTGTAAGGACAATGCCATGTGGATGCCCCTTATTATAACGATTCAAGTGGGGCGGAACCATCAGTCACAGGATTGATCCACCTGAAGGAATCCCTAACTCTTAAACCATTTGGGGTTTCTGCCAAGGCAGTTTTCAAAGCATCGTCGCGGGTGATGATGATTCGGTCTGCCGCATTTGCAGCCTCAAGAATATGCAGATCTTTTTCAATCGCTGCCTTTGAGAGGGGAGAAAAAGCATCCAACCGCAACGAAATCGGGCGACTGGATGGCGGGTCAATTTTCTTTTTGGCGAACATTGAACATCGCCATTTTCGAGAATATCGGCTCAAATGTCGAGACCACTCCTCATTGATTTTCTCTGTAAGGACTGCATGATGGCAAATAATGAGAACGCCTGTGAGGCACTCGCGACAGGCCGACGAAACCGGATGCACCGTTTCACCGGCCGAATGGATAACGGAAGCGTCAATGATTAATCGGCGGGAGGGGACCTTGGTCATTTTTTTCCTGCATTACGAGCTTCAACGATATCCAAATATTCCTGCTCAGCCTGAAGCTCGGTGATGTCGAAATCTTCCGGCCAGTCGCCATAGGCGCCGTTTTCATCCAGATCGGCGGTCTTAATGGTTGTACAACCGTTTTTATCGCGCTGAAACCAGTGGAGCTTTACCTGGTCGGTTGAAAGTTCTCCCTTGGCGACAAGTGTTTGAACCTCGCGCAGAAACAGAGCACTGTGTGTTTCGATGACGGCGATGACGCCGCGCTTGATGGCTTCTGCGACGATTACGGCAAGTTTTCGCTGGGCCAGGGGGTGGAGGTGGATTTCGGGCTGTTCAAGATAGACCAATTGACCGGGGCGAGCGACGATCAAGGCAACAACAGCGGGTAGAGATTGAGACATTCCGAACCCTACATCTGCAACACTGACAAGATCATGCGCGCCGCCTTTTTTTGGATGAGGAAGGCGGCCAACTTTAAGTTCAACCTGAGTGTCATCGACACGCTGAACCTTTACATTCCATGTCAACCCTAATGTTTCCAAAGCTTTAGCAAGGATAGTTAGTTTGTTATCGTTAGTATCTTGCCATTCAGCTATTACACTAGCGACATACCTGTCGAATGTTCCTGGAAAATTGGGGCCAGCTGCTCTTCGCGGATAGTTTCTTTGAGGATTACCGCGAAGGCCTGGGAGGTGGATAATGTTTTTAATAAGAGAGGTAAGATCACTTGGATCAAAATAAACTCCCCGAAATTTTGTTTCGGGATTTCCGGAAACCAATTCTACAGCTAAAAAACATCTTTCCTGGCGTGCGATCCATTTTAAATCTGCAAATTCACTTCCAGCTAAATGCGTTCTCAAAATACGATACCCCTCGGGAAGTGATTTCTCAATGCTATCATTCGACATTCCTGGGGATATAATGCCTTGGCCCATCGTTTCAGATTTATTTTTCATCGAGCCTATTTCAAAACCTTTCCCTTCAGATGCTCTAAATAAAACCTCTACAGATTCTTTACTAGGAAACATGTCAAGACCAATTAAGAATTCCGAATTTTTATTCCTGCCCTGGGCGTAGCTTAAAATTTGTTCGGCCCTTGTAAACCGAACATTAGGCCCATCTAATAGCAACGCCCCGGGATCACCTGGCTCTTCCAAAGTCTGTTTGAGCAATAGTAGCGGCTGCATAATGCTCGATTTTCCCGAGCTATTCGCACCCGCAAGAATGGTAAGAGGAGCAATTTCAATATGCTGCTCATCGTAGATTGACTTGAATCCGCGAACGGTCATACCTGATATTCTATTAATCTTTTTTGCTGGCATTGTGCTTAACCTTTCGTTCTAATCCCGGCATAGAAAATAAATTCCAGCCCTGATCCCTATTTTAAATTAATCTCTATTACTACTCAGGCAGGTAGGTAGGTAGAATTATTGCCGAATTTGCCTGTGGATCCCCCGCCTTCGGCGCCCCCTTACTAAGGGGGATAATTGGAGGATTTTGCAAGGAGTTTTGTGCCGTTTATTTTTTTTCGACCTAATAGGAGCGTTGCGGGGATGCGAGAGCGCCTGCGGAGCGTAAGCGAGGCAGGCATCGCCTCGCACNNGCAGCCCGGCTTTGCGGGCGCGGAGGCTTTGGCCAAGGGGAACCCGCGTAGCGAGGTTCCCCCACCTGACCAGTAACAAGCTCTATTTCTTCTCCTCATCCCGCGGTTCTACATGAATAGTAACATACGCTCCTGGAAACGCCTCTTTGACCGCATTCTCGACCTTGAAGCAGAGGTCGTGCGCATCGCGGAGCGAGGTGCTGCTCTCAACCTGGATATGGAGATCGATCTCCCGCCGGGGACCGCTTTTCCGGGTACGGAGTTTGTGATAGCTCGTTATCTCGGGATGGCCGCGGATGATCGTTTCGATGACGTCGATCTCATGGTCCGGGAGCTTCTGATCGGCCAGGTCGGCAATTGAACGAAGGGTGAGATCGATCGAGGAGCGAATGATCAAACCTGCAACCGCGATGGCTATGATCGGATCGAGGAAAACCAGATGAGTGAAGCGAATGGCGAGAAGACCGGCCATGACTCCCAGCGAGGTAAGTACATCCGCGCCAAGGTGGGCAGCATCGGCCTCGATGGCGATTGAGCCGTGTTTCTTTGCGGAATGGAAGAGGGTGCGGGAAACCGCCAGGTTGACGACCGTCGAGATTGCCATGACCGCAATACCCCAGTCGAGCCGAACAATGGCCGCCGGGGGATGGAGGAGCCTGCGAAATGCTTCGGCGACAATGATGCCGGCTGCGAAAAAAATGAGCAGCGCTTCGAAGAAGCCGGAGATGTTTTCGAACTTACCATGGCCGAACGGGTGGCCCGCATCGGCCGGTTCGTCGGCCTTGGCAATGGCGATGTAGGCAACAACCGACGCGATAAGATCGATGCTCGAGTGTATCGCTTCGGAGATCACGGCAACCGAGCCCATCAGGATGCCGGCAACGATCTTAAAAACAATAAGCGCGCTGTTTGATACGATCGAAACGAGCACGACCCGGTTCTTGTTCATGAGAACAAAATAGCTTCTTTCCGGACCAAAGTTACATAACCACGCGGACCTCCAGCGAAAAAACGTTGTTCGGTGCCGCGGATATTCCCGGCGCCTGACGCTTATCGAGGCGATAGGAGCCGTTTATCAGGAATCGCTTGCCCACCTTGATATCCGAGGTGATGACCACCTGGTTCGAAACGCCGCCCTGGAACCCTCTTGCCATGCGGTAGTCATCATCGCCGTTAAAGGGCACGACCGACCAGGTGTACTGCGCCCCGATCGTCCCCTTGGACGACGGCTGGAAGGCGAACGACGGAGCAAGCTGGTAGTAAAACGTGCTGTCGAAGGAGGTTGAACCCGGCGACGAGCTGTCGGACTGGTGGGCTAATCCAACCACCTCAAGCAGGGAAACGCTGGTCTTTTTTGTCATCATGAATTTCTGCGTCACCTCGATGCGGCGATCGTAAAGCGTATAGTCGCCCGCGTCCGGAACGGTATCGTCATGCGTGACCGAGAGGAAATCGACGGCCGCGCCGAGAGTGAGGCGCCTGATAACCCGCTGCGCCTCGATCCGCGTTTCGAAGCTCCCCTCTTCGTAACCGAGGAGCTTCCGATAGCCGGGAGTAAGTGTCAGGCGGCCGGTCAGGAGGTGCAGCGAGTCGTTGTGCGGCGACCAGGCGATCTCCTGGCGATACGAACAGTCGGCACTGAGCACCTGTGAGCCCGACCCGGACGAGCCGAACCATGAGTCAAGCGAGAGGAAGCCTGGAATATAGGAGGGGATGTCGTTCCGACCGGCATCCACCTGCTCCTGGGAGGCGAGCGTCCCGTCCCAGGTAAGATCGCCGAGAAGGCCGGGCGCATGCTTCCGGGGTTTATAATCCCACGTGACATCGACCGTAGTTTTCCGGACGCGCTCGTCCGACGACTGGTTGTACACCTGCTCTTGCTCCATGTAGTAATCGCCGGGAACATGAGGAACATACTGCTGCGTTGCTGTGTCGTAAATGTACGTGCCCATCCCCTTGCCGGCAAAAATCGGCACCTGTACGGTGGACGAGGCAATTTCGGCGTTGGTCGAGTAGTGCTGCCGGGAAGTGAAGCCGCTTCCCGCCGGAGTGACGGTGCTGGCAAGGTCCACGAGCATGGTCATGGTACGGACACCATTGAAGTCAATTGATTGATCGTAGTTTGCAGAGCCGTTGACATGCCATTCAGGAAGGAACGAATGGCCGATCGACTGTTCCCAGCGGACCTCGTACCCGGTATCGGTCGTTGCGCCTCCGCTGCCCTGGCTTTTCGTTTTCAAAAGTCCCAGCAGTTTTTCCTGAAGGTTCCACGGCAGTATCCCGTACGTTATGCCCCCCTCTTCAAAACCGCTGCCGTTTCCGAGCGAATCCCACCGGTACTGGTCCCGCCAGGTAAGCCCGATGGTCTGGCGCGGGAAGGCGAGCGTGGCGGTCGCATCCTCCTGCCTGCCGAACCCCCGGTCGCCCTCGGCTTCGGTATGCCGGAAAAAGGAGCCGCTGTAGTTCAGCGAAAAACCATTGTCAAGGTGCAACTGCACGACGGAGGAAATCTTGTCGGTCAGGAGCAGGGAATCGGCGCGGCTCTGCCCGTAGGTGAGGGAGGCCGTGAGTCCGGGAAGGATCGTCGCTCCTGAGGTCGCGTCCCACTCCTGCCTGTTCTGCGAGGCCTCGGCGACGGCGGTATCGTCCCACTGGGTCAGGCAGTCATACAGGGACAGCGGCTGCCCGGTGAACTGGCTGGAGGTAAACCGGTGGTCCCCGGCGAACCAGACCGAGGGTTCCAGCGGGTTTCGTTTTCCGAGGAGAAAAGTAACGTCGCTGGCGGCCGACAGGATGCTCTGGCCGGGAAGCTTCGAGAAGAGATTCTTGTCGACGTCCTCACCGGCAAGGTCGACCGTCGCCTTGAAAAGGGGGAAGTTGACTTTAGCCATTATCTCGGCCGACGTCTTCGACGACGGGGCGGGCAGGCGTGCGAGGTCGGTATAGCCTCCCGAATCGGTATAGACGTACTCGGTTCCCCGCTGGTCGGTGGAAAGGATCTTGTAGTGGCCTGCCTGTCCTGCCGTGGTATCGGTGAAATAGACATAGAAGAAGTTGTAAATCGAGTCGGGTGCATTGACGGGATCGTAGGGCGTAAACACCCAGATCGAATCGGTGCCGTTGAATTTTCTTTTATACAGCGGCTGGGTCTGGCTCTGGCTCGACACATCGTTGGCGTTGACCGCCGTTGCCGTTGTTGCAAACGGGGCGGTGCTGCCGGCCGCGGAAAGCGCCGCGATATCCGCACTCGTCAAATCGAGGTCGATGGTCTCGTTCTTGTTGTCGGCCTCGGACCAGACGACCCCCTTCACCGATACGCTTGAATCGGGCGTTGCAATCCCGATCGTGCCGCCGCCGATCAGGCGCTCGTAGTAGAACAATTTGTATTCGTACTGGAACTTGATGAAGTCCTCGTTGCGGATGGTATTCTTCGGCGTAAAGGTAACCGTGCCGAGCGAATAATCGACGACGTAATCCTTGTCGCTTCCCTCTCCGAGCTCCTTGCCGTTGAGGTCCACTTTCATCGTGCCGGATACCGGCATGATCTGACCCGATTCGCCGTTGCCGGTAAGGTAGTAGGGTCCCTGAACGCCGTCCTGCCCGCTTTTGGTCTCTATGGCAGTCTTGCCGCCGGCGATCGCGCCGAACGCTCCTACCGAGAACATCGACCCCTGCGGCGTGATGTTCAACGATATGCCTTTGATCTTCTGCTCGCCCGAAAGCAACCCGTTGCTGAACGGCCAGGCAACGTACTGATCGCCGATGATCGAGTTGAACGAGGGATCCTTGATTTCGATGTTGATCATGTCGAAAGTGCTGATGTCGCGGGTTTCGCCGTCGAGCGAAGAACTCTGATCGGAAAGATGGGCCGTGACCGTGGTGCCCGGCCTGATTTCGCCTCCGATCCTGACATCGAGTCCCTGTTCGAGGTTCACCTGCCCCAGTGTGCCGAGGGAGGCCGAGACGCTTTTGTACCCACTGATGGTGAGCTTGTCGCGGGCAGACGTTGCGCCGGATGCCGCAAGGGTGTCGGGCTTGAGCGTCGTATCGGACGGATCGAGGTACCGTTTCGGAAAGAGCGAATAGACCTTGGGTATCCCGTAGAACCCGGTCGCAAAGCGGACCAGGATCGGAACACCGCTGTCGATTGGCTTGACAAAAAATATGGTGTTCCGATCAGGAAAGAAGGTCCATCGGGGAGGGGTAGCGGTATCGTAGAGGCGGATGACAATGGAGGCCGAGTCCGGAAAGGAGTTGCCTAAAACATAGGGTCCCGCGCCGCCGTTCCCGAAAAGGGTAGTATCGACCACAGCCGCTTCGGAAGCAGTAAATGCGCAAATTAGAAAAAGGAATATCTTCAGGTGAATTATTCCATCTCCTCTATAATTTTGCTTATTGCGTTGCCGCGAAGGCAATGTCCGGGAGCTGCACACATGAAACGATTACGAATAATAATGATATATAGTCTTGATTATCCCCGGAGTCGCAGCTCTGCTGATTCTGTCGAATTATAAACGCACTATTGAAAGCATTCTTCCTGTCAGCCTCTACCAACGGTACAGGATCGCCGATGCCACCTTCTCCGACGCCTCCGACCCAGCAAGATAATCGATGATTTCCAGGCCGAACGCGATTGCCGTACCGACCCCGCGACTGGTGATTACCGTCCGATCCCGCACCACCGGTTCGTCGACGACAACGGCACCGGTAAGCGCCGCCTCGTTTCCGGGGTAGCAGGTCGCTCTTATTCCTGCGAGGATCCCTGCAGCACCGAAAACCGTCGGCCCGGCGCAGATGGCGGCGCACAGCGCACCCCGGTCAAAGGTCCGGCGGATAAGCTCCCTGAGCGTACCCGAAGCGGAAAGGTTTCGCGCTCCGGGCTGGCCGCCAGGGAGAATGATTGCATCGAAGGGGTCGGAATAATCGGCGAACAGCCGGTCGGCGGCGATGGTAATTCCATGAGAACCGGTGACCTCCCTTGAATCGAGGCCGAGCACGGTGACGGCAATTCCTGCGCGCCGGAGAAGGTCGAGCGGGGTTACGGCTTCGGTTTCTTCGAAGCCGGGGGCTAAAACTAAGATTGCTTGCGGTGTGGACATATAGTCTCCTTATCAGATACGGGTTCTTTGGTGGGGACACCGCTTCGCGGTTTCCCCTGGCCTAAAGCCGCNNTCTTTAGGCACACCCTTTCCTGCGGGAATGCGCGGCGATGCCCTCGTTCCTCGGGCGCTCTCGCACCCCCGCAACGCCTCCATTAGGTAGAAAACACAGGGAAAACCGTTATAAAATCAGCCCTCCTGAATTAAAACGATTTGCTGAATTAAAATAATCAAACAGACAAGTGCAGCGCTCAGGAAAATCGTATATTATTCGCTGTCACCCAATAAAGGGCACTTTTAAAATTCCGTTCATGGTTCGACAGGCTCACCACGAACAGCTGTTTTCGTCGGATTTGAATGATTTCCGTTCGTCCTAAGCTTGTCGAAGGACGAAATAAATCAATTTTTTAAGGTGCCCTAATTTAAATCTTTTTCAATTCCTACTTGAAAAGGAGCCAGGCTTACAATCTTTTCTCATGTTTTTTCTACCCTATGGGGGCGTTGCGGGGGTGCGAGAGCGTCTGCCGCAGGCAGACATCGCCGAGCTCCCCTGCAGGAAGGGGTGTGTCGGAGACGCGGCNNGGCTTTGCGCGGCTCCGACCAAGGGGAACCGCCTCAGCGGTTCCCCCACCAAAGGCCTTCGCATTCACCATAATGAAAACTACCCCCCACCCAACCCGCATAACTCCCAGGCTTGCGAACAGCAATAGCAAGAGCATTCATTATGTTTTGCTTGCAATAATCATGCTCCTCTCCGGGTACCTGATACTCAAGAACCTCGGGGATACCGCGCTCTGGAGCGACGAGGCTGAAACGGCCATCGTTGCACGCAATTTTCTAAAAACCGGGCATCTCACCGGCTGGGATGGCCGCAATTTACTGACCGACCGTAACGGTGCATACCTCGATTGTACCCTGAAGGACCGCAATCCGCCGCTGCAATTCATTATCACCGCCGCCTCGTTTTCGCTCTTTGGCGTCAATAACTTTGCTGCACGCCTTCCCTTTGCCTTGCTCGGGCTGCTCACGGTACTCCTGCTCTATCTCACGCTCCGGCTCGAACTCCCCGACCGCCCTGCCGCGGCCCTGTACGGCGCCTTCTTCCTCGGGCTGTTTACGGAATATGTTCTTTACGTGCGCAACGACCGGTACTATGCGGCAGCATGCTTTTTTGCCCTCCTCACCTTTTTGGCCTGCCGCCGATTCATGCGCCGGGCAGGTATCGTCACCTCCCTCTGGCTCCTGGCTTCCGCGATTCTCCTGTTTTACTCCCATATGCTCATAGGCGCGGCAGTGCTGGTTCCCCTTGCGCTGTACCATCGGTTCTTCGAAGGCAGGCGGCTGACGAACAAGCATTGGCTGCACCTTTTCCCGGCCTGCCTATTGTTTGTACTGGCCACGGTCCCGTACGCTATCCTGCACCGCCTGTGGGAGCGTCCGGATATGCCCCACGGCGTTCCCCCGATTCAGCACTTCACTATCCTGCTCTGGTTCATTCGGGACAGCGCCACCTCCGGAATAGCCCCCTGGGTGATTGTCGCGGCTGCAGCGGTACTGATTGTAACCCGGTCCCTCGAACCGAAAACCCTTGCCCTGGTAAAGTCGGCCCTTTTCATCCTGATCGGCCAGGTTATCGTTGTCGGGCTCGTCTCGCTGCAGGAGCCGGCAAGCAACAAAGGGTTTACGCAGGCGGATATCCGCTACCTGGTCGCCTGTTTTCCCTTTACCGCCATGCTGTTTGGAGGACTTCTCTCATCGCTCCGCCTGAAGAGCCGTCTTCTCGCCCCTGGCCTTGCCATTATCCTGGTTTCCACGAACTGTCTGTACGCGGTTCCCCTGCAGAATCGCTGCTATTTATATCCTCATGCGATCGTGTATTCTCCGCTTTGCGATTACTGGTACGAAATCCATCACCACTACCGCACCGCCGTTGAGCAAGTAGTCGGATTCCTGGCGCACCACTCCTTTCGCGACGAGAGCTTTCATGCATGGCCCGATTACCGGAACGATCCGCTCATTTTTTATACCGGATCAGGCCTGATTTGTTCCTGCGGGCTTGATTCGAACACCTGCCTGGGAGCGGAAGCGGTCCGAAACCTGAGCCCGTACCTGCTGGAAAGCGAAAATTTTCCGGACTGGATCATTTTTATGGGCATGTATGCCTACGGCCCGGATATCATGCGCCATTTTTCCCGCACGATTGTCGAAAAGAGCGGTGTCCCCCGCAATAACGACTATGAGTTTTCCGGTGATCTGGCCGTCTATCCGGATGAGACCAACCGCCCCGAGATTTTTCAGCATCATTTCGGCGAAATTACCAATTTCGGCCAATCCGACCATATCATCATTTTCCATAAGGTTCCAAATGACCCGGACACCTGGCTCGCCCATTTCCCGATGATTTTCAAAGCGGGAAACTTTATCCAGGACCCGGCCCTGCCATTCGGGGAACTGCAGAAGTTTTTCGGTATTTACCGGCAGAACAGCGCCGCGGTCAAGAAGCATTTTTCGCGCGGGTCAATCCTCACCTGCCTCACTACCTACCGGCAGATGCTTCTTGACAGAAACTTGTCCGCGGAAGCGGATACCCTGGAAATGTCTATTTCGAAGCAATAGATGCCGGTCGGGCGAATGCGGGAGTACGCCAAACCGCGGAAGAGTATTTTATACTCGCACGATACTTCACCATCAATTCGAAAGGCAGGAGATCTCATGAATATTTCCCGTAACCCGTGGAGCCTGGCAGCACTTATAGGCGCACTGGCGGTATTTACCCTTGCGGGCGGCTGCTGTGAGGTCATCCCTCCCGGCCACGTCGGCATCAAAGTCAATAATTACGGCACCAATCGCGGCGTGGAGAGCTATCCTATCCAGACCGGAGCGGTCTGGTACAACCCGGTTACCATGAAGGTATTCTCCTATCCGACCTCCATAATAACCGCGGTCTGGTCAAAGGATACTTCCGAGGGACGGCCGGTCGACGAGAGCATCACCTTCAATACTTCGGAGGGCACCTCGATCTCGGGCGATGTGTCGCTTTCGTTTTCCCTGAACTCGGACTCGGTCCCGAATTTTTATGTGAAGTTCAGGAACGATGACATCCAGGAGTTCCTGCACGGCTACCTCCATAATGTCGCACGGGACGCTCTTAATGAGATTGCAAGCAAGTACGCACTCGAAGACCTGTACGGCTCGAAAAAGGAGGAGTTTCTCAGCGCTGTCAAGGTTCGCATCAACAACGATATCGGACGCTACGGGTCAATCAGCCAGTTCGGCTTTACCGGCGCCCTGCGCATGGACCCGCGCATCGTCGAGGCACTGAACAACAAGCTCAAGGCGGTACAGAACGCGATCACCGCGGAGAACGAACTGCGGCAGACAGAGGCGAATGCGCGCAAGCTCGTCGCGCAGAAGGCGGGCGAGGCCGAGGCGAACAACAAGCTGGCCCAGTCGATCTCCCCGAACCTCCTCGAATGGAAACGCCTCGAAATTTCGGAAATCTGCGCGCAGAAGTGGGACGGGAAGCAGCCGGAGTTTCTTTCCGGCGGCGGGAATAGTCTGATGCTGCAGTTGCCGGTACCTAAATAATAGCAAAGTCCTTTGAGTAACTTCCTTCCGGCTGGGGGAACCGCATCTGGTTCCTCCAGCCGGAAGCACTTATAGTATCTGGTCCTTATCAAATCAGAATACAGTGCACCGCTTTACCGCATTCCGATTCCCTGCCCTTATCCGCACCAGATAGATCCCCGAAGTCACGACATTTTTACCAATATCGGCAGCATAGTAACCGCTCTCCCTGACGCCGGAATAAAGGGTCCTGGCAAGTTTTCCCGATATGTCGTAGAGCATCAGACTCACCGGGGATTTTTCAGGAATTCCATACATAATCCTCGTTCCGGTTGCGGATTGCGTAAACGCAAGGGAAAATTGCGGCAGGCCGGAAACCTTTCCATTCCCCCGCACCGCCGAAATGGATAACGGGATCGAGTCCGCTGTTTGATAATTCATGTTGCCGCTGCTATCGACCAGCCATACATAGAGCGGTCCTCCCTGCGACACAACCGTATCCGGGGCGGGGTGGAAGGTGCCGGTCGTATCAAAAGCCGAGGCGGGAGGCGAATTCAGCTTATAGTAATATTCCGCGATACCGCTTGGATCCGCCGGGTTGGTCCATGAAATGACAAATACGGAATCTTTGGCCCCAGAAACAGAATTCAAGACATGGGCGGCAAGGTTAACCGGCGCAGGCGGGGGAGTGGTATCACTGAAGGGCGCCCTGAGAACCGGCTTGTAGATGACGATACCCCGGGTAAAGTCGTCGAAATAATCATAGATTTTCGCATTGAGGGTATCGACATTGGTCGTGTTCCACCAGTTATACCGTACATCCCTGCCATAGGCGGTACGGTTGCACAGCGCATAATCGCCGGCGCTGATGTTGTTGGTCCTGATGAGAACATTGCCGACATTCCCCCCGGAAATTGATATGACGGAATCCGTCAGGGAGGAGATGGTATTGAACCGTATGGTCGGCGAGCCGTTAGTGATGTTGATGGCGCCGCCGTGATCGGCGGAGTTATTGATAACGGTATTGTTGGTTATGGTGGCGAAGCTCTGGACGTAACCGCCGTATAAAGCAATCCCGCCGCCGCCGCCGGCCGCGACATTATTTGAAACAAGGTTGTTCGATACGATGGTGATGAGCTGGCCTCCGGTACCGTCACCGCAGAGATAGATGCCTCCTCCGTCAAGGGTGCCGGCGGTTGCCGTATTATAGGTAATGGTGTTATTCGAAATTATGCAGGTATCGGCAGCATTGCCGGATCCGGTATTGGCGACGCCGCCGCCGCACCAGCCGGCGTTATGCGAAACCGTGTTCCCAGTAACCATGACCGAAGCGTCGGTAATATCGATGCCCCCTCCCGAGAGAGCGCTCGAATTATTTGAAAGTATGTTGCCTGCTATGAGGCCGGAAGAGCCGTTTGGGTCGTAATCGCCGTTAACGGTAATGCCGGCGCCGCAATAACTGTAAACGTTGGTGGTCGTGTTGCCGGTAATGGTGCTGTTCGTTATGGCTGTTTTACCGCCTAATATGCTGATGGCTCCGTAGGTGGTATTGTTGGAAACGGTGCAGAAGCCGACGCAGATTGAATCCGCATCGTCGCCGTAAATTGCGGTATTGTTTGCATATTCGATCCGGCAGTAGCTGAAATGGCCCTTTGACTTATGCTGGAACCACAGCCTGGCCCACGGCTTCGTTCCACTTCTTGTAAATATGATCGAATCGGCGGCGGTTCCGATGGCGTTTAAATATCCTTTTATCAAGATACATCGCGCCGTATCCAGCTCCACCACAACGCCGGGTTCAATGGTTAACGTTATCAGCGTATCGACTAACAGGTTATTGGTCGTCACCATATAGGGGCTGCCCGCAGTGGTCCACGTCGTGTTCGTGCCGATGATACCGCTCACCGCAGTGGCGCCTATTGCTGTGGCGGATAAAACAGCGAGAACCGCTGCTCCCGCCTTTACAAAAACATTTTTCATTGCCTCTCCCGGCTGACTTTTATAAAAATCTCACGAATCCCAATAAAATATGCATCATTCCGCCCGGTTAAAGTGTTTCCCTGGATTGAATTAATGCGCCTGGAGCAACCGTCGTCCGTGAGTGCTTATATCCATTCAGCCTGTGGATATCTCCTTAAGGTATTTCCACGGGCCGATTATTTAGATTTATGTCGGATTTTCGACCGGCCCTCGCTTACCTTAAGTTTTTTTCCCGGTACGATTTTTGAACTATTTTCGGTCACGCTTTTTAAATCTGATTTTGTGGGCTTTTTGCCTGAAACGGATAAGGTTGGTCGACGACCGGACTTATCCCGGTCGATAGCCATTTTGGCGGCCGGCCTCTTTTTCGTTTTTGCAAGGGCCGGCTCAACTTCAATCCCGAAAAGCTCCGACAGATCCCCGGCATCGGCATCAAGTGCCCGGTCGCTCTTCTTTGCCGCCCGCCTGAGCATCTTTTCGCTTTCGCGTTGGACTATTTTCCCGACGAAGTCGTCAACCTTTATTCCCCGCAATACAAAGAAGAGTTCAGGCTTTTCATCAAGGCGAACCGATACCCCATACAGAGCGGCAGCAACATGCTTGCACATATCTGCCCAATCAGGGCACGAACATTCGAGTTTGATTTCATGTGGGGTGGGAAACAATCCGGTCCCCTGCCTGAAAAACGCGTCCTTGAGGTCGGCCGGGAACTCTCCGGAAAGCAGCGACTGCATTGAGTCAAGCTATGTCCGGCTCGCGGCCATGAGCGCCTTTTCTATTTTTTCCTCAAGCGGCTTGATGGCGATCTTGATGGAATAGGGTGTTGAACGGCTGCCCGAAACAAGCGCGGTAATGGTATTCGGACCGATTTTCAAATCGAGCACCGACCCGTTGCGCACATAGCTCCGCCCACGGGGTACCCTGTTGCTATAGTCTGCGTAGCGTTCAAGATTCTGGTTCCACGACTTTCCCCACCAGGTATGTGCTATCTTGCCGTCTCTGACAATAACCGGTTCAATGATCACGCCCTTTTTCTTCCGGAGTTTTGCAATGGCTTTTTCAGCGCGTCGTATTTTCTCCGCTTTTGAAATATAGGGAGGAAACCCGCCATAATACCCAAAACCCATAACACCACCCTTTCCGTGGGAGATACTCTCAGGTCTTTGTCAAGGTCAACCGGAACAGGTCTTTTACCTGTCGGTCATCAAGCTCGGTAATCCAGTTCTCGGCAGAGGAGGGGACGATCTCGTTCGCCAGTGATTTCTTGTCTTCGATAAGGGCATCGATCTTCTCCTCAATCGTACCCGTACAGATGAACTTGTGTACTATAACATTTTTCTTCTGCCCTATACGAAAGGCCCTGTCCGTGGCTTGATTTTCGACTGCTGGGTTCCACCATCTGTCAAAGTGCACCACGTGGTTCGCTGCAGTCAGGTTTAGTCCCACACCGCCGGCCTTGAGCGAGAGAACAAAAAAAGGTGTGTAGTCTACTGCCTGAAACCGGTCTACCGCTTCCTTCCGCTGTTTCATGGATGATGAGCCCGAAAGCGTCAACCCGGGTGTGCCGAAAACCTTTTCAAGGAAGTGCGACAGCGGGCCGATGATCTCGGCAAATTGCGTGAAAACAAGGACCCGTTCCCGTTTTTCACGGATCGTCTCGCAGAGTTCCGCAAGTCGCTTGAATTTACCACTCTCGTCCTGATTATACGCACCCCCACCGCTGAAATGGTCGGGATGGTTGCAGAGCTGCTTGCACTTCATGAGATACCCGAGCACGATTCCTTTTCGTTTGATGCCTTCGACGGTTTCGAGCTCCTCTTCGAGGCGCTTGACCACATTGCCATACAAAACAGTCTGAACCTTCGACAGAGAGCAATAGGTTTTCATCTCCACCTTCTCCGGCAAATCGGTGATAATCGACCTGTCGGTCTTGCTGCGCCTGAGAATAAAAGGGTGTACAACCTGCCGCAAATGCCCATACCCTTCGGGCCGGTCTTCGAGCCCTTTCGCAAACTTCTTAAACTCGTTAAACGCACCAAGCAATCCTGGATTTATAAAATCAAAAAGCGACCATAAATCGGAAAGCCTGTTCTCGACAGGCGTTCCGGTCATTACAATACGATTCTCACTTTTCAGCATCTTGACGGACTTCGTCTGTTTGGTACCGGGGTTCTTTATAGCCTGTGCTTCGTCGCAGATGACATAGAACCACTGGTGCTCCGAAATCCACCGGCACCTTCCAAGCATACCATAGGTGGTGATGGCGATATCAAAAGAATCCATGTTTGCCTGGAGATCATCAAGCGAGGTCTCTTTAGTTGCCTGTGTGTGAAGAATAACGCACGTAAGATCCGGGGTGAATTTTTCAATCTCCCGCCGCCAGTTTTCCAGGAGTGAGGCCGGGACCACACAAAGGGTCGTCCTGCGGGGCTTTTTCAATGTCTGCAGAAAGCTGAGTATCTCCACCGTTTTCCCGAGTCCCATGTCGTCCGCGAGACAGATGCCGAACCCGAGCGAGTGCAGGAACGAGAGCCAGTTAAGGCCGCGCTGCTGATAGGGCCGCAGTTCCGCCTTGAGCGCTTTCGACGGTTCCGTGGTTCTTAAGAGCGCCGGGTTCGTCATTTTATTGAGAACACCTTTCAGCCAATCGCCGCATGTCACCTCAGCGCCGCTGATCCCGGCAACTACGCCGGTGCCCCCGGCGTCTCCCCTGAGCATGCGCATGGCCTCGGCAAAAGAGCAGTGCTGTTTTGTTGCCAGCTTTTTCGCTTCCTTGAAGAGGTCGAGTGTCTTTGCCAGAGTCTCTGCGTCGACGGCAACCCATTTGCCCTTGATGAGCGCCAGCCCGTCGGAATTTGCAAGTATGCGCCTTGCCTCCGCCTCACTGATCATCTCGCCGTCAATAAGCAGTTCCGCTTTGAAATCGAGCAGGGCATCGCGGTTGATTTTCGATGGGACACCGTTGCCGATCGAAAGTCCGACCGCAAACTTTGACGGTGCGCCTTTCCACCATCGCGGAATACGGCATAATATTCCCGCAGCCTCAAAATCAGGAACACCGGACAGGAATGACGATGCATCATGGGCCGAGAATCCTACCGGCTGGAACAATTCCCCGGACTCAAGGAGGGTGGCTACCAAGCTGTTTTTTTTAGCAACCTTATTGACCGTGGCCAATAACTCAAGCAGTTTGTCCTTGCGACCGGCAAACTCGGCAAGCGCGGACTTCAGCGGCTGGTGCCGAATCCGGCCCTGCTCATCAACCCGTGTCGTATACGTCGCAAGGAAAGCGAATGGCCGCGATTCGTCTTTGCGGTTTTCCACCAGATGAAAATGGATACGGTCAACAGTAATACTACCCGGCGCAAGCGATTTGAACCACTCTTCTACACCGCCCCTGAAACCCTTTATCCCGCTGCACCATGTCTCCGAGAGCAGTTCCCACACACCTTCCAGATAGTTGCTGCCGGCATATTCAATGCCCGTCATTGCGGGCATCGTTGCCATGAACGTCGTGCGGTCCTCAGGAAAAAGCACCGCCATGAATTTTTCCCGCAAAACCTCACTCTCCGGATTATTCCGAACCAGCCGTATCCAGTTATTTGCAAATCTTCGCCAGAAATCAAGTTCTGCCGACAAAGGAATCTGCTGATCGGAAAGTCCAAGAATGATGAGCCATTCGCCGGATTTTTCAGCACCGGTTTTTTGATAGCTTTCTAAAAGTAGCTTTTCCAGCCGTTTACGGTCGTGGTTCTCGGGTAGTGTCGACGCTCCCCATTCGAGGGAGAGGTGGCCGTCGGGGAGGATTGATGTGACGAGAAATTTATGCGTTATCGGGGTTGGTTCCATGGGTGGTGCTTCAGGGTGATTTTATAGATTGAAACAATTTTGGAAAAAAATAAGTGTCGCTGAAGATGGCCGGCGCAACGATTAAGGGCACTATTGGGGTATGTACTATCGTTCACGCAGGAAGATAGGCAAAAACACCATTGGCGGAGGGCTTACCGTATATCCGCCCGATCGCCAGGAGTTGACCGCCTCCCGGATCGCCGGCACATAAGGAGTGGTTTTAAAAAGGACAATGGCATCGGAAGCATTGGATTGTTCCGGGTTTTTGTGTTTTGCCATAGCGTGAACCTTCCCGACTAATGTGGAATTGTAAAATGTTCACCCGCAAACTTCAGCCCCGTTGCCGCAATCTTTTTTCGTTGCGGGCTGCCCGGCTGAAACGAAACCTTTCCGGAAGAAATCCAGATAAATTCGCGAGGTATTCCATTCAGGTTTGGCGAATTGTCATTAAGCCAGCGTTGCAGCCAGTTAAGCTTATTCAGCATTCCATTGATATGTTCCGACGAGGCCGGATGAATCTCAATCCAAAATACTTTTTCGGTTCGGTCTGAATAGCCGACTCCGTAATCCCAACGAGTAGCCCCGGGGAAAACATTTTGAAGTGCAGTATCCAGATCAATGCTGCCGGTGAGAGATCGGGGGTTCCGAGCAGAAATGCATGATCTATCGCGCTCCTTCAATGCTTGAAGTCCGGCCCGATAAGCATCCGCAATAACCGGCGTGCTTTGAACAGCTTGTTGGAAAGTCATTTTCCACCACCATAGCTCTCACTTTTAGAAACAACCGAGGCCACGATATCCGCCACACGGCCGCTGAATTCGCTCAAGCCCCCCCATCCGGATTCGTTCTTATCCGACGAGCCTGGGTCAAGATTGGAAATATCTTGAACTTTTATGGGTGAACCGTCAAAGGCATAAACGCGGAAATCTTTCTTTAAAACCTGTTCGGCTAAAGCCCGCATCTGCCTGCTTTGATAAACCTCGAAAATGTTCAATAGATCGCCGGAAGTCGCATTGCGGTTCTTCATGATAGTAATTGCCCATACAACGTCCAGTACCTGCGGCGAATGAGTGGAAAGGCAGACTTTGTAGCCACGTGAGATTAAATCCAGAACAAGAAGCATAGTCGCCGTAATCGCCTTGGGATGTAAGCCCATTTCGAGCTCTTCTATGACTACCCAGTCGACAGACTCCCTTTTTGCAATAGTTGCCGGAGGAAGAAGCCAATACATCCCAAGCAGAAGGGGTACGAATTCGCGCTGACCGGCAGACCATACCATATAGGGCAGGACGTCCTTTCCTCCAGTGCTCAAAGCAAGCCGCTTTTGCGCCCGATGTTTATCTACTTTAAGACCATAACCATGAAAAATTGCTGCTGAAAGCGCATCCCGTATTTCAGCTTTAAATCGTCTTGCATGAGGAAACAGGCTTTTATCTGGATCGCCGAATTCCTGTTCCATCAAAATCCTCAGGTTTTCGCTATATTTCCTAACGGTAAAAGGGTCGCCCGGTGAATAGTCAGTGAACGGCCTCGGCCATCCATCACGCAATGCGAGCACACGCTGCGCCGGGATAAAAAATACCGACTCAGGCTTATCCAAGGTTCTGCTCGCCGCGAGTTTTTGCCCATCGACCACCTCACCGTTAAAGATGATTTGACTTTTCCCCATCTTCCAAAGCGAATGCATGCCTTCACCGAAGTAGGTATCGAAAAGCTCACCAATGTTTTTTTCCCAATCAAGGCCATGCTTTCTCAACTCTCCGAAAATATTTCTTTTGTCTATTAGCAGCTTAAACAGTTGCAGCAGGATGCTCTTGCCGGTTGCTTGTGGGCCTACGAATACGGTCAGATCGCCATAAGTTATATCAGCCTCAGACACCTGCCCGAAATTTTCAACCTTGAGAGTATATTTCATGATTTTCCTCCAATTGATCCGATTCGTTCGCACATTTGCCGCTCCTATATTCCCATCGTAGAGCAGGCCCTGTCCTGGTGATGGCGGTTTGGGAGAATCGGAAGGATAAAATAGATTCGGTCGAATACTCCCGTAAAGAGGCGTGGATGCGTAGAAGCAGAAATACCAGCTTCGGGCTGCCGGTTCCCCCGAGTGGGCCCGGTGGGATCGCGGTGAGAATAAAGGCTTAGGCGGGTCTGAGACCCGTCACTACACGAAATCCTTGCGATCCAGCAACCAAGCGACCACGAGGGTCGCCCCTGCTAAATCACCATCAACGTGCTGTTTTCCCTGTGTTTTCTACCAAATGTGAGCGTTGCGAGAGTGAGCGAGCGCTTGTGAAATGGTTTGGATTTTTAATGATTTTATAACACCTCTCCTTATGCGAGAGATCCGACCGGTCGCTTACAATTAAGGCTCTTAATAATGCGCTTCTTTTTTCCGGCTTTGCGAAAAAAAAGGGGGGGGGTAAGGCCGGGGTGAGATCACCTCCGCAGGAAGAGGTGAGTCGGAGACGCGGCTTTGCGCGGCTCAAGCCCGGGGGAACCCGCGAAGCGAGGTTCCCCCACCAAAGGTCTTTAACTCTCTATTAGTCTCTGCAACTTATTCAAACTCGAATTCCATCCTTCTATCATCCCGCTCCTGACCATCGCCTCCCGGACTGTCTCAGAACTTGGAGGCTCATAGCGGATGCTGAGCTTTGTTTTACCCTTCTCCTCATCAAAGGTCACGGTAACGAGCGATTCCTTCGGGAAGCTCTTATCCATCCCGCATTCTGCAGGATTAAGCTTGTTGCCTTTCCCATCGGCCAGATAATTCAAAAACACGAGGTGATCAGGAGCATGAATTTCCCGGTACACGCCGCCGTTCCAGTACCTGTTGCCGGCGGGATCTTCCACGGAGAACAGGTATCCGCCTCCTTTGCGGAGGTCGATGGTTACGACAGGCGGGGTCAATCCCTCCGGTCCCCACCACTTTTTCACGATTTCCGGATCCGTCCAGGCTTTGAATACAAGTTCTCTGGGCGCATCGATCAGCCGCGTGATAACTAGCCCGTTTTCCCCGGACGAATTGCTTTTCTCCAGAAGCTCATCGAGCCGCTCGAATCCCTCATTCACGCCTTTTTCCATGCCGGATTGTATCATACGATCGCGGTCGGCCACCGACTGAAAAACGGATTTAATAACCACCCTTGTACGGTTGCCCGGCACGACCACGAATGTTGCTGTTTCAAGAGAGACATGCCCCTTTTCCTCAAGCCCTTCAAACTCAAAAGTCCGGATGTACCTCACCGGTGAGCTGACCTCATGAAACACTCCGTGGAAAGCATATTTTTTGCCCTCGGGATCGCTTTGGATAAATCTCCATGATCCGCCTCTTATCGGTTCGAACCTTTCCACGGTCGTGGTTAGCCTGCGCGGGCCAATCCACTGGGCAAAAAGTTCGGGATCCATGAACGCCTTGAACACAAGGTCCCGCGGGGCATCACATTCCCTCGAAATTTCCAGTTCCGGCGAGCCCCGCATAACCGTTATTTCCGTCATGTTTATTGTTAACGTTTCCGGTGCCATAATTTTCTCCTCTAATATGCCGTTCCTCACCTTTTAGGTATTCTCGTTTTAGGGCTGTTTTATTGCGGACTGAAGAAAAAAGGCAGACTAAAGGCAGAAGGAAGGCACAAAGGCAAAATCCTAAAACCAGGAAGAACTAAAATCTTTAATCCTGTCTTTTCTACCCTAAAAGAAGGCGTTGCGGGGGTGTTCAGGCCCCGCTAAAGGCGGGACCAGCCGAGTACCCCTGCTGAAAGGGGTGTGCCAAAGACCCCGCAGNNGCAGCCCGGCTTTGCGGGCGCGGAGGCTTTGGCCAGGGGCTGGTGCAATTAAAACTATCACTACTCCGTCCATTTTGCCTTTTGGGCAAAATGGGTAACCCGCGAAGCGAGGTTCCCCCCCCCTCAAGGGCATTTGATTTATCTTTGGTTCCCCCACCAAAGGCTTTTATTCTTGCCATAAGTATTTCCCAAATACTATAATTATCCATATGGTTAAACCAACTGATGTAACCATTCAGCCAAATCCTGATTCCAGCGAACTGCGAATCCTGGCCGCCGCCCGGGAGGAGTTCATCGGGCGGGGACTGCGCGGGGCGCGCATGCAGTCGATCGCCGACAGGGCGGGGGTCAACAAGGCGCTGGTCCATTACTACTTCCGTTCCAAGGAAAAGCTCTACGACGCGGTGCTCCAGGACACGATGCGGACGATTGTCGGGGCGCTGCAGCGGGAGCTCCCGCCCGATACGGAGGAGACCGATCTGCGCACCCTTCTCCGGAGGATCGTCACGGCTTACATTACGACCTTTCAGAGCAATCCGAATTTCCCGCGGTTTATCATCAGGGAACTGGCCGACGGCGGAACGCGGCTGCCGGGGCTCATCGATGCCGGCATCATGACTGCCGGGGTCTTTCCCCGGCGGATCCACGCTTTGCTCATTGCGGGGATGGAGCAGGGAACAATCCGTAAAATCAAGCCGGTTCACTTTTTGCTGAACCTTCTCGGCATGAGTATCTTCACCTTCATCGCCCGCCCCATCCTGACCCTTGTCAATAAGCGAGCGCCCCTCGGCATCGCGTTCGACGACGCCTTCTTCACCGACCGGATCGACAGCATCGTCGACCTGGCCTGCGGCATTTTCAAGGAGGGGCGATGAGATTCCGCATAGCGTTTCTTATGCCGCTGGCAATCACGGTTCCGCTCACTGCGGCGCCGCTCCCGCTTTCGCAGGCGCAAAGCCAGCTCTTTAAAAACAATCTCGATATCCTGACCGCCGAAACCGATGTGCAAACCGCGGAAGCCGGGCTTTCGCAGTCAAAGAGCGCATACCTGCCGTCGCTCGATGCGAGCGCCTCGTACAGCTATCTCACCCAGAGGAGCAGGATCGATGTTACCACGCCCATCGGCGCCATCAACGAGGCGGTCGGCTTCAATAACAATACGCAGCTGGGAATGGACCTCACCTACCCCCTGTTCACCGGCTTTGCGCGCCACTATGCCGTTGCCGGTAACCGGGAGACGGTGGCGGAGAAGCGCGCATCGCTTGACGCAATGAAAAACTCCGCCTCGCTCACACTCGGGTTCGTGTACCTCCAGTGGCTGCTTGCGTACCGGGAGGCTGCCGTCCGGCAAACCCTCATCGAGGACCTCGACTCGTTCGCCCGCGAGATTGCCGACCGCCGGAAGGCGGGCGTGGTGCTGCAGTCGGCGGTGCTCCAGGCGCAGGCGCAGCTCCTTGCGGCGAGGGCCGATCTCGTGAGCGATGAAGCGCGGATCGATTCGCTGCGCCGGACGGTCTCCACGCTCATTCTGAGCCGTGACTCCTTCCTGACGCCGGACTCGTCGGCACTTATCGCATTCGACACCATGCAGGCAGCGACTGCGCTCGATACGTCGCGGCCCGAGATGATCGCATTCGACCATGAGGCGGCCGCTATCCGGAAGGCGCGGGACGCCCTTCGCTACCGCCATTTCCCGACGGTTGCCGCCGACCTCGGGGCGCGCTACGGCCAGCCGGGGCTCAATATCGGCATAGACCAGTTCATGGGGTGGGGACTCGTCGGTGCAACGCTGCAGTGGAACATCTTCGACGGGCTCAAGGAACACTGGCAGGATGCCGCGTTGCAGCAGCAGTCGTATTACGTCGATATTGCCCGCGCACGATTTGTCGAGGACATGACCCGGAGCTTCGGGGAGGCGAAAGACCGGATGAAAAGCGCGGCTGAGCGGCTTGCCGCCTGCGAGGCCTCGCTCGACGCGTCGGTTGCGCTCGCCGGGGAGCGGAAAAACCAGGTTGCCGACGGCACGGCGACCCCGACCGACTACCTGACCAGCCTGGCCGATTGCGCAAGCGCACGGCTTCAGGTCGAAGAGGCGAAAACGGCGAAGAGGATGGCGCTCCTGCAGCTGCGGTTTGCGGCGGGGAAAGAGATACGATACTGAGAAGAAAACCCGTAGGGGCGACCCTATGTGGTCGCCCGGGGATTATTCGATCTGACAGAGAGAGAATCCCCCCTGTATCCCCCCTTAATAAGGGGGGCGCGTTGCGGAAGATAATTATGGCCTTTGTGCATGGACATAATGAACTAAATACCTGCAGACGAGGAAATCCCCATGACCCCCTTAATAAGGGGGTCATGGGGATTATAAAAGCGGGATAAGATGGATACAATGAATCCAATACCTGAAGACAATGAGCCTTCTTCATTATCGAACATTGATAAAAGGGGCGCCGATGGCTGTGGGCTGTTTTGCGGCGATGCTCTTCAAAAACGCGGTCTCGTCTGGAAGGGCAATCATCTGCCCTACAATCGCGATAATGCCGCAAAGGCGCGTGAACTTCGAAAGCACATGACCCCTCAGGAACGCAAGTTATGGTATGGATTTCTAAGAAACTATCCAATTCGATTTATCAGGCAAAAGCCGGTCGATCATTACATCCTCGATTTTTATTGCGCCGTTCATCGGGTTGCAATTGAAATCGATGGGCAGCAACATTCTTCATTGAGCGGACAAGAATACGACAGACTGAGGCCTGAAATACTCTCCATGTATAAGATACGGGTGATAAGATTTACAAACATTGAAATAGACGAACAATTTGAAGAAATTTGCAAAAAAATTCGTGAAGAAATTCCTCCTTGTCCCCCTAATAAGGGGGCCGCGTAGCGGGGGGATCTAAAGGCTGATAATACATGAACAGCATATAGTAAACGATAGACTGATTGAGATGATTTCTTCCCTTGTCCCCCTTAGTAAGGGGGCGGCGAAGCCGGGGGATCCAAAAGCTGGCACTGCAATAAATCGCAACACCGAAAAGAGGACATTCATGAACATTGTCACCAGAAAATTTTTATTCCGCTTCTTTATACTTTCCGCCCTCGCCGCCCTGCTCGCGTGCAGCGCGGAGAACGACAAGAACTTCCTCGGGTCCGCGGTCGTGGACTGCCGCACGTACGATGTTGCAACCACGGCGCAGGGACGCGTCATGGCGCTCTTTACCGACGAGGGTCATCCCGTTGCGAAAGGCGAACTCACGGCGGTGATCGACACGGTCCCCCTGGTCCTGCAGAAGCAGGAGATCCTTGCCGACATGGAGGAACTCGGCGCCTCCATCGCATCGCAGGAAGCGCAGAACAAATCGACCGAGTCGGATGTGTCGGGTGCGGAACGGGAATTCAACCGGGCGGAGGAGCTGGAAAAAACCGGATCCGGTACCGAGCAGCAGCGCGACCTTCTCGGCACGCAGCTGCAGTCGACCGAGCTCAGGCTTTCCTCCATGCGAGGCCAGAAAACCGCGCTTATCCGGAAAAACAAGGAGCTCCAGGCAAGGCTTGACCAGGTCGACGACCAGATTCGCTGCTGCTATGTGGCTGCCCCGTCGTCGGGGGTCGTCCTTACCCGGTACCGCAATGTCGGGGAGATTGTGGCTCCGGCAAACCCCATTTTTAACATAGGCGAGTTCGACACGCTGTACGCGGATTTCTTCGTTCCGCAGACTAAACTCGCATCGCTCAAGTTCGGGGACGCGGTCCGCATCCGTCTCGACAATCAGTCGCCCACGGCCAGGGAACCTGCCCGGTTCGTCCCGGCGGTTATTACCTGGATCGGCAGCGAGGCCGAGTTTTCGCCAAAGAACATCCAGACCCGGCAAAGCAGGAACGAGCTCGTCTTCCGGATACGCGCCACGATCCCGAACTCCGACGGGTCGCTCAAGCGCGGCCTCCCGGTCGAGGTGTGGCGCTAGCATGGGCGACGCGGCGACAGCCACGGGACTCGGCAGGAATTTCGCCGATGTCGTCGCGCTCGACAATGTTTCCCTCGTTGTTCCGGAAGGAAAGCTCTTCGGACTCATCGGCGCCGACGGCGCGGGCAAGAGTACGCTCCTGCGCATCCTCGTCACACTCATCCGGGCCGACCGCGGCACCGCCCGTGTCCTCGGGTACGATGTTGCAGCGGAATTCGGGGCGATTCGCCGGCTGGTCGGGTACATGCCCCAGAAATTCTCGCTCTACGGCGACCTTTCCGTGCGCGAAAACCTCCTTTTCTTCGCCGAGGTTTTCGGCGTTGCGGGAGCCGACCGGCGCACCCGCATGGAGCAGCTTCTGCACTTCTCGCGTCTTGCCGAATTCCAGCACCGCCGCGCCGCAAAGCTCTCCGGCGGCATGAAACAGAAGCTCGCCCTCTCGTGCTGCCTCATCCACACGCCGCGCCTCCTCCTGCTTGATGAACCCACTACCGGCGTGGACCCGGTATCCCGGCTGGAGTTCTGGCAGATCCTCGACGACCTGAAGAAGCAGGGCATCACGGTTATCGTCTCGACGCCGTACATGGATGAAGCGGTCAAATGCGACCATCTCCTGCTCCTGCACCGGGGAGCGGCGCGCCGGCAAGGCACGCCCGCCGACCTCCTGGCCGCCTATCCGCTCGATCTTTACAAGGTAACGAGCCCGGACGGGGCGGTCGGTATGCCTCCGGCCGGGACGCCGCTGCCACCCGGAGTGTCGCTCATGTACCAGGCGGCCGGGGAGCTGCGCCTCGCGGGAGTGGTCACCATCCCTGCCGGAACGCTTCTCGGGCACATCCGGCGCTCGCTGCCGGGAGCCGCGGCAATCGAACGCACGAAGCCCACCATCGAGGACCTGCTCTTTTACGAGCTTTCGGACAGGGAAGCGCCATGAGCCCTGCTTTTACCATCCAGTCGGCCGGTCTTACCAAACGGTTCGGCTCCTTTATTGCCGTGGATGCCGTCAGCTTCTCGGTGGAGGCCGGTGAGGTCTTCGGCTTTCTCGGCGCGAACGGTGCCGGCAAAACCACTGCCATCCGCATGTTCTGCGGCCTTCTCGAACCCACCTCCGGAAGCGGGCAGGTTGCCGGGTTCGACATCATGAAGGAGAGCGGGCGCATCCGCACCAGGATCGGCTACATGTCGCAGAAGTTCAGCCTGTACCCCGACCTTACCGTCAGGGACAACCTCTTTCTGTTCGGATCGATCTACGGCATAAAGGGTGAACTCCTCCGGTCGCGCACCGACGAAATGGTCGCCTTTCTCGAAATGAGCAACCTCCTGCCGCGGGTAACCGGCACCCTGCCGTGGGGATGGCAGCAGCGCCTCTCACTCGCCTGTGCCAACCTTCATCATCCTCCGATCCTCTTTCTCGATGAACCGACCGGATCGGTAGACCCGGTAAGCCGGCAGACCTTCTGGAACTTCATCCTCGCCCTGTCGCGGCAGGGCACCACCATATTCATCACGACCCACCACATGGACGAAGCGGAATACTGCCGGCGCATCTCGATCATGGTCTCGGGTCGTATCGCCGCCATCGACACCCCGGCGCAACTCAAAAAGAAATATGCGGCCGCCACGCTGCAGGATGCGTTCATCCGCATTGTCCAGCCCGCGGCGGAAGGCACGGCCCCGTGATCAGGCGCATTTACGCAATTGCCGCAAAGGAGCTGCGCCACATCCTCCGGGACTGGCAGACGCTCCTGGTCATCCTCATCATGCCGGTTGTCATGATGTTTCTCTACGGCTATGCGCTCACGCTCGACCTGACGGCCGTGCCCGTGCTTATCGAAGACCCGGTTCCCTCGACGGAAAGCGTACAGGTTGCCCGGGCGGTCGATGCGTCGACCATGTTCAGGGTCATCGGAACGGTCGCTTCTGCGGAAAACCCCGAGGAACTCTTCAGGAAGCTTCACATGAAAGCGATCGTCCGCTTCAGTCCGCACTTTGCCGCCGACCTCCGGCGCGGATCCGGGGGCGCATCGGTCCAGGTGCTCATCGACGGCTCGGACCCGAACGTCGGCACCATCCTTAAAAATGCCTTCGGGCCCGTTATACAGAAGGCAACTCTCGACGCCCTCGGCATCACGCTGCCGTCGGTGGTAACCGTTGACGAGGTCGTTCTCTACAATGAGGAGCAGAAGAGCGCCCTCTTCTTTGTTCCGGGTCTCATGGCCATCATCCTGCTCATGATCTCGGCACTTCTGACCTCGGTCACCATCACGCGGGAAAAGGAGCTTGGTACCATGGAGCAGATCCTGGTCTCCCCGGTGCGCCCCCGAGAAATAATCATCGGCAAGATACTTCCCTACCTCGGCCTTGCGGCAACGGACGGCGCCCTCATTCTCCTGGTCGGGTACTATCTCTTCGGAGTCCATGTCGCCGGAAGCCTGGCCTTTCTCGCCGGAGCGAGCCTCGTCTATATATTCACCTCCCTGGCAATCGGGCTTCTCGTGTCGACCGTCGCGCGAAACCAGCAGCAGGCCATGATGATCGTGCTTCCGGCCACCATGCTTCCGACCATCATCCTCTCGGGATTCATCTTCCCGCTTGCCAGCCTTGCATGGCCGCTGCGCTGCATTGCCGCATTGGTACCCGCGACCTACTACCTCGAAGTTATCCGGGGCATTGTGCTCAAGGGGATCGGCATCACCGTTCTCTGGCGCCCGCTCTGCATCCTTGGGGCCATGGGCCTGCTGCTTGTTTTGGTATCGGTCAAGCAGTTCAAGGAGCGGGTATGAACCTTTTCCGCCTCATGGTCTGGAAGGAGTTCCGCCATATCCGGGCTGACAAGCTTTCCATCCGGCTCATGATCTTCCCGGTTTTCGCCCAGCTCCTGGTCATGGGATATGCCCTCACAACCGAAGTAAAGAACATCGATGTCGCCATAGTCGACGAGTGCATGACGCCCGACAGCCGGTCGCTTGGCGAAACCATCCGGGGGAACCCCCTGCTTCGCTTCCACAGTGCGGCAACGACCGTTGCCGAAGCCAGGCGGCGCATGGATCGCGGCGAAATCAAGGCTGCGATCGTTCTCCCGGCCGACTTTTCACGAAGCCTTGCCGGTGTCTCGGGCGCAAAGGTGCAGCTTCTCGTGGACGGCCAGGATGCAAACTCGGCGAACGTTTCGCGTGGCTACCTGAACGCAATCGTTACCGGTTGGGCGCAGGAGCGCCTGAGGCGGTCCCTTTCGGCACAGGGGATACGAATCGCATCGGTCATTCCGGTCGGTGTTACGCCGGTCATACTCTTCAACCCGCTTCTCAAATCAACCTGGTATATGGTTTCCGGTCTCGTGGTTATCCTGGTCACGATCATCACCGGTCTCCTGTCGGGCTTATCTATAGTCAAAGAGAAGGAGGCGGGAACACTCGAACAGCTCATGGTGACCCCGCTGTCGCCGCTCCACCTCATCGTGGGCAAGACCGTTCCCTACTTTCTTATCGGCATCGCCGAGCTCTCCGTGTTTCTCGTTCTGGCGGTGCTTTGGTTTCAAATTCCGTTCCGCGGGAATTTCTTCGTTTTTCTCCTGTTCGGGATGGTGTATATGTTCTCTTCGCTGGGCATCGGGATCCTCACCTCAACGGTTGCGCGAACGCCCCAGCAGGTGCTGTTTCTCATCTGGTTCATCATGATATTTTTCATCCTGCTTTCCGGGTTTTTCATCCCGGTGGAGAACATGCCGGAGTGGGTGCAGGAGGTTTCATGCATCAACCCGGTGCGGTATTGCATGTTTGCCATTCGCGAGATGTTCCTGAAAGGGTCGGGTATTGCCGAACTCTGGCGTGAACTTCTGGGCATGGCCGCAATCGGCGGGGTGGTATTCGGGGCCTCGGTACTGCTGTTCCATCGACGGACGAGATAGTGCATGAAGAACCGGCAAGGGGATAATCGCCGGGATTGCTCCGACAGGAAGAGCGGGGGATTCGTCCGGAAAAAGAACGGCCCGAATCGCTCCAGGACGATTCGGGCCGGCAGCTGCATTGCAGCAACGAGCGTCTGCTATTTTTTGCCCTTTTTCCTGGCAACGGCTTTTGCAGCCTTTGCAGGCGCCTTTTTCACGGGTTTGCTCTTTCCGGCGCCGGCGTCATTGATGATCCGGTAAGCCTGCGATATCGAAAGGTCGAACTTTTTCGCAATGGCCGTTCCGGAGGTGCCCTTCTTGTAGAGGGCGATGATCTTTTCGTTTCTCTCCGGATTGTCCGCAATGCTTGACGGAATACCATAGAGCTTGCGAATCTGATGAACCGCCTGCCGGGTAATGCCGAATTTCTCGCCGATGGCTGCATCGGTTACCAGCTTCTTTTGAAGCTTGAGGAACTCAGCCTTGGAAATTCTTGGCATGATACGTTTGCTCCCTCCCGAAAAAGGTTTATGAAACAGAGCCGGAACCGTCCTTGCTTATAAAATATATATTCGCTAAAATGTAATGCTCTTTTTCCAACAAGCTCCTGTTAACCGATTCGGGATAGCAATTGGCGAAAGAACCTTCATTGCCTCGTAATAGAGATTCCGTCCAGTATCTGCGGGATTTATAAGCGATTCATAAGCAGCGAGCAAGCCGCACTGATGTATTTTCTCCTATTCGACATTGTGCCAACATTTCAAGGAAAATGAACCATGCATCGCCTGTTTTCCCGCAAATCACCGCAGCAGATCATGTCGGATACCGATGGAGGCAGTCATCAGCTCAAGCGGGTTCTGGGCCCGGTAAACCTTGTTTCGCTCGGTATCGGGGTTGTTATCGGCGCAGGGATCTTCGTTTTAACGGGTCAAGCCGCAGCCTCCTATGCCGGTCCGGCAATCGTGTTGTCATTTATCATTTCCGCCATCGGCTGCGCCCTTGCCGGTCTCTGCTATGCCGAGTTTGCTTCCATGATACCGCTCTCCGGAAGCGCGTATACCTACGCCTACGCAACCCTCGGCGAGCTGTTTGCCTGGATTATCGGATGGGAACTGGTGCTCGAATATCTGCTTGGTGCATCGACCGTTGCGGTTGGATGGTCGGGCTACGTCGTCGGTTTTTTAAAGGATTTAGGGATAACCATCCCGGCGGCGATTGCACACGCACCCCTGGCGTATTCAGTTGGTCATGGATGGCACGCTACCGGTGCGCTTTTCAATGGGCCTGCCATATTCATTGTGGGATTAATGTCCACGCTTCTGGTAATCGGAATCCATGAATCGGCAAAATTCAACAGCATCATTGTCTTTATAAAACTGACGGTTATTTTTCTTTTCGTCGTATTCGGTATTTTTTATGTCAAATACGTCAATTGGGTGCCGTTCATTCCGCCGAACACCGGGCATTGGGGATATTTCGGATGGAGCGGCATCCTGCGGGGATCTTCGGTGATTTTTTTCGCGTATATAGGATTCGATGCGGTTTCCACCGCAGCTCAGGAGGCGAAAAACCCAAAGCGCGACATGCCGATCGGCATTCTCGGATCGCTTGCTATTTGTTCCATTCTTTTTATCCTTGTAGCGGGCATCATGACCGGTATCGCCAAATATTCCACCCTTACCGGTGATGCTCCTCTTGCCGACGCCGTGACGGCCGCCGGACCGGGTCTCTCATGGCTCCGGCCGTTTATCAATATCGGCATCATCGGCGGACTGAGCTCGGTAATCCTGGTACTCCTCATGGGTCAGCCCCGGATCTTCTTCTCGATGGCCCGTGACGGGCTCTTGCCGATGAGCTTCGCCAGGGTTCATCCTAAATTCAAAACACCCTATATAACGACCATTCTCACCGGTATCGTTGCCTCGGTAATGGCTGGCCTGTTTCCGATCTCAATTCTCGGCTTAATGGTCAATATCGGGACCTTATTCGCTTTCCTTATCGTCTGCATCAGCATACTATTCCTTCGCTACCATCACCCTGAATTGAAACCGGCGTTCAGGACGCCCTGGGTTCCCTTTGTTCCTATTCTGGGTGCGGTCGTTATCGTGATGCAGATGCTTGCCCTGCCCGGGGACACCTGGATACGCTTCCTTGTATGGAACATCATCGGGCTGGCAGTTTACTTCGGATATAGCCGCCATCACAGTCGCCTGAGGACCGCGGAGCAGGGAATCGTAGCCGGGCGCAGATCAGATGCCTAGCATCATGCGCCAGAGCTGTTTCTCCACCGGAACCGGGACAATCGGATATCCCGTTCCGAGCTCCCGGGGATTCAGGTAGGTACCAAACAGGCGGTCCCAGAGGGTCAGGATAAAGCCCATGTTCCTGCCGGCAAGCCCTTGTCCGCCGTGATGGACCCGGTGAAAGTTCGGTGTGACAAAGAGTGCGTCAAACGGACCGAGGTTGACCCTCAGGTTGGTATGGATCCACAGATTGACAAAAATACTGAACGAAAGCGCAATGCCGGTCTGCATCGGGGCCAGGCAAAAGAGAAAGTTGCCGATAAATACTTGCGGAACGGCGAAGAGAACCAGGTGCATGAAGCTGGTCCGGCTCCCGGCAAGCCACCAGATTTCCGGAATGGAGTGGTGAAACATGTGGGTCCGCCACAGGAGCGGGTGGTGGATGGCGCGATGCATCCAGTAGAGCGAAAAATCGGTGGCCAGGATGGCGAGCGGGATCTTTGCCGCCCCGGGAAGCAGGCTGAACCGGTTTTGAAGCATGACGACGTTAAGGTTGACCGAATCATATATGGTCCGGATGAATAGTTTCGCGTACTCTCCGCCGAAGATTACCAGCGCCATTGCCGCGACATTAAGCGCGAGATCCCTTCTCCTGTTTACCGCGAAGCCGGGTACCCGTTGTTCGAAATGATTAAACAGCAGAACCAGGCTAACAAAGGTGACTACCTGGAGTATGAACCCGGGCTCACGCATAGGCAATTCCTTTCCGTTGTCTCAGGGGCTTCTTAAAATTGCGAATTTCATGCCAGAGGAAATGGGTCAATAAGCACCAGCCTTCGACGGGCGCATGCCGGACAGGCAAGGGCATTTTTTCGGACCGGATCATGTAAGACTTTTGCAAAAATGCGAAAAACGCGGCAATTTATGCGATAGAGGTTTCAAAAATGCGAAAGACCCGGTTACTATTTAAGTGGCTTTTTTGAAGAATCAAATTCATTTCTATGATATAGAGATTGGGCAACCACATAGGGTTGCCCNNTGCCTTTCGCGGCTTTAGGCCAGGGAGAACCGCCTAAGCGGTTCCCCCAACAGAGTATTATGGATTTCTGCCTGTCTACTTCCCGAATAACTTGAAAATTTCGGGCAGTTTGTGGAAATCATTCATCGAAACATAGAAGAAGAAGAGAATAAAGAAGATAATCGCAAACCGGTTGATTGACAGTTGTGTTTTAAGAGATAGCGGCTTGCGGCGGATGGCTTCGAGGAGGAGAAAAAGAAGAAGACCCCCGTCGGTAATAATAAGCGGGAAAAGGTTGAGCACCCCCAGATTGATACTGATAAGCGCCATGAAATTGAGCAACGGCGAGAGACCCTGGAGGGCGATGATTCCCGATGCCGGGATGATACCGACCGGTCCGGAAAGCTCGGTCGTCGAAACTTTTCGTGAGATCAATTTACCCAGGACATCGAATATCATGGTGGTATAATCCCAGGATTTTCGCAGGCAGCGATCGACTGCCGGCAGTGCGCCATAGCGAACTTTTCGAGCTTCCGGGCTTTTGATCTCTATCCCCAGGACAAAGCGGCTGTCGGTCCGATCGAAAAAGGGCTGGATTGAGAGTGTTTCCCGTAACCCGGTCCTGGCAATGCCGACCATGCGGGTCTCACCGGGCCTGCCTTCCTTTAATACACCGCTAATTTGAAACCAGGAGTAAATCCGGACACTGTCGATGGAAAGAACGGTATCGCCGGGCCTCATGCCCGCCTTTGCCGCCGGGAGAGTATCCCGCACCTTTCCCACGACCGGGGGAAGCGCCGGCTCCATGCCGAAGGGGGCCGTATACTCCTCCCCCTTTGCGGGGTTTCGATCGATATTCCGCCGCAGGCTCGCTCCATCCCGGACAAGCGAAAGGATAACCGGATTTTCGGGAGTCATGAAACGATCTTCAATGTCATTCCATGAGGCAATCGCCGTGCCGTTCATGGCAACGACGCTGTCGCCGGCGCGGATACCGGCGTCATGCGCCGCAGAGCTGTCGGCAACGTACCCGATGACGGGACGGTCAAGGTATTGCGGACGCTCGACCCCTACTTGATACATGATCCACAGCATGAGAATTGCGGAAAGGAAATTTGCTACCGGTCCGGCAACCGCCACGACCGCGCGCTGCCACTTCGGTTTGACCATGAACTCATAGGACTCGCCGGTCTGCTCGTCGTCGGGTTGCTCCCCTGCCATCTTGACATAACCGCCGAACGGGATGGCACTCAACCGGTACTCGGTCTCCCCTGCGGTTTTTTTAAGGAGCACCTTGCCGAACCCGATTGAAAACGCCAGAACCTTGAAGCGCAGGGCCTTGGCTGCAACAAAATGGCCGAGCTCGTGGATGATGACCATGACCCCGAGAATGAAGATGCCGATAATTACTGCCAGGAGACTTTTAGCGACCATCAGGATCATCGTTTCACCTCGGGTTGGTATGTTCTCGGCGAACCATTTCCCGCGTCAGCCGGTCGGCTTCTTCGATGGCTTCAAGCGAATCGGCAGCCATCGGCTTGTGGTATTCCAGGGCGCGGGCAACCGTCCCGGCAATGGCAGGAAACGGAATCGCCCCCGCAAGGAATGCTTCGACGGCAACCTCGTTTGCAGCATTGGCGACCGCCGGGGCAACGCCTCCCTGCCTGCCGGCTTCGATACAGAGACGGAGGCAGGGGAAACGGCCGAAGTCGGGTTCGAAAAATTCGAGACGGCCGATTTCCGGAAGAGAAAGCCTCCTGCCGGCAAGGGGGAGCCTTTCGGGATAGGAGAGGGCATACTGGATCGGCAGTTCCATGTCCGGCAGTCCGAGCTGGGCCATCACCGCGCCGTCATGCAATTCGACAAGCGAGTGAATGATCGATTGCGGATGGATCCAGACGCGAAGCCGATCGTAGGAGACGCGAAACAGGTGATGCGCCTCCACCACTTCGAACCCCTTGTTCATCAGCGTCGCAGCGTCGATCGTGATTTTTTTTCCCATCGACCAGGTCGGGTGGTTGAGCGCCTCCTCTGCGGTGACGCCGGCAAACCGGTCGGCCGGCAGATCGCGGAACGGGCCGCCCGATGCGGTCAGGATGATGCTCTCGACCGCATCGTTCCGGACGCCGGCAAGGCATTGCATGATGGCGCTGTGCTCGCTGTCGATCGGAACGATCGAGCCTCGTCCCGCATCGAGAAGCGGCCGCAGGAAGTCGCCGCCGATGACCAGGGTTTCCTTATTGGCAAGCGCGACCCGCTTATTGCGCAGAAGCCCGGCAACGGTGGGACGCAGGCCAACGGCGCCGACCAGCGCATTGAGCATGATATCGAAATCCCGGTCGTTGACAAGCTCTTCAAGCCCCGGGCGACCGGAAAAAACCGCTACGCCGGGGAAGAGCTCCCGGAGCCGCTCCGCGGCGGCGGGAGCAGCGACGCAGACTGCCTTTGGCCCGAACTCCCGGATCTGGGCGATGAGCAGGTCGATATTATTTCCTGCCGAGAGCCCGGCAATCGAGAAGCGATCCGGCAGGCGGCGAACGCAGTTGAGCGCGCTCCTTCCGATGGAGCCGGTTGATCCGAGGAGAAGAATGGATGCCATCGGGATCCTTTACAGGTGAACCAGCCTGCCGACGATCCAGGAGAAGATCGAGATTGCCGGTGCCGTGAAAAAAAGACTGCCGAATCGATCGAGGATTCCCCCGTGTCCGGGTATGAGCGCCGATGAATCCTTGACCCGGAAATACCGTTTCATGAGCGAGACGAACAGGTCGCCGATCTGGGCGAAGATGCCGATGAGAACGCCGAGCAGGATGCCGAGCCCCCGCGGCAGGACCGGGTTTGCAAGGAACCACCAGCCGATGCTTGCCGTGATGACCGCGGCGGCGAAACCGCCGATCGCCCCTTCGATCGTTTTGTGGGGACTTATAATGCTGAGGCGATGCTTCCCGAGCGAGCTGCCGACAAAATAGGCCGCGCTGTCGCACAGGCAAACCGCAAGAACCACCAGGCAGATGCCGAGCTGCGAGAGCATGGGTGGCCTGAATATGCGGAACAGGTGCTGAAAGGCATCGTTGTAAAGGTTCAGGAGTGCGGCGGCGCACATGTAAATAATAGCGACGCCTGAGAAGAGCAGGCTCGCCCGCATCCACCGGCGGGTTTTTTTGAGGCGTCCCCAGCGGAATGCCTCGATCGCCACAAGCAGCAGGAGAACCCAGAAGGCGGCGTAATGCGGGAGCTGGATGTCGCAGAAATACATGACAAAGTGGAGTGCAAGCCAGATATAGCAGATCCAGAACCCGTTCTTCGGGTACAGGAGCCCGAGCATGCCGATATATTCCCAGGCTGCAAGGATGGCGAGCACGACGATGAGGAGATGGCCGGGACGGATGATGGCGATCCACGTCGGCGTGATGGAGAAGGGAGCATTGATGATCCACCAGGCGACAGGAATGGCGGGAATGACGAAGAGAAGGCGCTTTCCGATATTCGGGAAGGTCATGACTCCTTGACCTTTCCAAAACGGCGATCGCGCCGGTTGAAATCCTCGATTGCCTTCACCATTTCCGCCTTGTCGAAATCGGGCCACAATACATCGGTAATGTAAAGTTCGGCATAGGCAGACTGCCAGAGCAGAAAATTTGAGATGCGCGAATCGCCGCCGGTCCGGATAATGAGCTCGGGGTCGGGAATGTCTTTTGTATAGAGGTACCCGCCGAAGGTCTTTTCATCGAGCCCGTCGAGAATCGAAGGGTTCCGGATTGCCTCCTCTGCAATGCGTCGCGCGGCGGCGACAATTTCGGCCCTTCCGCCGTAGCTGATGGCAAGGTTGAGCGTCAGCCCGGTATTGCCGTCGAGCCGCTTAATGCCGTCTTCAAGAGCAGTGCGGGTTTTGGGCGGGAGCTTCGACAGGTCGCCGATCACCCTGAGGCGGACATTATTCTCGTGCAGGTTATCGATCTCGCGTTGCACCATTTCAACCAGGAGGTCCATGAGCATGCGAACCTCAATGCGGGGCCGCTTCCAGTTTTCCGTTGAGAAGGTATAGATGGTGAGGTAGGAAATCCGGAGTTCGCCGCAGGCCCGCACGATGGTACGCGTGGCATCGGTGCCGGCACGATGGCCGGCGGTGCGGGGAAGCCCCCGTTTTTTTGCCCACCTGCCGTTGCCGTCCATGATGATGCCGATATGGCGAGGAATATTCATAGGCGTCGCATTTTAAGGGAGCTCCCCCACAAAGAGGCGAGTGGAAATGGCAGGAGACCGCTTCCCAATCTACTATAATAGAATATGGAATGAAGCCAAAAAAATATACATTACCCGCTAATGATTAAATCCGTTCGCCCTGAGCCTGTCGAAGGGCGACCGGCAAAGACGCGCCGTTCATGGTTCGACAAGCTCACCACGAACGGCTTCTTGAAACCATACTTACAAACTGCTTAGTAATTGCCGGAAAACAATATCCGGAGTTTTTGCATACTAACGCGGAAAAGATGTGTCCCTGTTATGATGGGCGGGATTGCAGGACTAATTTATATTAGTTTCATATCGAAATTATACTAACACACTATGCACTTCGGGTAAGAACATTATCCTGAGGCGGCACGGGGGAATTTCGGAAGTGTTCTCTGATAATCAGATAGAGCGTTACAGCAGGCACATCCTCCTGAAGCAGCTCGGCACGACAGGACAGCAAAAACTTTGCGATGGCAGGGTGCTCATAGTCGGAGCCGGTGGACTCGGCTCTCCCGCCGCGCTCTATTGCGCCGCCGCAGGTGTCGGCACCATCGGGATCATAGATTATGACCGCGTTGAGCTTTCCAACCTTCAGCGCCAGATCATTCACGCGGAGGGGGACATAGGCAGACTGAAAGCCGAATCGGCGGCGGATTCGATTCGCGCGATCAATGCCGATGTCTGCGTACAGGCCTATACCGAGAAGTTTGCCGTTGAGAATGCCCGGTTGATTGTCCGGGAGTATGATTTCGTCATCGACGGAACCGACAACTTCGGCTCGAAATTCCTCGTTAATGATGCCTGTGTCCACGAAGGCAAACCGTTTTCACATGCCGGAGTGCTCCAATTCTCAGGACAGACCCTGACCGTTGTTCCCGGCAAGTCCGCATGTTACCGATGCGTTTTTGAAGATCTCCCGCCTAAAGACGCCGTACCTTCATGTTCCCAGGCAGGCGTACTGAGTTCTGTTGTCGGCATCCTTGGTTCGATCCAGGCGACCGAGGCTCTTAAGTACCTGGCTCAAATCGGCGAGCTCCTGACCGACTGCATTCTCACCTTCGATGCCCTGTCGATGGAATTCAGGAAAATTACCGTTCGCAGAAATCCCGAGTGCCTGGCCTGCGGATCGAACGGTAAATGGCCGCTGCTGTATGGAGATCACTGTAACTGATTCTGCTGCAAAGGGCCGAAGCAAATTGTATATTGCTGATGGGGAGCCCGTATAACGGCGCTGAGAGTTCTGATGTTATCAGATAACCCGCATAACCTGATCCGGATAATGCCGGCGGAGGGAATGAGATATGCCCGCATCCTTCCTTCCCGGATTTTACGGGAAGGGTCTCTATCAAAACCACAAATTTATACTTGGTTCTCTGCAGCGAATGCTGCAATAATCGAGATCCGCTCATGGTGGCCAAAGATGCCATTAATGCCGGAATCGACATGTTGCAGATGCGCGAAAAAAACAGGTCCCGCAAGGAATTGCTGGTGCTGGGGACGGCCCTGGCTTCTTTGTGCAAAAAGAATAGCATCTTATTTATTGTCAATGACGATCCTCTGTTGGCCAAAAAGCTTAACGCCGATGGTGTTCATCTGGGCCAGGAAGACCTCCTCAGGTTTCCCTTGCTGGAAACACGAAACCTTTTAGGTAAAGATAAGATTATCGGATTGTCGACCCATTCGCCGGAGCAGTTTAAAATTGCCCAGGATCAGGATTTCGATTATTGTGCCTTTGGTCCGGTATTTTTTACCAAAACGAAAAGTTATTATATCGGCACAAATGATCTCGGAGAAGTATTCCAAATGGCTAAAAAGCCGGTGATCTGCATCGGCGGCATTACCTTGCGTAATGTGAAGAAATTAGTTGCACTGGGAGCAACCAACATTGCGGTGATTCGCGCCATAACCGAGGCCGGCGATATCGGTATGGCCGTGAAAAGTTTGAAGGATGCCTTATGTACATAAAGATTAACGGCAAAGATCAGGAATTAAGCGGCGCATGCACCTTGGAAGAATTAGTGGTAAATAAAAATCTGATGAGAAATACTATCGTTATCGAGCAGAACGGCCTGATAATTCCGAAGAAGCAATGGGGCCGCGCGGCTATAGGGGAAGGTGATGTTATCGAAATCATTGGTTTTGTCGGAGGAGGTTAAATGGATGATGTTTTAATGATCGGCGGGAGAATGATTTCCAGCCGTTTATTTATTGGAACGGGAAAATTCGGCGATAACCGCCTGATCAAACCGGCATTGGAAAAATCCGGGGCAGCCGTGGTGACCGTCGCCCTGCGCCGTATAGACGATTCAGCCGGGGACGAAAATATCCTGAATTTTATTCCGAAAGACTGTATTCTGATGCCGAATACATCCGGTGCCCGTAATGCCGAAGAAGCAATAAGGATTGCCCGGCTTGCCAAAGCGTGCGGTATGGGAAATTGGATCAAGATCGAAGTTATCAATGACAATAAATATTTGTTACCGGATAACCAGGAGACCTTGAAAGCGGTAGACATTTTGGCTAAAGAAGAGTTTGTCGTGTTACCGTATATGGTGCCGGATCTTTATGCGGCAAGGCGTATGGTTGACGCCGGAGCAGCGGCAATAATGCCGCTTGGATCACCGATCGGATCCAACCGTGGATTAAAAACGAAAGAACTGGTCAGGATAATGATTAACGACAGCAGCGTTCCGGTGATCGTCGATGCCGGGTTAGGTATGCCTTCGGAAGCTGCCGAGTGCATGGAAATGGGGTGCGGAGCCGTCCTGGTAAATACCGCCATAGCCACGGCGAAGGATCCCGTGGAGATGGCAATTGCCTTTAGTGAAGCGGTCCGCGGCAGCAGGCGGGCGTTTTTTGCCTCATCCGGCTATATCGGCGAAACGGCCGGAGCGTCATCGCCATTAACAGGTTTTCTGCGTGGAACTAACTAATATGGATTTTTATGATATTATCTTAAATTATCGGGAATTTGATTTTAAGCAGGCGCTATGCAGCGTGACGGCGCGTGACGTTTCTGTCGCTATCGATTCCGATGCTTCTGCCGATAAAAGGTTATTGGCGCTATTGTCTCCTGCCGCGGGCGAGCTGTTGGAAGATATGGCGCAGGAATCTCAAGCGCAGACCTTGCGCTATTTCGGGAGATCGATACAATTATATACACCGATGTATTTATCGAACTACTGCGAAAATCAATGTGTATATTGCGGGTACCAGACCAGGAACCCCATGGCGCGGAAAAAGCTTTCTTTAGAAGAAGTGGATAAAGAGGCTGCGCATATAGCGGGTTTAGGGTTCAGGCATATTTTGATATTGACAGGCGAGTCTCATACCATGAGCCCTGTTGCATATATTAAAGATTGCGTAAAGATCCTGCAAAAATATTTCAGTTCGATATCCGTTGAAATCTATCCCTTACAGCTGCCGGAGTACCGCGAGTTGGTAGCCGCCGGTATCGATGGCCTGACGTTATATCAAGAAACCTATGACCGGATTCTGTATGATGCATTGCATGTGCGCGGTCCGAAAAAAGATTATAAAAATCGACTGGATGCGCCGGATCGCGGCGCATGGGCAGGCGTTCATTTTATTAATATCGGTGCATTACTCGGGTTAAGCGATTGGCGTGTTGAAGCGTTTTTCATGGGAATGCATGCAAAATACCTGCAGGATAAATTCCCAGGCAGCGAAATAGGAATTTCGGTGCCTCGTATCCAGCCGCATGAGGGCTGCTATAAACCGGAATCAATTGTTCGTGACAGTGAATTGGTTCAGATCGTTACTGCGATGCGGCTGTTTATGCCGCGCGCCTCAATTGCCCTTTCAACAAGGGAAAATCGTGAACTGCGCGACAATCTTATGCCGCTTGGGATCACCCGGATGTCGGCATCGTCAAGCACTGCGGTGGGCGGTCATACCATTAACCAGAACGGTTTTAAGCAATTCGAAATATCGGACAAAAGAGACCTTGAGCAGGTAAAACTGGCTATACGTTCGGCCGGTTATCAGCCGGTTCTGAAAGATTGGGTATGAACAACTATGATCTGACGTGTCTTCAATCAGGCTCAGGGCGAACGACGAATGCTGAAACTTACCCATGAACTGATTGGTAATCCGCAATTTCAAAACAGGTTCATAAATACCTCTTGAATGGAGTGGACGCCCGCTGTATTTTATAATCGATAATATTATATCGAATCCAGGGGTCTCATGGCATTAACTCCCGACAGGCGTTTTTCTATCCCGACCATCCGCCGGTTGCCCGGCTACTACGCCTGTCTCGAACATGCTGCAGCGCAGGGAATTGCGGCGATATCCTCCACCACCATTGCCGGGCACCTCAACCTCGATCCGATAATGGTACGCAAGGATCTCGAAAGCATCGGCGCGGCGGGACGTCCCAAGATAGGTTTCAATGTCGCCGAGCTTCTGGCCGTTATCAAAGAGTTTATGGGCTGGGGAAGGCTCGATGAGCTTATCATTGCCGGATGCGGCGATCTCGGCGCCGCGCTTATGGGGTACAAGGGCTTCCCTCGTCGGGGATTCCGCATCGTCGCCGGGTTTGACAGGGACCCGGTATTGGAAGGCGTGACGATTCACGGCATCCAGATATTTCCCATGGAAAAAATGGCGAACCTGATAGCCCGATTGCACATCGAAATAGGCCTCATTGCCGTTCCGGCCAAGGCCGCACAGCAGGTCGCCGACCAGATGATCACCGGGGGTGTGCGGGGCATCTGGAACTTCTCTTCCGCTGCGCTCAAGGTGCCTGCAAGGGTCATCGTGCAGCAGGAAGACCTGACCGCCTCACTGGTTATCCTGCAGAAGAATCTTTTGAAAGAGACGGTACCATCATGAATCCGCAGCAGCCGATATTTACCGAAAAAGCCCATTGCCAGGACTGTTACCGCTGTCTCCGGGGGTGCCCGGTAAAGGCGATAAAGATCGAGGAGGGCAGCGCGTCGGTGGTCGACGAACTCTGCATCCATTGCGGTTCCTGCGTCAACACCTGTCCCGGCGGAGCCAAGCGGGTGCGTGACGACCGCACCCGGGTCCGCGAGCTTCTGGCCTCGGGAAAGCGGGTCATCGCATCGCTTGCTCCCTCGTATGTTGCCGAGTTCAGGGACCGGGACCCCGCAACGATCATCGCGGCACTGCGCAGGCGGGGGTTTTACGGTGTCTCGGAAACCGCCCTCGGTGCGGAAGAGGTTTCCGCCCATGTTGCCGACCTCATCGACAACCGGGAACCGGGGCTGTGGATATCCAGCGCCTGCCCCGTTGTCGTACGGTACATCCGTAATTACCGCCCGGCTCTGGCCCGGTCGCTGACCCCGTTCCTGTCGCCGCTCCTCGCTCACTGCAAACTGCTGAAAAGAGAGTTCGGCCGGGATACCTACGTGGTGTTTTACGGTCCCTGTATTGCCAAGAAGGACGAGGCATACGAGCATCCGGACCTGCTCGAAGCTGCCTTGACCTTTGAAGACCTTCGGGAACTTATCGATGCCGCCGCTATTGACGGCGGCGCCGTCTCGCCGGCTGAAAGATTCATCCCTCATGCTGCCGAAGAGGGGGCGCTGTATCCCATCGACGGCGGTATGGTCGCCTCGCTCCGGAAGCAGTGCCCGGTCTGCGATCACCGGACCCAGCATTTTTCCGGACTGGAAGAAATCTGCGCCATCCTTGATTGCATTGAGAAAGAAAGGCCCGACCGGCCCCTGTTCCTGGAGCTCCTGTCATGTTCCGGCGGATGCATCAACGGGCCTCGGACCAGGAAAGAGGGCGGCACCCTGGTCAGGCGGCTTGGTGTGCTGGAACGCAGCGTCATCGACGGCGCCGAGATTCCCCGTCCGGTGTCCATCGATATCCCTGCCGCCTATCACTCCCGGGAGCTGTCCGCACCGATCTTTTCCGAGGAAGAGATCGGCTCCGTTCTTGCGAAAACCGGAAAGCTGTCGCGCGGCGACGAGCTGAATTGCGGCGGGTGCGGCTACGGCAACTGCCGCGATTTTGCCCAGGCGGTGCTCAGCGGAAAAGCCGAGACCGCCATGTGCGTGTCGTATCTGAGGAAGCTGGCCACCAAGAAGGCAAACAAACTGATTATGACCATGCCCTCCGGAGTGGTGATTGTCGATAAAAACCTTCGCATCATCGAATGCAATGCCCGCTTCGCGGCACTGGCAGGCAAGGATGCCGTTACTATTTATAAGCAGCGCCCCGGCATGGGAGGAGCGGTGCTCGAAAAAATCCTGCCGGTTTCGAACCTGTTCCGCCACATCATCGAAGCCGACGACGATATCCTCGACCGGGACCTGCACCTCGGAACAAGGGTAATCCATTGCAGCATTTTTTCCATTGAGCCCGGCACGATCGCCGGAGGGGTATTCAACGATGTTACGGCCCCGGAATTGCAGCGGGAGGAGGTCATCGACCGCGTCCAGAACGTCATCCGCAACAATCTGACCACGGTTCAGAAGATCGCCTATCTTCTCGGGGAGAACGCCTCGGAGACCGAAATGCTGCTTTCGACGATCATCGAAAGCTTCAAACCGTTGCAGCCCGGAGACGACGATGTCTGATGAACCGGGCCTGCCGGCGTTTGCACTTGACATAAAGGCTTTCCAGCGGCATAAGCGGAAGCAGCGCATCTGCGGCGATACCTTCGTCTTCAGGCGCCTGCGCGAAGAGAAACGGTCCATTGCCGTGCTCTCCGACGGCCTGGGCAGCGGCATAAAGGCCAATGTTCTGTCCGCGCTCACGGCAACCATGGCGCTGCGGTTTACCGCCGGGTTTCGCGACCTGCAGAAGACCGCTGAAATCATCATGGAGACGCTGCCCGTCTGCAGCGTGAGGAAAATCAGCTACGCCACCTTCTGCATCATCGACATCGATGCCCTCGGTGATGTGCGCCTCATCAACTACGACAGCCCAGCGCCGATCCTGATACGCAACGGCGTGCCGGTCGCAATCGAGAGTTCGTCGATTTCGGGACGCAACGCTGAGCGAGAGTATCAACTCAGTTACAGCAAATTCCCCCTCTCCTTCAACGACCGGATCGTGTTCTTTACCGATGGGGTGACGCAGGCGGGAATCGGTTCCACCATGTATCCCATGGGCTGGGGTGTATCCGAGCCGGCAAGGTTCGCCGCCGGGATCGTAACCGCAACCGCCGACTGCCCTGCCCGGACCCTGGCCCGCAGAATCGTCCAGGAAGCCTATTCGATCGACGCCGGCAGCGCCGGCGACGACATGACCTGCGCCGTCATTCACTACCGTAAGCCCCGCGAGCTGCTCATCGCCTCGGGCCCGCCTGTGCTGCCGCAAAACGATGTTGCCTATGTGAAGGCTGTCGATAGCTTTGCCGGCAGGAAGATCATCTGCGGCGGGACAACCTCCAAAATAGTGGCGCGCGAACTTGGCAGATCCATCACCATCAACCTGAGCGATTTGAATCCGGTACTCCCCCCGCAATCATCCATCGACGGCATCGACCTGGTGACCGAGGGCATCATTACGCTGCACGCCCTGGCCAAACTGCTCGAATCGCCGAAGGATCTCGACGACATAAAGCCCTCGCCTGCCAAGTCGATCCTTGAACGGATGCTCGAAAGCGATATCGTTCATTTTCTTATCGGAACCCGCATTAACGCGGCCTGGCAGGACCCTTCGATTCCCGCTGAAATGGGTCTCCGCCGAACGATAATCAGTCAGATCGTTACCTCTCTCGAACGACGCCACCAGAAAGAGACCAAGCTTCGGTACCTGTGAAACCGGGCGTTTGCCTTCACCGGCACGATCCTGGATAAGACCCTCCGCTCATCTTAAACCGGCCTCCACAAAAAAGTATTGACACGCTTCCGGCCTTTTGGTATATTCTTATCGATAAATAATTATCGATAAGCTTTGAACTATTAACAACTGCCGAAAACTTATGTTCAACGATTCCATTTCAACCGCCGCACTGAGAAGATTGCCGCTCTATCTCCAGTACCTTCTCGAAATCAGGCCGGGAAAACACGAATTTGTCTCGGCGGCCCGCATGGCCACCGCCCTCGGCATCCATCATACCTTGGTAAGGCAGGACCTCGATGTTGTCGGCGCCAAGGGGTTCCCGAAGAAGGGGCATCCGCTCGAAGAGACGATCGCGGCCATCGAAACCTATTTCCAGTGGAACAGCCGTCCATCCGCATTCATTCTGGGTGCGGGCAACCTGGCGCGGGTACTCATCGGCTATCGGCAGTTCGATCGGGCCGGTGTCGATCTTCTGGCGGCGTTCGACCAGGACAGCCGCAAGGTGGGCACCTCGATCTTCGGCATCGAAGTGCTTTCGGTAACCAAGTTCGTCGACCTGGTTCGTCGCATGCACGTGGCCATCGTAATCCTGACACTCCCGCCGTCGGCTGCGGAAGAATCGGTGAAGCTCATTACCGAATCCGGCGTTGCGGCGGTATGGAACTTCATGCCGGCAACCCTGCAGTTCCCCGACCGGGTCGTCGTAGAAAACGTCAATCTGTTCGCAGGCCTTTCCATCCTGAAAAAAAAATTAACCGAATCGCTCAACCGTAAGGAGCCAGCAAATGAACACGGCAACGGCAGTACATAAACAGACGCGCCAGTTCACCGCCGTTTGTGAAATCCTGAAGAAACACCGGAACGACCGCCGGCAGCTGATACCCATCCTCCAGCAGGTCCAGGAGGTCTACCGGTATCTTCCGCCGACGATCATGTCCTTCATCGCCTCCACCCTGCGCATCCCGGCCTCCCGGGTCTACGGGGCGGCAACATTCTACCGGCATTTCGCCCTCAAGCCGAAAGGAAAGCATGTCATACGGGTCTGTGACGGCACCGCCTGCCACGTCAAGGGAAGCGGCGCGATAGCAGAGACGCTGCGCTCCCACCTGAAGCTCAACAGCGGCGAGGACACCACCTCGGACATGCTCTTTACTCTAGAAACAGTATCCTGCCTGGGTGCCTGCGGCATTGCGCCGGTCATGGTCGTCAACGAAACGGTGCACGGACAACTGTCGCCGGCCCATGCCTGTACCATCATCGATTCCATTAAGAAAAGCGAGGTCCGTCATGATTAATGATACCGCCTGCCCCGTCGCGACCGATCGGCAGGGCCACTACCGGTCCGTTCTCGACTCCGTCAAAAAGCGCGTCATCCTGTGCGCCGGAACCGGCTGCATCGCCAATGGCTCGCTCAAGGTAATGGAAGCCATGGAAGCGGCCTGCCGGCTGCATGGAACCCCGGTTTCCGTCGAACTCCGCTACGAAGACGATGTAACCGCCACGCCGCTCTACCTTTCACGAAGCGGCTGCCAGGGATTCTGCCAGATGGGACCGCTCGTCACCATTGAGCCCGACGGCATTCTCTACACCAGCGTCAAGCCCGAAGACTGCGATGAGATCGTCCTGCGGACTATAATCAAGGGCGAGCGCATCGAACGGCTCCTCTTCAAGGATCCTGCGTCGGGTGTCATCTGCCGCGGGGTCGGTGAAATACCTTTCTATACGCGCCAGGCACGTTCGGTGCTCGCGCCCTGCGGATCGATTGACCCGGAGTGCATCGAAGAATACCTGGCAGCGGGCGGTTACCAGGCGGCACGACATGCGATCGAGGCCATGGCTCCCGAAGAGATCTGCCGTCTCATTCTCGAATCCGGGCTGCGCGGGCGCGGCGGCGGCGGCTTTCCAACCGGCAAGAAATGGGAACTCACCCGCATTGCCGCCGGGAACATTAAATACATCATCTGTAACGGCGACGAAGGGGACCCGGGGGCGTTCATGGACCGGTCGGTGATGGAGGGAAATCCGCACAGCGTGGTCGAGGGAATGATGATCGCCGCAAAGGCGGTCGGTGCAAACCAGGGCTATGTTTACGTCCGCATGGAGTATCCACTGGCGGTCAAACACATGCGCAAGGCGGTGGAGGATGCCCGCAGTCAGGGGCTTCTCGGCGACGCCGTCTTCGGCAGCGAGTTTTCTTTCGACATCATCATCATGGAAGGGGCCGGAGCCTTCGTCTGCGGCGAGGAGACCGCGCTTATCGCCTCGATCGAGGGACGGCGCGGCATGCCCGACCCGAAACCGCCGTTTCCGGCCCAGAAGGGGCTCATGGGATGTCCCACGGTCATTAATAATGTTGAAACCTTCAGCACCGTGCCGCTCATTGTCAGGGGCGGACCCGGAACGCTGCGAAAGGTGGGTACGCCCGCCTCCCCGGGAACCAAGACCTTTGCCCTGACCGGACATGTGGTCAATACCGGACTCATCGAAGTGCCGTTCGGCACGACGCTCCGCACCATCATTTACGACATCGGCGGCGGCGTAACCGGCGCAGACGGAAAGATCGATCCGGACGGTTTCAAGGCCGTGCAGATAGGCGGACCCTCGGGTGCGTGCCTGACACGGGAACATCTCGACCTGCCGCTCGATTTCGATTCGCTCAGGAGCATCGGCGCGATGATCGGTTCCGGCGGCCTGGTGGTCATGAACCATACGACCTGCATGGTGCGCATTGCGCGCTACTTCATGCAGTTCGCGCAGAACGAGTCGTGCGGGAAATGCATCACCTGCCGCGAGGGAACGCGGCAGATGCTGGCCCTGCTCGACGATATCGTTGAGGGGAACGGCAATGCCGGAACGCTCGAACTGCTGCAGATCACGGCGCGGGTCGTTGCAAAAGCATCGCTCTGCGGCCTCGGCAAGAGCGCGCCCAGCCCGGTCATTTCGACCCTGCGGCACTTTGCCGACGAGTACCGGGCCCATATTGTCGACAAACGGTGTCCTGCAGGCGAGTGCCAGGCGCTCAGCCGCCCGGCAATCAAGGCCGACCAGTGCATCGGTTGCGCCCTTTGTGTCAAGAGCTGTCCGGTGGGGGCGATCACCGGGGAACGCCGTCAACCCCACAGCATCGATGCCGATCGCTGCATCAACTGCCGCGCCTGTGTCGCGGTCTGCAAACTTCACGCTATAGCATAAGGAGAGAGACCATGACTGCTACCGCTCAGATAACGGTCGACGGGATGCGGGTCGCCCTCAACGGCGAACGCAACCTGCTCGAAGTAATCCGCAAGGCGCATATCGATATCCCGACATTCTGCTATCACAGTGAGCTTTCGATCTATGGGGCCTGCCGCCTCTGCATGGTCGATGTGGAAGGCCGCGGCCTGGTCGCATCGTGTGCGGCGATTCCCGAAGACGGCATGGTCGTGCACACGACCACCGACGAGATCCGGGAGATCCGCCGCGTCAATCTTGAAATGCTCCTCGCCAACCATGATTCAGACTGTCCTTCGTGTCCGAAGAACGAAACCTGCAAACTGCGGGCTCTTGCCGCACGGCTCGGGGTCAGGGAGATACGGTACCGGAACATCGCCGTCAAGGGGCAGCGCGACACGACCTCGCCGTCACTGGTGCGCGACCCCAGCAAATGCATTCTCTGCGGCGACTGCGTCCGCTACTGCGAGGAAGTCCAGGGAATCGGGGCAATCGGGTTCTGCGGACGGGGATCGCATTCCACGGTCAGCCCGCCCTTTGAAAAGGGCCTCGGCAATGTTGAATGTGTCAATTGCGGCGGTTGCGCCACCGTGTGCCCGACCGGTGCCATTACGCCTGCCGACGATACCGCCCCGGTATGGAAACTCCTGCGCGACCCGTCCGTCACCGTCGTTGCCCAGATCGCCCCTGCAGTCCGCGTGGCGCTCGGGGAGGTGTTCGGTCTCGAGCCCGGCGAAGTGGTGACCGGAAGAATCATCGCGGCAATGAAGCGGCTCGGGTTCAACCAGGTTTTCGATACCGGCTTTGCCGCGGACCTTACCGTCGTGGAGGAAGCGCACGAGCTGCTGCCGATCGTCACGCGCGGGGGACATAACTTCCCGCTCCTGAGCTCCTGCTGCCCCGCATGGGTCAAGAAGGCGGAGTATTTTGACAGCGACCTGCACGACCACCTCTCGAGCTGCCGCTCTCCGCAGCAGATGTTCGGATCGCTGGCGCGGGTGCAACTCGGTCCGACCCTCCCACCGGGAAAAAAACTTGCCGTGATTTCCATAATGCCCTGCACCGCGAAAAAATTCGAAGCCTCGCGACCCGAGTTCTCGAAAGACGGCGTGAGGGATGTCGATGTCGTCCTGACGACCCAGGAACTGGCCGGAATGATCCGCGAAGCCGGGATACAACTCGAAGAGCTGGAACCCGCCTCCTTCGATCTTCCCCTTGGATTTGCAACCGGGGCCGGATTGATTTTCGGCACATCGGGCGGCGTCTCCGAAGCGGTGGTCCGTTACCTTGCGGCAGAGCTGAAGGTACCGACGCCGGCCGTCGCCTTTACCGAAGTGGATGGCAACAGCGGCATCCGTGAGGCATCGGTCACCCTGGGCGAGCACACGGTCTCGATCGCGGTTGTCCAGGGGCTGAAGAATGCCGACCTGGTGCTCGATACCATACGCAAAAAGACCTGCCGTTACGATTTCGTCGAGATCATGGCCTGCCCCGGCGGCTGCATCGGAGGCGCGGGCCAGCCGGTCCCGCAAAAGAAAGAGACACGGATGCAGCGATCGGCCGGACTGCGGCAGATCGATTCCGTGCTGCCGGTCCACAAGGCGCAGGACAACCCGTTTGTCACCGATTGCTATGCCCGGCTTCTCAAGCATCCCGGAAGCCAGGAAGCGCGCAGCCTGCTGCATACCTCGTACTTCTCCCGCAAACGGGAAGAGGAAGACGGCATTGAACTCGGCGACCAGGATCGTTCGTCGACCGCGCTGCGCGTGCGCGTCTGCGTCGGGACGAGCTGCTACCTGCGGGGCGCCCACAACCTGCTGCAGAAAATCCTGGCGGGAATCGAGGAGCACGAACTTCAGGACGCGGTGAATGTCCAAGCTACGTTCTGCATGGAAACCTGCGAACTCGGCCCGAGTGTTGCAATAGGAAACCGGTGGCTCCGCTCCGCCACCTATGAAAAAGTGATGGAAGAGATCAACGGCACCCTGGAGGAACAGAAGAAGCATGATGCCCGTGTCACCGCATCTTAATATTGAGCTCTGCCTCGGCAGTTCCTGTTACTGCCGGGGCAACGGCGGCATCCGAGCCGGTCTGCCCGATCTGATTGCACGGCGCGGTTGGCACGAGTCGGTAAGCATCAAAGGCTGCCTGTGCCGTGAATCGTGTGCAAAGGGGCCGATGGTATTCCTGAACGGCGTCGCGAATGTCGTGCATAACATAAGCGAGCTGGAGAAGCTCATTGAAATCGAGCTTCGCCGGACGCCTTGCCCTATGCAGGAAGAGGGGTAGGGGGGCATCCGGGTCGCGAAGAGTTGCAGCGGCGGACCGTTCAGGCGGTCGCCGCCATCCATATAGTGCTTGCTAAGAATGACATATCCTTCCAGCGCTACCGCTGGCCCAAGCTGCAGCAGGTGACCTTCCACTTTCCACTTTTCTAACCACGTGGCCTGGATCTTTGATCCAGGTGCTTTTGATCTCTCAGAGGTTATCGCAAGGATTTTGCAGAGACGAAGCGCGCTCTGTCTCTTCGACCGGGGTGAGCCATAGTTCCCTATTTTTATTATTTTAAAAGACCTCCCGGCTCCATGCCGATCTCGATGCAACAATCCGGGTCCGCTGATGGAGCACTTGCTCGCAACGGCAAAAAATCTGCCGCCTTGCTTCGCGGGAGATTATTTTTGATTGTTCCGGATGCGAAGGTAAAATCACCGTTACCGAAAATCTGCGGGACCGGCTCAAAATTGAACTGAAACACTTGAATGTAAGCGAACCGACCGCTGAAAAAGCCTTTTCGAAGCCCAGGAAAAAATCGACAGTGAAAAGAACGAACTGATGCGGGATATTGAGCGCCGGCTGCGTCAGACAGCAAAGGTCAGGGTAGGATAAAAAAAGGAAGCAACGCTTTTGGGGCCACCATAGAAATCGGAGCCACCCCTTGGCCGAGCTTCCAGTAATAAAGATACGATATTGTCCGGTTTGGCACAAGCCGCTTGCGCGAACCAATTAACGTGCATACCCCGCTTAAACCAGAACTCGATGCGTACGAATATTGATTTACGGTAACATTTACGCGGACACCGGGAAAAATTACCGGTAAGAATGCGGGCGACAATCATAGGGTGAAACCAGGAGTAAAAACTATGAGAGATACTCTTGGCAAAGAAAAATATTAAAAAGAGCCTACAAACCCAGGAATCCAATTTCCTGCTCTATAAAACGGACGACGGAGCGATCAAAGTCGAGGTCGTATTCCACGGCGAGACCATCTGGCTGACCCAGATAAAAATGGCTGAGCTGTTTGATGTAGATATCCGGACGGTCAGCGAACACCTGCAAAATGTTTTTAAAGCCCAAGAACTTTCCCAGGAATCAGTTATCCGGAAATTCCGGAATACTGCCGAAGATGGGAAATCATATGAAACTCAATTTTATAATCTCGATGCGATAATCTCCGTCGGCTACCGGGTAAATTCCGTCCGTGCCACGCAGTTTCGAATCTGGGCGATGAAAGTTTTATCTAAATCATGTTTTGCTGCGGGACGGGCTGCCTGAAAGCCCCTGCGAAGCCCTCTCTCTGCTGATGCGAAATTTTCAGGGCGAAGCATCCGAAGTTTTCGTTGAACAGCCATAGCGAACACCTTAAAGGCTGCGCCTGCTCATCCCTGTTTTCCGATTGATGCCCGATTCCCCCGAAAGTATATTGCTAGCGATATTCCGTCTTACGTCCCTGCAGGCGGCTGCCCGTGTGGCAGCAGCCGATCTGACTGCATTCTGCAGCTCGAATGAGAGGAGATTTATGCGCACTATTTTCAGCAGACTATTTTTCCGCGCCCCTATTGCACTGCTTGGACTGGCCGTTGCCGTTAATGCCTATACGCCGCTTGCGCTGCGATGGGTTCAAGCCATTAACCCGGGCTGGAAGTTTATCAAACAGGATATCTCCGGAGCGTCGGCTGTTAATTATTCGGAAACCGGGATGCGTTCCGTGAACCTGCCGCACTCATTCGACATACCATACTGGCGCGCGAACGCGCCCGTCGCTCCATATGTCGGGTGGTATCGGAAACATTTTACCCTGTCGCAGGCGGAAATCAATGCGAAATTGCGGTATTTCATCGAGTTCGAGGGCGTGTACAATTTATCGAGCGTGTACGTGAACGGAACGTACATCGGGATGCATAAAGGAGGGTTTACCGGCTTTTCGCTCGACATCACCTCCGCGGTTCATGCGAATGACAACGTACTTGCGGTACGGGTAGATGGAACCCTGGTCGATACCATTGCTCCCACGACCGGCGAATTCATCTTTATCGGCGGAATATATCGGAACGTGTATCTGGTAAAAACAAGCCCGCTGCATGTGACGTGGTACGGCACGTTTGCGTCCACGCCGCAGGTCACCACCTCTCCCGCCTCGGCCACGATAAAGATGAAGACCGAGATACGGAATGACGGCATTGCGGCGGCAAGCTGCACGGTTAATAATGTTGTCGTCGATTCGGCAGGGAACGAAGTAACCTCATTCCAGTCCACGCAAAATGTCGCCGCCGGCACGACCGATACGTTCGTGCAAACGAGCGGGACAATTTCAAACGTACGGCTTTGGAGTCCGTCGTCGCCCTATATGTACACCGTATATACCGAGGTGTATTCCGGCGCGACTGCGGTAGACAATTTCCAGACCCCGCTCGGTATCAGGACAATCCAATGGACAACAACCAACGGCTTTGTATTGAACGGCCAGCGACTCTGGCTGCAGGGGGCCAACGTGCACCAGGATCACGCCGGATGGGCCTATGCTTCGACAAACACCGGATGCTACCGTGATGTTAAGCTTATCCATGATTGCGGCATGAATTTCATTCGCGGTTCCCATTATCCGCACGCGCCGGCGTTTGCCGACGCCTGCGACAAACTTGGCGTCTGCTTGTGGTCGGAGTCCGTTTTCTGGGGTTATACAAATGGGGGATACGCTGAAAATGCGTCCTTTAAACGGAGCCTTCTCGACGAAACCAGAGAGATGATACGGATCCATCGTAATCATCCCTCCATCATTATGTGGAGCATGGGAAATGAGGTTTTTTTCTGCTCGCCTCTGGATTCGGTTGTTGCCAATCTCACGCGAATGATTGCTGTCGCCCATACTGAGGATTCGACCCGGCCTGCAGGAGTCGGTGGGGCACAGTCTCAAACTTCCTCTTTGGCGCCGCCTTGCGACGTGCTGGGATTTAATGGGGGAAGCAACACCTACAGCAGCAAACCCCAGATGTGCACGGAATATGGAAGCTGCCTCGATACTGCATGGGTCGATAATAGCGGCAGCAACTACTGCTGGAACGGTGAGGGAGACGGGAGCCACATAACCATGAACGGTACCAACAACCCGGCGCTGCCGGTATACAGCGGAGGAATTTCCCTGTGGTGCGCTTTTGATCATGGGAGTGTTGCGGACCATTTCGGAACCTCGGGGATTTACAATTATTCGGGCCTGATGGGGATGATCGACCACGCAAGGCTTCCGCTGCAGCGCTGGTATGCGTACCGGAATAAATACCTTGGTGTGCCGCTTCCGACCTGGCCGGTAAACGGAACCCCGGCGAAGCTCAAATTGACTACCGATAGGGATACCATCACGGACGACGGTACATCCGACGCCTTGCTCGCCGTCCAGGTGCAGGACTCTTCGGGCAACTGGCTGTTGAATTCACCCGGCATTACCCTTACAGACGAGTCGGGTCTGGGATCATTCCCCGATACATCGCCGAACCTCGCTACGACCAACGTTACCACGATCACCTTCAGGAACGGACCTAATGTCACCGATGTATTGGACAAAGGTGTCCGTAACGGCCAGGCGAGCATTGAATTCCGCAGCTATAGTTCAGGAACCGCGAAAATCGTGGCGAGCTCGGGTACTCTTGCAAAGGACTCGGTGACCATCACCGTGCTCGACGTGCCCGCCCCCATCCTTAACCTTACCCATACGGTGCATGCTCCGGCTTTTTTATCGATTGCCGGGCCGCAGGAAATGATTTTGAAATGTTACGGAAACCGGATTACCCTGCCGAAAAGCCTGTGGGGGAAAAAGGTCGTCGTATCGCTATTTGATATCGGCGGAAGGCTGATTGACCAGCGACCGGCCGGACTTGCCAGCGCGTTTACCGCGCCCCATGAGGCAAACGGGGTCATTATTGTAAAAGTAAAGGTTGTCAGGTAGCGGAATCAGATCTCGGCCATGAGGTTCGCCATGGAACCCCAACAGGTCTTATGTCAATTACCTTCCCATCCTCTTTTCTGCTCTATAAAACTGACGAAGGAGCAATTAAAGTCGAGGGAGAGGTCACCCCGAAAACCTCACCAAAGCATAGGGCGGCAGATCTATCGTTATCGCACTTTGCCTATTTTGTACCGCAACCTCCGGAATCGCCGCAACCGGATCGTCCAGTCCCATTACTCTCTCAAACGTTTCGTCGTCAAGAATTGCATAGCGGCAGCCCTGGATCCCGGTGAAGGTCATTGGCAAAGTTTCCGCGGTTATGTTCGCCGCGATCCCGACGAATGATTTTTCTTTTGCAAATTCGAGGCCGATTATCCGGCCAGGGTCGGTCGAAAAGCGGCACTGCGCCGGATGCTCCCCGGCCTGCAGCAGCCACGAGGCAAGAATGCCGGAAGGGAAGATATCCGCGCCATCCGATAAAATGCCATCCTCGCCGCTTAACGCGCCGAGGGTAAGCGAATCCAGCCCGCCTTCGATGCAATAGGCAATTGAGCCGAGCATCCAGGCGGCGGCGAAGAGGGTACCCCGGCGCTCGTCGGGCCCACCGTCTTTAAGAGGCAGGAGAGGTTTTTTTCGCGGCCGCAAGGTAAGGGGAGAGATCGCCAGTTTCCTGCCCGGCGCAATTGCATGCGCCGAAACAAGGATATCGAGGAGCCCCGGCAGGTTCTCCATGATCGCCGGTTCATCGAAGGTATGGACCTGCGGAGTCGCGTACCAGCAAAGCCCATCGACCGGGCTGAGCGGTGGGCGCGCCCGGTTGATTTCAACGAAGTACCCGTCCGTGCCGGCGCACAGTTCCGCCAGCGGGAAGGCAGTGCGCAGCAGCGAGGCGCAGGACCATTGCAGGGATTCCGGAATATCGGGACCCGTTGCATGGTAGAGGAGAATGCGGACAACGGGGAGGGCGATGGCTTTGAGAGCCTCGGCAACAGCTGCTGCCTCGGATTCCGCTTTTTCGGTAAAATGGATTGCGCATTCGATCGGCGCAGCCTGCCGCAGGGCAGTCGATACGGCCTGCCGCACCGCTTCGTCGATGCCCTGGCCGGAAGGCCGGATATCGATTCGCGCATGGGCAAACCTCAGGTTCTGTAGAAATCGTTCTATCCGGTTGCCCGCCGGACCCGCGGGCATTGTCCTGCGATCTGCCGAAGGGTCTGCCGTGAACCCGAGCAGCGGCGGTCTGCCCGTTACCGGGCCGGAGCGAAAATCAAGCCGGAGTCCGGACACGGAGCGCAGCGCAGAACCGTGGACCGGTTGCACCAGCGAAATGGTGACAGTCTGCCTGACCATGGTTCCCGCCTCGATCAGGTCGGGAGGTGCGTTCCCGATGGTCGGTCCGTAGGTTTTAAAACTTGCATCGGTCCAATTCCGCTGGTCTTCGGTCTCGAAGATTTCGCCCAGAAAGCGGATCTGCGCCGACTGCCCCTCCGCAGTCTTCCAGGTCATGGAACGAATGTCGGTAAAGGTTTGCCATGGTGCAATAAGCAGCGGAAAGGCGGCAGGCGTCGTGGTACCGTCGTCATGCTCCACAATGCACGGCATCCCCTTGCAGAGCGCTGCCGCATGCAGCACGCAGAAACCGATCCGCTTGCGCTTGAAGGCGGCGAGAGCCCTGCCCTCCATGGAAAAGACGATTTCACCCAGCGGCGTGCCGGTGATGCTGCCGTGCCAGAGGAAATCGAGGAGCCCCCTCCGGTGGCGCGAGTCAAAGGCGATTCGGCAGGAATCGGGGGTCTTTACGATCGAGAGATTCGAGATCTCGCCCGGAATGGTGTTCCAGAACTCATCGCGAATCGCGGGGTAGACACGCCGGACGAGTTCGCCGCCGCAGGTACCGATGCTCCGGATCCGGTTCGATTCGAACAGGAAGGAGAGTTGGCCCGCGTGAAGCCGGGTGACAGCCGGTGAAGAGGAGCGATTGCCCATGCCGGACCCCGTTTCAGGCCGATGCGGCGGCCTTCGAGAACTGCAGTTCGCCCTGCTGAAGGTTCAGGATCATCTCCCCGAAGGTAATATGCGCCTCCGGGGAACCGGTCCGCTTCCGGCTGTTATTAATAAGCGAAGCGATAAATTCGCGGGTGTAATCCGCAGGGGTCGGCGGCACATGGAGATCCTGGGCCTGGATATCGTCAAGTACCTCGAAAACCGGGGTTGCCGAAAAGTCGCGGGTGGGAAGGAAGTGATCCTTGTCGCCGGTGCTGTGCAGGTAGCCCGCATGGACCATCCCATTGAGCAGCCCGACCGCCTGCTGTTCGGTAAGTTCGTAGGTCGCCATGTAATAGGAAAGGCTCGGGGGATTTTTTTCCAGCATGAATGCCGCCACCGCGTCGAGAAACATGCGGAGAGAAAGATAGGTCTTATAGTCGCCGACCCGCCGGTCCCACCGTTGCACCGCGCGCAGGAGCGGACGGAAGTTCTGGTTTACGTAGGCCACCTCTGCGCCGAATAGCACGAAGATGGAGACGAAAAACAACGAAACCAGGAAGAGCGGAAGGATGCCGAAGGTGCCGTAAATAGTCTGCGTCTGCATTGAAAGCTGCACGTACAGGCCGAATCCCCGCCTTTCGATTTCGAAGAGGACTCCGGCCACGAGACCGCCGAGGAAGGCCGACCGGAATCGCACCTTCGTGTTCGGCACCAGCCAGATAAGCGAGGTAAAGGCAAGGACCATGAGCAAAAAAGGCAACAGGAAGTCGAGGACTTTGAAATCGCCGGAGAGATGCGTCAGCCAGGCGCTTTTCCTGAAGTTGTGGGAGAGATAAAACAGGAGCGGACTGTAGACCAGGACCATGGTAAAGGCGCGGAGACGCATCAGGAACGACCGCGGCTTCGCGACTTTCCATATAGTATTAAATGCCTCTTCCGCGGCTCCGAACAGCCCGACCGCCACCACCACGAGCCCCCCGATACCCCAGCCGCGAAGCCGCTGCGCGTTGACAAAAAAGGTTGAGATGTAATCGAGCACGGTCGGCGGCGCAAAGGGGAGGAGAACTGAAAAAAACTGCTCCACCTCATGCGGCCGCACCTCTACCATATAGGCCAGCATGAATGCCGTTGTTACCACCAGCGGAATGAGCGTCAGGAGAAGCGCAAAGGCCAGGGCCGAAGCACGGGTCAGGCAGTGATTGAGCACATACTCGGAAAAAACCAGGCGCCAGAAGGTAAGAGTCCTGATTATCGGATACCAGAACCTGCTGCCCCGGGATTTGAGCGTGTCCAGGGCACCGCGGGGATCGTAAATAATATCATCAAGAAATTTTCGGGTGAAGAGATACATGGCTCCTGCGTCCTGCAAAAAGCAATCGCTTCCTGCTTTACTAATCAGTCCATACACCCATTACCGCAAACCCCGTTCGCCCTGAGCCTGTCGAAGGGCGAGTACCGGAAATTCGGATGCTCATGGTTCGACAGGCTCACCAGGGGAATTTGGAGTTCAGGCACAGCGTAATAAAATAATTAAGGGGCCTGCTATGAGGAGAGCTTTGGTGAGTATAGCAAGCTTTTTTTGTGGGAGAACCGCGCTTCGCGGGTTCCCTCTGGTCGGAGCCGAGCGAGGCTAAGCCTTTATCCCTCCAAAAAATACCTGCCTGCCTGATCATTCCGGTCCTTATGCACCTTCTGCCGGACCAATACAACCATTGACATTTTGGGGTTTAAACAGTACAGTATATGAGAGCTATCCTCCCGGATCGATCCGGCTGAGCACGGAAGAGGAGCAGGTTAATGAACAAACCATCGTTGATCCTTATAGTCGATGACGATGTAACAACGGTTGCCATGCTCCAGGGCATTCTGGAAAGCGCAGGCTTTCTTACCTGTACCGCTTTTGACGGCGCAGGTACCATTGCGATGCTTCTTCAGGAAAGTCCGGAGCTGATTCTTCTCGATGTGGGTTTGCCCGATGCCACCGGGATCGAGATCTGCGGCCGGATTCGCAAAGAGCCCGCCGCCTCGCGGATCCCGATCATCTTCATATCGGCCAATGATGATGTAGCAACCAAGGTAAGAGGATTCGAAGCGGGCGGCGTGGATTACATCACCAAACCCCTCTATGGCGTCGAGGTCCTGGCTCGCGTCGGCACGCACCTCCGTCTCAAGCACGCTTACGACAAACTAGCCGAGCTGCAATCCGAGCGTGTCTGGAAACTGGCGGTCACCCAGGAAGCGGTTATGCCCCGTCCCGAGGATTTTCCTGAAGCGAAATTCCAGGTCGTTCTGAATCAGATCCTTAAGGCCGGCGGGGATTTTTTCGACGTCATCCCCTATGGCAACCGGATTGTTGACTATGTGGTGGCCGACGCAGCGGGACACGACCTCTCGGCTTCGTACTGGACCGCCGCCTTGAAAACGCTCCTGACCATGTATGCCGACCCGGTTGTCCCGGTCGAAGAGATTCTTTCCTCAATCAATAATGCATTGCGAAGGATCCTGCCCGGCGATGTTTTCTTTACCGTTTTGTACACCCGGCTCAACAGGAATTCCGGAACATTCTGCTGTGCCAATGCAGGGAATCCGCCGGCAATCCTTTGCCGGAAGGGAAGGCTTCCTGAAATCGTGGAACAAAACAGCGATGTAATCGGCGCATTTCCCGACCCGATATTCGGCATAGCCGAAATGCAAGTGGATCCCGGCGACCGGTTTTTGCTGTATTCGGACGGCCTTGTTGAAATCGGCCGGGACCGCGAAGCGGGAATCCGGAAGCTGGCATTGGAGTGCACGGAATATGGTAATGAACCGCTTGGCGGCATGCTGGAGTCTATAAGGGCATCGCTGGCCGATAACCAGGAAATCCGGGATGATATCCTGCTTATGGGCGTCCAGGTTTAAGTGCGAAGGTCTCTCTCCGCCATGAGGGTTTAGACTCAACTAAAGGGGGCATGCGAAAAGTATGTCGAATTACACCATCGAGAGCAACGGTGCCGAGTGCAGAATAGTGGTTTGCGGCGATTTTGAAGTTTCCATGATTGCCGAACTCCAGCCTGTCCTGCGGCAGGAGCTGGAAAAGGGCGCAATGTCAATCATCTTTGACTTTCTGCGAACGACCCTTCTCGATTCAAGCGGCATCGGCCTTCTCATCGCCACCGGCAATTCGCTTGCCAAAAAGTGCGGCAAAATAGGCATCATTAATGTATCGCCGGAAATCATGCGGGTTCTCGCGAGCATGCGACTTGTCCCCCGCCTCAACGCAACCGGCAAGGCATAGGGGAACGACATGGACGACGATATCCTGAAGGAATTCATCAACGAATCGCGCGAGCACCTTTCCACCATCGAAGCCGACCTGCTCACCATCGAAGAGGGCGGCGTCAACATCGATGAAGAACTTGTCAACAAGGTATTCAGGGCTGCGCATTCGATAAAAGGCGGAAGCGGGTTCTTCGGCCTCAATCGCGTCAAGGAGCTTGCCCATAAGGCGGAGACCGTGCTCGACATGCTCCGTTGCCGACGCATGGCGCCGAATCCCGAGATCATCAACTCCCTGCTTAACGCGTTCGATAAGCTGCGCGACATGATCAATAATGCCGGTGAGAGCGAGACAGCCGATATTACCGACCTGGTGGCCATCCTTACCACTCTGGCGACCTCCTGCATGCCGGTTGACCAGAAGGCGACGCTCTCGCAGACCACGGAGCTCCCGATTCCCGGCGGGGGCAGCATAACCCTGCCGACGACCGCTTACGAACGCTCCCGGCGATCCGCCCAGTATATCTACCACCTTTCCTACGACCTGATCCATGATATCGAGCGCAAGGGAAAGAACATCCTCGATCTCTTCCGCGACCTCGGCGAGACCGGCGAAGTGCTGGATTGCATCATCGATTTCGAAGCTTCGGGAACGCTCAACGACCCGGTGACCAACACCCTGCCGCTGACGCTCATTTTCGCGAGCGTCATGGAGCCGGACCTCATCGATCCGGTTGTTGCGGTCCCGCAGAATAAAGTCAAGGTGCTCTACAGCCCCTCATCGCGCACCGCTGCGGCCCTACCCCAGCCGGCACCTTCCCAGCCGGAGACGAGGGTTGTGGAGCCTTCGCCGGCCATGGCAGAGCCTGCACAGCGCACGGAAGAAACCAAACCCGCAGGAGGACCCAAGGCCGCCGTCGAACATAAAGTTACCGCGGACGATACGCTTCGTGTCAATGTAGGGCTTCTCGAAACGCTCATGAACCTGGCAGGGGAACTGGTACTTGGCCGAAACCAGCTCCATGCGGCCATCGGGAATAACAATGCGGAAACGCTCGCCGCTGCAGACGGACGGCTCAACCAGATAACCGCCGAATTGCAGGATGCGATCATGCGCACGCGGCTCCAGCCCATCGGCAATGTGTTTGCAAAATTTCCCCGCGTCGTGCGCGACATGGCTGCGGCCCTGCACAAGGAGATCCAGCTCGAAATCGAAGGGAAGGACGTCGCACTCGACAGGAGCCTCATCGAAGGGCTTTCGGACCCGCTGACGCACATGATCCGCAATGCGGTGGATCACGGCATTGAAACGCCCGACGAACGGAAACGCCGCGGAAAGAAACCGATCGGCACGGTACGCATCGATGCCCGGCATGAGGCCGGACAGGTGGTCGTCGAAATCGCCGACGACGGCAAAGGCATCGACGGCCGTAAGATCGCCGAGGCGGCACTCAAAAAAGGGCTCATCCGTCCCGAGAAGCTGCAGGGCATGTCGGACCAGGATAAAATAGCCCTGATCTTCCTCCCGGGGCTGTCAACCGCCGAAAAAGTGACCGACATTTCCGGACGCGGCGTAGGCATGGATGTTGTCAAGACCAATCTCGACCTGCTCGGCGGGAAGGTTGAAATCAAATCCGAGATCGGCAAGGGATCGCTCTTCCGCATCAAACTGCCGCTCACGCTGGCCATTATCCCCTCGCTCATCGTCTCGGTTGAAAAGGAGCGGTTTGCCGTTCCGCAGATCAATGTCGAGGAGCTGCTGCGCATACGGCCCGAAGAGGTCAAGCGCCGCATCGAGGTGGTGGGCAACGCCGAGGTTCTGCTGCTGCGCGACCGGATCATTCCGCTTGTCCGGTTCGCCGATCTTCTGGGCATGGTCACGACCTATGTCGATCCATCGACGCAGAGCACTGAAATCGACCGCCGAACCTCGATCGCCGACCGCCGGTCGCCCCGGCAATCCCTTGACACCATTGCAGGATCGTACCATGAAGAGAAGAACAGCGGCGCTCCGCTGCGCGGAGCACAGGACCGCCGGACCTCCCCAACCGACGCACTCGAAATAGTCGTGGTGACTACCGGCACCATGCAGTATGGCCTGGTGGTGGGAGCCTTCCACAACACCGAGGAGATCGTCGTCAAGCCGCTCGGGCGCCATCTCAAACTGCTGCGGGAGTATGCTGGGGCCACGATTCTCGGTGACGGCACCATTGCGCTCATCATCGATATCGGCGGGCTCGCGAACAAGGCCGACCTGGCAGCGGTTTCCGGCAGCGCCCGGGCCATCAAGCAGGCGGAAGCGGCGGCGGCGGAACAATTTGACGATGTCCATTCGCTGCTCCTCTTCCATAACGCCGAAGACGAGGTCTGCGCCATGCCCCTTGATACGGTCATGCGCGTCGAGCGGGCAACCCCTTCGCAGATCGAAACGGCCGGCAGCCGCAGGACCATCCAGTACCGCGGCGAGTCGCTGCCGCTGGTCACGCTGTCCGATGCCGCCCAGGTCAAGCAGATCGGCGATACGAAGGACCTTGTCGTCATCGTTTCGAGCGTTCACGGCCGCGAGGTGGGCCTTCTGGGCGCCATGCCGGTCGATGTTATCGAAATAAAAGCCAAAATCGACCAGGTGACCCATCGCCAGATGGGTATCTCCGGCTCGACCATCATCCGCGACAAAACAACGCTCCTTGCCGATGTTTACGAACTCGTGGACTCGATCTACCCGGAGTGGGGACAGAGGCGGATTGCCCAGCGGCAGGAGCCGGCAGGAGCGTCCGGCGAGGCGGGTCTTGAGCCGCAACCGGAACCGGACGGCAGCGCGCAGGCGGCGAAGATCACCGTGCTTCTTGCCGAGGATTCGGACTTTTTCCGTTCGCAGGTCAAACGCTACCTCCAGGATGCCGGATACGCGGTTCTTGACGCACCCGACGGCGAGGCGGCCTGGGAGCTCCTGCAGCAGCATGTGGGCGAAGTCCGCGTCGTGGTGACCGACATCGAAATGCCCCGGCTCGACGGCCTCGGGCTGACAAAGCGGATAAGGGCCGACGAACGGACCGCCGCCCTGCCGATCATCGCGGTCACCTCCCTTGCCGGGGACGAGGAAGTTGCAAAGGGGAAAGCTGCGGGCGTAACCGCGTATCATATAAAACTCGATCGCGACAAACTTATCGAATCCGTCCAGGCAATGGCGGCCTGACACGCAGAAATGAGGAACTATATAATGCTTCAAAAAAGAGTTACCACTCAGGGAGGTACCATGAAGAACTGCAATGCCGCTCCTGAGCCCCCGGCAATCGGCGTATTCCCGGTCAGCAAGGAAATCACACCGCTGATGAACGGCCGCCTTCCCTGCAGAGAGGTTTTATGGTGCGAAGGATGGTATCGGCGTAACAATAATAAAGCAACCGGAGTGAACCGTATTCCGGATTCGACGGTTATTGAAATCGGAAAAAGAATTGGACAGGGTATCGGAACGGCCCTGATGTTCCTGGCAGTCCTTACGGCACTTGGCTGGGAGGGTTTGTTTCCGGCTGCCGGTCCGAAAGGCCGTACCCTTGCAGAGCGATTATCGGAAAATTGACCAAAAGGGCCCGGGGTTCGCGCGAGCGGCCTCCGGAAGCCTCGCCCCGCATCATAAAATTAAGAAGGGAGATTTGCCATGTTGAAAATGACCGATATGAAAATCGGCACCCGTATGCAGGCAGGTTTTGGAATAGTCAATATTTTGCTTGTCGTTTTGGTGGGAATCGCGTTCTGGGGAGTGGGGTCTTTACTGACAAAGTCCAATGAGCTACAAGCGCAAGACCATATGACTACCCTGACACGGGGCGTCTCCACCGATATAAGCAGAATATTCCTCGATATCGCGAAAATATCCGAAGCAAAAGACATGGGAATGAAACAAACCTTCAGGGAAGATCTCGACCAGCAGCGCATTGCCTATAAGGCAAAGCTCGATGAACTGGATGCGACGGTGAACTCTGAAACCGGTAGAAAGCTTGTCCAGGATATTCATGAAAAGGCTGCATCGTTGACCGATGTCGACAACAGGGTTCTTGAACTTTCCATGGCGGGAAAGGAGAGTGAGGCGGCTGATATTTTCCTCTCTCGGAGCGACAGGGGAATTCAGGAAGTAATGCAAGCCTGCAACGACCTGATTTCGTGGCAAGAGAAACGAATCGACGAGGCAAAGGCTGCACTCGCAGCAGAGGTAGCCGGCGTGCGCACGATGATTATTATCAACGGTATTATCGCCTTCCTTCTCGCCTTCCTGATCGGAATGATCATTACTCGCAGTGTGGCGGGTGTCCTTGGCGCAGCAACCGCCCATGCTCAGGAAATCGCAAAGGGCGATGTTTCAAGAGAAGTGCCGGAATTTTTTCTCGTTCGCAAGGATGAGGGGGGCGATCTCGCAAGAGCTTTTAAGGGTATGACCGACAATCTGCGCAATTTGATCCGCAATGTTTCAGGTGGAATTCAGACGCTCGCCTCATCATCGACCGAATTGTCCGCTATTGCCAGCCAGACAACCGGCGGCGTCAAGGCTATTTCGGCCCAGACCACCGCGGTTGCCGCGGCGGCCGAGGAGTCGAGCGCCAATACCCTGTCGGTAGCGACAAGCATGGAAGAAGCGTCTGCAAATCTGGGCTCGGTTGCGAGCGCGACCGAGGAGATGAGCGCTACGGTGGGCGAGATCGCCTCGAATTCCGAGAAGGCGCGGTCGATCAGCGAGCAGGCGATGTCGCAGGCGCAAACCATATCGTCCATGATGCAGCAGCTTGGGGCCGCGGCGCAGGAGATCGGGCAGGTGACCGAGACCATTACCGACATATCGTCGCAGACCAACCTTTTAGCCCTCAACGCGACCATCGAAGCGGCGCGTGCAGGCGCGGCGGGCAAGGGTTTTGCCGTGGTGGCCAACGAGATCAAGGAGCTGGCGCGGCAGACCGCGGCCGCAACCGAGGATATAAAGGCCAAGATAGGCGGCGTCCAGAGCTCGACCGGCAGCGCCATCGCGGATATCGACAAGATCGTGGATGTCATCAAGGAGGTGGGAACCATCGTTTCGAGCATTGCGGCGGCCATCGAGGAGCAATCGACGGTGACGCGCGACGTTGCCGGAAACATCGCGCAGGCTTCGAGCGGGGTCCAGGAAGCAAACGAGCGGATCAGCCAGACCGCTGCGGTGTCCAAGACGATTGCAACGGATATTGCCGGGATAAGCGCTGGTGTCAGCGAAATCAGCCAGGGTGGGGAGCAAGTGCAGACAAGCGCAGTCGAGCTGTCGAAACTTTCGGAGCAACTTAAGGAAATGGTGGGCCGGTTCAAGGTATAGGGAGGAATTTGCATTACTACATTTAAGGGAGAGTTTATGCTTATTAATTGGACACCGGTCCTGAGCGTCAACATCGAACAGATCGACGGCGAGCACAAAAAGCTTGTCGATATGATCAACGGCCTGAACGACGCGATGAAAACCGGTAAAAGCAAGGAGCGGCTGGGATGGCTGCTCAATGAACTCGTTGGCTACGCCGGGGTCCATTTCGGCACCGAAGAGAAGCTCATGGACCGGCATGCCTACCCGTCTGCAGTCTTGCACAAACTGGAGCACAAGAAGTTTGTCGGCCAGGTCGGCGAATTCAAGAAGCTGTTCGACTCCGGCAAGGCCATGCTCTCGATGGAGGTGATGTCGTTCCTGAGCGACTGGCTGAAAAACCATATCATGAAAACCGACAAGCAGTACGGGCCGTTTTTTAATGGTAAAGGCGTCAAATAAGGTTTCCTTAACCTATTTACCGAATTGGAGCAGTATGCTGATCGAATGGACAGACAGCCTGAGCGTTAAGATTGCCGAAATCGATATGCAGCATAAAAAGCTCGTCTCACTTTTGAACGGGCTGCACGAGGCGACCCAGGACGGCAGGCGCGCGGTGCCGCTCGCCCCGCTCTTTGGCGAACTGCTCGCCTATGCCGCGGTCCACTTCGAAACCGAGGAAAGGCTCATGGAAAAGTACCGCTTCCCGGACCTTCCCGCTCACCGGTCGGAGCATGAACGGTTCGTGAGACAGGTGGTCGGATTTAAAGAGCTGCAGGAATTTGAGTTCTACTCGCAGATTCTTTCCCTGGACCTGTTGACATTTCTCAAAAACTGGCTTCAAAACCATATATTAAAAACCGATATGCTCTATGGCCCCTATCTCAATGCGCGTGGAGTCAATTAGACGGGGAATGGCCCGCAATGCCTTTTGCAGCGTGAATCTCTAGGTAAAGGATGGAGTACATGACGGAACCCGATGAAAAAACATCTGAAGACACCAGGCTGGTTGCCACCTTTCTTCTCGCCGGCGGCCTGTTCGGCATCGATACCGCGCTCATCCAGGAGGTGTCGAAGGTCGGGGCAATAACCCCGGTCCGGCATGCGCCGGCGTATGTCATGGGCATCCGGAATCTTCGCGGCAAAATTGTCACCGTCATCGACCTGCAGGCGCGCCTGGACCTTGGAGCTGCCGACTTGACCGGGGAGAGCCGGATCCTCATCGTGGAAAACGCGGGCGAGCCGGTCGGTCTCGTCGTCGACGGCGTATCGGATACTATTTCCATTAATCAGGCCGACATTAAACCGCCGCCCCCGGGACTCCACGGCATCCAGGCTCATAACCTCCTTGGCGTACACAGGACCGGCGAACGTATCGTATCCCTCCTCGACCCCGCCATCGTACTGAAGGCCGAAGAGGAACATGCCGGCGAAATGGCCATCAAAGAGCGGGTTGCTTCGTGAAACCGCTCAGGGTTCTTGTCGCCGACGATTCCGTTCTGTTCCGCCGTGTTCTGACCGAGGTTCTCGGATCGCTCCCGCAAGTAGAAGTTGTGGGTACGGCCTCGAACGGAAAAGTCGCGCTTGCCAAAATCCGTGAGATGCGCCCGGATCTCCTGACTCTTGACCTGGAAATGCCGGAGCTGGATGGGCTTGCCGTGCTCGATGAACTGCGCCGGACAAGGGACCGGACATCCGTCATTGTCGTGAGTGCATTGACAAAACACGGGGGACAAATCACGATGAAGGCGCTCGATAAAGGCGCCTTCGATTTTATTACCAAGCCCGAATCGGCATCAGCGGAGGAGAGCCGCGAATCGATACGCAAAGAGCTTGCCCCGCGACTGCGCGCACTCATGCATAGGCTCGAAATCCGGGATATCCTGAAGGCCGGGCCGGTAGACGGGGGTGCGAAAAACAAGGCCCCGGTCAAGGCTTCGCCGAAAGCGGAGGATCTGGCGGCAATATCGGGACGCATGGCCCGGCTTGCCTCGCCGTCCAGGGCGGATATGGTTCTCATCGGCGTCTCGACCGGGGGCCCGAGCGCCCTCTCCCGGGTGATCCCGGCCATCCCTGCCGACATCGGCGTGCCGATTCTTATCGTGCAGCACATGCCGCCGATATTCACCCAGTCGCTTGCCGAGAGCCTCGCAGCGCGAAGCGCCATTGCGGTGCGCGAAGCGGCCGACAGCGAGGTGCTCAAACCGAACACGGCGTACATTGCGCCGGGCGGGCGCCACATGAAGATTATCGCAGGATTTCAGGGCGACCGGGCTATCCAGATTACCGACGATCCGCCGGAGAATAACTGCAGGCCGGCGGTCGACTATCTTTTCCGTTCGGCGGCTTCGAATTTCCCCGGCCGCGCCCTGGCGGTGATCCTGACGGGCATGGGCAGCGACGGAACCATCGGACTGAAGCTCCTCAAGCGCCATGGCTGCTATGTAATAGCCCAGGACGAGGCAACCAGCGTCGTTTACGGTATGCCGAAGGCGGCCCTGGATGCCGGGACGGTTGACGTGGTCCTGCCCCTCGACAATATTGCCGGCCGGATTACCTCATCGCTCCGGGGAATCGCCGGATGAGCGTTTCGCCGACTGCCGGGGAAGTGGTCGCCTGGGGCTCCTATATCAAGGAGATCTGCGGCATTAACCTTGACACGACAAAAGGGTATCTCCTCGAAACCCGTCTTGCACCGCTCATCAGGGAAACCGGTGCCGCCGGGTTTTCCGAGCTGCTGGCAAAGGTCAAGGCCGATTTCTCCAAAGGATTCCGGCGGAAGGTCATCGACAGCATTACCACCAACGAGACCTCCTTTTTTCGCGATGCATCGCCCTTCGAGCTCCTCCGGCATAAACTCCTTCCCGAGTGCATCGACCGGAAGAACCGCGCGGGCTTGAGGCCGGTTCCGATCCGTATCTGGAGCGCGGCCTGCTCTACGGGCCAGGAGGCATACAGCACCGGGATCGTTTTGACCGAGCTCCTCGGCAATCTACGCGGGTACGATGTGCGAATCCTCGGAACCGATATTTCGGATAAGGCGGTCGCAGCCGCAAGTTACGCCATGTACGGCAACTTCGACCTGGGGCGGGGAATGCCGGCTGACAGGATCGCCCGCCACTTCACTCCTCAATCCGACAGCCGGTGGAAGGTCCGCGACGAGATACGCGCTCTCGCAACCTTCAAAACCATGAACCTTCTCGAACCGTTTTCATTCCCCCACCCCTTCGACATCATTTTCTGCCGGAATGTCGCCATATATTTCACCGAAGCCGATAAAATACGCCTGTTCAAGAATATCGCACGGTGTCTTGCAAAGGACGGATGCCTCATCATCGGCTCGACGGAGTCTATTGCCGGCATCTGCCCGGAATTCGAACCGAAGCGCCATCTGCGGTCGGTGTATTACCAGCTTAAAGGCTGAGGGGGTTTTCCATGCTCATGACAACGCATTGGTGGATTCCGGCCCTGTGCGGCAGCGCAGCACTGCTCGGGTTTCTTGTCCGCAGATTTCATCGTTTTGCAAAAAGGCTCCGGCATGAGCTTGCGGAGATGCGTGCCATCGAATCCTTCCAGCATACGCTCCTGGACAACCTCACCGCCGGGGTGGTGGTGATCGACGCGCATACCCGTATCATAGAAAGGGTAAACCACGCAGTCGTCGCCATGTTCGGCGCCCCCCCCGAGCGGATCATCGGGAACCGGTGCCATGAGTTTCTCTGCCCGTGGCCCGAAGGGAAGTGCCCGGTCCTTGATTTCGGAAAGGATATCGACCATGCGGCGTGCTCCCTGCTGCGCGCCGACGGCGGCAGCCTTCCCATCCAGAAATCGGTCAAGCGGGTCAGGATAGGCGGCCAGGAGAAGCTGATTGAAAATTTTGTCGATTACAGCCAGCAGCAAAGGGCCGAGGAGGAGATGTGCCGCTATGCCGGTGAAGTCACCCGTGAGCGGGAAAACCTGCAACTGATCTTCGACTCGGTCCAGATAGGGCTCCTTCTCATCGACCGGGACTATATCATCAGGAAGGTCAACTCCGGATTTGCCGCCATGACCGACCGGCCGGCCGCCGATTATATCGACCATCGCCTCGGCGAGGGAATCTCCTGCGCCTATCTCAGCCTCACCGGTAAACCGTGCGGGGAAACGCCGTACTGCGGCGAGTGCTCTATACAGAATCTTATCGAACGGGTCCTGAAGGAAAATGTCAATGTACGGGATATCGAAACCAACAAGGTAATTCTGGTGCAGGGCAAGCATAAATCGATATGGCTCTCGATCAACGGTTCGCCGCTCATTCTCAACGGCGGGATCCACGCGCTGCTTGCTTTTGTGGACAGCACTGCGCGAAAGCACCTTGAAGACAGCCTCAACCATGCAAAAAATATCGCCGAAGAGGCCGACCGCGCAAAAAGTGAATTCCTTGCCAACATGAGCCACGAAATCCGGACGCCGATGACCGCCCTGCTCGGGCTTACCGGGCTTCTTCTCGAAACGCCCCTAAACGGCGAACAGCGGCGGTACCTCGAAATACTGCGCGGGAGCGGCGAATCGCTCCTTAAAATTCTCAACGATATCCTTGACTATTCAAAAATATGCGCCGACCGGCTCGCTCTTGAGACGGTCGATTTTGACCTGCGCGAGACCATGGGCAGCGTGGTCGAGATGCTCCGGGTCACCGCGGCGGCAAAAGGCGTCGGTGTCACGTGCACGGTATCGCCCGAGGTCCCGGAATTCGTCGCGGGCGATCCGTTGCGGCTTCGTCAAATACTCATGAACCTCGGCGGGAATGCGGTGAAATTTACCCAGTACGGCGAAATTCGTCTCAGCGCCGGGATAATTGAAAAAGACGACCAGCACATCATGATGGGCTTTGAAGTCGCCGACTCCGGCATCGGCATCCCGGAAGGAAAGCTGACAAGCCTGTTCGCTCCCTTTACGCAGGCGGACGGTTCCACGGCAAGGCGCTTTGGCGGCACCGGTCTCGGTCTCGTCATTTCGCGCCGGCTTGCCGAACTCATGGGCGGAAAAATAGGGGTCGAAAGCCGGGAAGGGATAGGCTCTACCTTCAGGTTTACCGCTGTTTTCGAAATCCGGCAGGCCGCCCTGGCAGACCAGGAACCGCACCGCAATACTCAAAAAATCGCGTCAACCATCGACGGGAAGGCGCATTTTCAGGGGGCGCGCATCCTGCTCGCCGAGGACACCCTGACCAACCAGATAATAACCATCAAAATCCTCGAACGGTTCGGGATTGCCGTCAATCTGGTTGAAAACGGAAAAGATGCGCTTGACCGCCTTCGCCGGGAGCGCTACGACCTTGTCCTGATGGATTGCCAGATGCCGGAAATGGACGGGCTGGAAGCCTCGCGCCGCATTCGCCAGGGCGAGGCAGGCGAGCAGAGCGCGCAGGTGCCGATCATCGCCCTCACCGCCCATGCCTCGAAAACCGACGAAGATCGTTGCCGCGCGGCAGGCATGAACGATTATTGTTCCAAGCCTATCGTGATGGACCTTTTTACGGCTATGCTTGGGCGGTGGCTGGGCGCCACACCGGCGACCGGAAGATCCGCAATAGATAGTGTCAACAGTTCGGCCGGACCGGAGCCTGCACAGTCCGGGGAGAAGCCGGAAGCTGCCCTCGCTTTCGATAAGAGCGGATTGCTGGTCAGGCTGGGCGGGGACCGGGCAATGGCAAAGCAGCTGGCGATTGCGTTCCTCGGCGATATGGTCGAGCAGATACGGTCCTTCAAAGAAACGTCCTCCTCGGACGATGCCGCCGCCTGCGCCCGGCAGGCGCACCGGATCAAGGGTGCCGCGGCAAATATCGGCTGCGAAGCCCTGCGGGAAACGGCCCTGGCCATGGAACTTGCCGGTAAAAAGGGAGACCTGCAGGGAATCCGCAAAATGGTGCCGCGGCTCGAGCGCGATTTTTCGCGCGCAAAAGAGATGCTGGAGAAAGAGACATGGGCGTAATTAAATGATATAATCGGTATCATTTAATAGATCGGATGCTGTTTTAGCCTATCAGCCTGTTTTGAATGCAGAGCAGCGCGATCTTGCAATAAAGAAAAGTCGTTTTCCGGGTTTTTTTTCGAAAGGTGAATACTATCTGATTTCAGAGCCGTTGCCGGAGACCGGATGATGTTTAAAAATCAAAAATTGAGGAGAACCCAACTCCCGGCCTTTGGCATTGCCCTGGGCTTTTTGATTGCCGGAGCGTTATTTACCTGGTGGTCGGTGGCGCAGGCCAACCGCGATATTCGCGCCGATCTTAAGCTCCAGGCGCAGCTCGTAGCTCAAGCGGTAAACATTGACCACATCAAGAATCTTGCCGGCTCGGATGCCGACTTGACCAATCCGGAGTATCTGCGGCTTAAATCACAGCTCGCCGCCTTTCGTTTTGCCAACCCGCAATACCGTGACATCTATCTGCTTGGTCGACGGCAGACAACCGGAACCCTGTTTTTTTTCATGAACAGCGATTCAACAGGCTCACGATATTATGCCTCGCCCGGACAGGCATATACGGCGGATACGGAAAAATGCCGGTGCGTTTTCTGCACCAATGTCGGTATTACCGACGGACCGGCCACGGACCTCAGGGGCACCTGGATTTCGGCAATGGAACCCCTGATAGACCGGCAGATGGCCACGTACGGCCTCGCTACTCCCCGGGATGCCAGGGATATGGTGCGCAAGTGCGTGGATTTCTATCGAAAAAAAGGCCGCGAGATTTTTTTGAAAGAAATCAATAATCCGCAGGGTGAATTCTGCAAGGGAGACCTCTACGCCTGTGTCTATGATAGCGGCATGACCCTTCTGGCTCACCCGGCGCGACCGGAACTGGTAGGCCGCAATTTGCGCAATGCAAAGGATTGGGCGGGTGGGAAATATTTTCGCCGGGAGATCCGGCAGGTCGCACTCACCAGGGGCAGCGGGTGGGTAGATTATGAATACGTCAATCCGGTTAATCAGCAACTCGAGCCCAAGTCGACCTTTTCCCAGCGGGTCGACGACCTGATCATATCCTCAGGTGCTTACAATGGAACCGGGCTCATTCGCGCCGTCCTGGTCCTCGATTTTGACAGTCACTATTGGAGCGGGACGCTTGCGCGAGCGGCTCTGCTGCCCGTCCTCTTCACCCTGGCGCTTGCGGCAATTCTTTTCATTATGCTCATTTTACTGGAAAAGCGTTCCCGGTTCACAACATCACCGCCTCGCTGGATGCAACATCTTGAGTCTGCCCTGGCACTCACGGTCGGGCTCGCCGTGACCGTTTTTGCAGCCTGGATGGCGCATTCGGCCGAGACTCGCCATCGAATCGATGCTTTTAAACAATTATCGGCAAGCCAGTCTGAACAGATAGCGCGGAAAATTCATGACATAAAGAATATAGAGCTGGAAAGCCTGGCCCGCTATTACGATGAAAACGGAGCGATCACTTCGGAGGATTTTCAGCGGTTTACATCATTTTTAACGAAGGATCCGACGGTTGCTGCCTGGGAGTGGATACCGGCTGTGCCTGCCGGAGACCGGGACCGTTTCGAAGCGTCGGCCCGTGCCGCAGGGCTTCCGGATTACGCCATCTGGCAAATGGATGCGCAGGGAAAGCGGACCTCGCTCCCGGAACGCCCGGTATATTATCCCGTTTTCAGGGTGGCCCCCCTGGTTGGGAACGAAAAGGCATTGGGTTATGATCTTGGCTCGGAACCATTGCGACGCGCGGCCCTCGAAGAATCGATGCGGACCGGCCTTATTGCCGGCACGAATCCACTAAACCTGGTGCAGGAAGCAGGGAGCCAGAAAGGAATGCTCATTTTCAGGCCGGTTTTCAGCCGTGACAAACCGGAACACCTGCGCGGTTTCGCGGTGGCGGCATTAAAAATGGGAACATTTCTTCTAAATGGATCTCCCGACAAATCGGCGCTCATGGAGCTGTCTCTCCTTGATAAAAACAAGGAGCCTGAACTGCTGGCTGAAACCTGGGGTGCCGACAGCCCTCCCGCTTCCACTCTCTCGTCAATGCGTCCGATTTTTGCCTTTGGGAAAGTATACGCCATTAAAACCTATGCAAGTCCTGAGTTCCTGCGGATGCATCCAAGACGGGCCCTCGGGTTCGTTCTTCTTATGGGCTTATTGCTTACCGCCATGCTGCTGGTAACCTTTCGTAGTATCCGCCGTCGGCGGGAAGAGCTGGAGCGGCAGGTCGCTGAACGGACCGCCGAGTTGCTTGAAAGCGAAGCATTGCAGCGTATTTTGCTCGAAAACCTGCCCGCCGGAGTTATTATCGTTGATCCGGTGACTCGGATCATTGAGAGGGCCAACGCCCATGTAGGACTTCTCTTTGGAGCCCCTGTTTCGCATCTCATTGGAAAGGTTTGTCACGCGTTGATATGTCCCGCAAACCAATCTTCGTGCCCGGTATGCGACCTGGGGCAAACGGTAGACAAGTCCGATCGCCAGATGCTGCGGGTGGACGGCAGCCGCCTTGCCGTTTTAAAAACGGTGACAAAGGTAAAATTCAGCGGTAAGGATAAATTAATTGAATGCTTCGTCGATGTTTCCGATCGCAAACTGGCCGAAAACAAGCTCATTGAGGCGAACCTCGCGCTGGAAAAAACAACCTCTCAGGCACAAAGCCTGGCACTTCAGGCGCAAAGTGCCACCATTGCAAAGAGTGAATTCCTTGCCAATATGAGTCACGAAATTCGCACGCCCATGAACGGCGTCATCGGCATGACCGGGCTTTTGCTCGATACCAATCTGGACCCGAAGCAGCGACGCTTCGCAACGATGGCGCTCAGCAGCGCGGAATCCCTCCTGGCACTGCTCAATGATATACTGGACTATTCAAAAATTGAAGCGAAAAAGCTTGAGCTTGAGATAATAAATTTCGACCTGCGTGCCCTGCTCGACGATGTCGCTTCCATGCTTTCGGTGCGCGCCCAGGAAAAGGGTCTCGAATTAATCTGTTCGGCCGCGCCCGATGTGCCCGCCCTCCTGTGCGGCGATCCGGTCCGGCTGCGACAGATAGTGGTCAATATTGCGGGCAATGCCATAAAATTTACGGCAAAAGGTGAAATTGCCATTAAGGTAACCCTGCAGGAGGAAACAGGCAACGAGATCGTTGTTCGTTTTTCGATTAAGGATACCGGCATTGGAATTCCTCTGGAAAGGCAGAACATTCTATTTAAGGAGTTCACGCAGGTTGACGCCTCCGTTACGCGTAAATATGGCGGAACCGGCCTCGGCCTCGCTATTTCAAAACAGCTGACTGAATTGATGGGCGGTGAGATCGGCGTCAATAGCGAAGATGGCCGGGGTGCGGAGTTCTGGTTCACTGCCCGTTTTACCAAACAGGCTGAAGCGGCCGCTCCGGTCGTTATTCCGGCAGATCTTACCGGGCTCCCGATTCTCGTGGTGGATGACAACGCCACGAACCGCGAAGTACTCCTTGCGCAGCTTAAGTCCTGGGGTATCAGTGCGGAAGCGGCGGAAAATGGTCCTGCAGCCCTTTTACAATTGTATCATGCGCACAGCGAGGGGAACCCTTTTATCGGAGCGGTTCTGGACATGCAGATGCCCGGGATGAGCGGCGTAATGCTGGCCAGGACTATAAAGGAGGATGATACGCTTCGGGATATTCGATTGATCTTCATGACCTCCCTGGCCGATACGGATGATTCAAAACACCTGCAGGAAATCGGATTTGATGCCTGCCTGACCAAACCCGTGAAGCAATCGGACCTCTATAATTGCCTGCTGACGGCGTTTGAGGGAAGCGCATCGCCGCAAGCCGTTGAAAACCCGCGCACCGGCAATGCTATCCCGGAATTTAATCGGAATTCATTTCGCATTTTACTTGCCGAAGATAATCCTGTTAACCAGCAGGTTGCACTGAGCCTGCTCGACAAGCTGGGCCTGACTGCGGACCCGGTATCGAACGGTGCTGAAGCACTAACCGCTCTCAATGCCGTATCGTATGACCTTGTGTTCATGGATGTACAAATGCCGCACATGGATGGGTACGAGGCAACGCAGTACATTCGTAATCCACTATCTGAGGTACCCAATCACGAGGTCCCCATAATTGCCATGACCGCCAACGCCATGCAGGGTGACCGGGAGAAATGCCTGGACGCCGGAATGAGTGATTATATTTCCAAGCCGCTCAGCTATAAAGCACTATCGGCCGTGCTTAAGAAGTTCCTGGTGCCCGGCAATCCCGAAAAGATTTCCGACGAGGCGAATATGGCCAAACCGGAATCGGTTTGCGTTTTTGATTATTCGGGAATGATGGAACGACTCGATGGAAACATCGGCCTGGCTGAAAAGATCGTCGAAACCTTCATTGAAGATATACCGAAGCAACTAGGTGCCTTGAAGCTGGAATTGCAAAAGGGTAATGCGAGGAGTGTTGAGATCCTCTCACACGGCATGAAGGGTGCCGGTTTAAATGCAGGCGTCCAGCAATTCCGCATAATTGCCGCAACCATTGAAGAAGCCGGGAAAAAGGGTGATTTGTCCGCCATTGTACCTCTCCTCACCGAGTTGGAGAGGCAATTCGCCCTGGCAACTTTAGAAATCAAGAAAGCATTACCCACCCTATCTCTCAATGATGAATTGCCTGGTAATTGCCGGGAAAGAGTTGTAAATGAGCAGGAAATATAGGAAAATTAGAAGAGAAAACTGAAAAGAGCCTTTCATGGAACCATGCACCCGGACGGAGGATTGATTTATGGCGCTTATCGAATGGACCCCGGCGCTTTCAGTCGGCGTAGCCGAACTGGACGGCCAGCACAGGAAGCTCATCGATATCATCAACCGCTTCAACGATGCAATGAAATCGGGAAAGGGCAGCGTTGCGCTCTCCGGTGCGCTCAAGGAAGTAGCGGATTACACCATCTATCATTTCGGGTACGAAGAAAAAAAGCTTGTGGAAATCGGCTATGCCGGACTGCTGAAGCAGAAGACCGAACATAAACTATTCGCGGATAAACTGCATAATCTGCAGAAGGACCTGGATGCTAAAAAGGTCATGCTTTCCATAGAATTCATGGACTTCCTGAAGAAATGGCTGACTTCGCATATTGCGGTGAATGATAAGCAGTACATGGCTGCCTTCAATGCAAAAGGGATCCATTAGCAAAACCGGGAGTTTAAACATTAAAAGAAAGATGCCATGAAAGCACTTATTGTTGAAGACGATATGTCCTGCACCATAATTCTACACAAGATGCTGCAAAAATATGGAAACTGCACTACTGCGCAAAATGGGAAGCAGGCAATCCGCGCTATTGCGCAGGCGCTGCTGGACCAAGACCCTTTCGACCTCATCTGCCTGGACATCATGATGCCGGAGATGGACGGACACGATGCGCTCCGAAAAATACGGGCCGCTGAGGGGGTTGCTTCCGTTGGGCCGGAAAATGCTTCGAGAATTGTCATGATGACCGCGCTTAACGACATCAAAAATGTGGCCCGGGCCTTCGGGGAGTTCGCGGATGCCTACCTTGTCAAGCCGATCGACCCGGCAAAACTTGAGACCCTTCTGGCGACCTTTGGGATTGTGCCGGTTTAAAGCTTTTTCTGCATTGTTTATTCTCTGGTGGGGGAACCGATCTGTTACCGCTATAGAATCTCTATCTGGCCTGAAAAAGCATTGCCCGAGTCGCCATCGAATGACATAATCACCCTATAATAATCATGTTAGCTCCTGTCGGCTAAACTCCCGTTTATCCCGAACAGGGTTGCCGTCCGGTTTACCCGGCCCATCGGCTACTTTTTCCTATCAAGGAGTTCCATAAATGCCGACCAGTCCTGAGGGTCGAGAACATCTTCTCGATCACATCCTTGACAATACCTCTCTGCTTGTCTACGTGTTTGACATTGCCGAGGCCCGCATGGTGTACTCGAACCGAACCACCTATGAATTCCTCGGCTATTTGGTCGAAGAGGCAGAGGCTATGGGCGCCGATTTTCCGAGACTCATCACTCACCCCGATGACTTCCCGGCCGTTATCGCGATGCATCGCGAACAGACGGCCGACATGACCGACCGGGAGGTGCGCGAATCGGAATATCGGGTAATGCATCACACGCTCGGCTACCGCTGGGTCCGGAACCGCCGGAGCGTTTTTGCAAGGGATGCCGAAGGCCGGGTTACGCAGGTGGTTAGTATCATCGACGACATCACTGACCAGAAGGAAATCATGGACCGGCTCCGCATGAGCGAGCAGCGCTACCGGTCTATAGTTAATAATATCAGCGACAGCGTCATCATTCATGACGCGAAAGGCACCATCCTTGACTGCAATGAAGAGGCATGCCGTCAACGCGGCTACTCGCTCGAAGAGATGCTCAGCGCCAACCTCAGCATGATAAACGCCCCGGATTCGGCAGCGTCGATCGAAGGGAATATACGGGATGTTACCCGTACGGGAAGCAAAATATTCGACGCTGAAGGACTCTGCAAAGATGGAACGCGCATCCCCATAAATGTCAATGTCCGCCTCATCTCCGGCGGCGGCGATACCGCCATTTTCCAGGCAGTGGTCCGGGATCTCACCGAACATAACAAAGTCCGGGATTCCCTGGCAAAGATGGAAAAACTCGAATCGCTCGGTCGCCTTGCGGCAGGGATCGCTCATGAGTTCAATAATCTCTTCGGCGGTATTTTCGGGTTCATCGACCTGGCACGGGAAAAGGCCGGGGAGCCCGCTGCTGTCAAGCTGTTTCTCGAACGGGCCATTGGTATGATGGACCGGGCAAAATACATGACCCGCTATCTCCTCACTTTTGCAAGGGGCGGAGCGCCCTCGAAGAAAATCGCCGCTCTGGGGCCGATTATCCTTGATACCGGCCGGGCCGCTCTCGATGGGAAGAATGCGGCATTCCTGGCCGATGTGGCGCCCGACCTCCGGCATTGCAACTACGATAAGGACCAGATAGAACAGGTCCTCCGGAATATTCTCGCCAACGCCGCCGAAGCTATGCCGCGCGGCGGAACCGTTTCCGCTACTGCGACCAACTATATTGCGAAGCAAGGGGAAATCGGCAATCTGGCCGAAGGGAATTATGTGCGGATCGTTATCGCCGATACCGGACCGGGTATTGATGCCGAATCCCTTACCCGCATTTTCGATCCGTTTTTTACCACGCGTCCGGGCCGCTCCGGCATCGGGCTCACGGTTGCCCTTTCGATAATATCGCACCACGGCGGCACAATAGAGGTTACTTCGGAAAAAGGCAGGGGAACCGCCTTCACCATCTACCTCCCGGCTTCCGAGGCGGCGGCTCCTGCGCCAGGAAGGATGCCGGTACTTCCGGCAAGGAAGCCGATCAGCATGGGCGGCATTCTTCTGATGGACGATGAGGCGGTCATTCTCGAATCTTTGTCTGCCGGCCTTGGCAATTTCGGGTATACGGTCGAATGTGCGAAAGACGGGAAGAAGGCGCTGGAGGTGTTCCGGAAACGGCTCGCTGCGGGCAATCCCTTCGATGCGGCAGTGCTCGACCTGCTGGTGCCCGGCGACTTGGACGGCAAGGCGGTCGCCAGTGAGCTGCGAAAACTCAGCCCGGACATGCCGATTATTGCGGCAAGCGGCTACTCCGACGACCCGGCGATTACCGATCCGGAAGCGTACGGCTTTTCAGCAAGCGTCTGCAAGCCGTTCAGGATAGCCGAGCTGGTTGGAAAGATTGAAAAGCCGGGACGGGTAAAAGCATGAGCTTATCTTACATTGGCAATCCGGTTGACCGGGTAAATATGCTTCGGTGATGATAACCTGGTACTCCTAAAGTAGTATCCAGGAGGAAGAGTGGGCATGGTGATTCAAACCGAACACTCAAAGCAATTAATTGCAGCCGAAGTGTCATTTAAGAAGGAAGCGCTTGCTCTTGGCGTTATCGGTTGCCTCTATTTTCTTGCCCATGAAGTGTCTTTTCTCTTTCCCGATACCCAGCGGATTCTTATGGCAGTCTGGCCGGCAGGAGGGATCGGCCTTGGCGCGCTTCTTCTCTACCGCAAGCGGTTGTGGCCGGCTATTGTCGCGACGCTCTTCATAACCGGCAATGTTGCCGATCTCCTTGCAGGCAGGCCGGCATCGGGAGGACTCGGCTTCATGACCGGGAATGTCCTCGAATCGCTTTGCAGCGCCTGGGTAATAACCCGGATTTGCGGTAAGGGACCCCTGCGATTTACCAGCGTTAAAGAGATCGTGGCGCTCGTGCTCTGCGCAGTGGGAGTCAATTCCCTTACGGCATGCGTCGGTGCCTTCACCGCGCTGCTGCTCTCCCCCTCCATCTCCTTCTGGATCTTCTGGAGAGACTGGTGGATCTCCGACGGCCTCGGCATCCTTCTCGTGACACCCTTCGTCATTACCTGGGTGGATTTCCGGGCAATTATTGCGAGAGCCCGCCGCGCCCGGCTCCTTGAAATTGCCGTATTATCGGGCCTATGGATTTTTACCGTCTGGTACGCCTTCTGCCCGGTCGGTACTAAAATCCTTTTTATACCGCAGCCCTACCCCTACCTCATCGTCGCGCTTCTCGCCTGGGCCGCTTTACGGTTCGAACAGGCAGTGGTGACAACTCTGCTTCTCGCCTTCGCCATCCTTGCGATCACGAGTGCCGGGATTCGAAACGGTCCGTATTGGTGGGGAGGAGCCGACGCCGCGGTCCGGTTGTGGTCGGCGCAGATTTTTATCGGCGTCATCACCCTTGTCGGATTACTGCACGCCGCAAGCTGGTCGGAAACGAGGCGGGCGCGAAAGCATGCCGAGGAGGAACGGGTCCGTCTGGTCTCCCTGGCAGACAAGATTCCCAACGCGGCAATCTATCAACTGGTGCGGAACCACGACGGAACCATCCATATTACCTATCTCAGTTCAGGACTCGAAGAACTCACCGGTATCCCTGCTGCAGCAGCCATTGAGGATTCTTCCCGCTTCTATGGCCTGGTCCCGGAGAAGGATCGTGAATCGCTTGCCGCTCTCCACCACGCCTCGCAGGAAACGATGACCACGGTTCAGGGGGTTATTCCCCTCCGTCACACAAACGGCGCAATCCGCTGGGTGAACCTCTCCTCTACCCCCCGCACCCTCCCGGACGGCAGGGTAGCCTGGGACGGCCTGATGATGGATGTGACCGAAAGCAAAGACCTGATCCGGTCTCTTGCCGCAAGCGAGGCCAAATACCGCACCATTGTTGAAAACATCACCGATCAGCTCATCATCCACGATTTCGACGGGCAAATTTTAGACGTCAATGAAAGCGCAGCCGCCATGCTGGGCTATTCGCGTGACGAACTGGTGGGAGCGCAGCTGGAAAAAATAATGCCGCCCCGGCATGCATCGCTCCTCCCGGAAAGATTACGTTGGATGCTCGATCGGGATATCATTGAATTCGAATCGGCGCGCCTGCGGAAGGACGGCTCAATCTTTTTATGCGAGGTGCACTGCAAGGTAGTTTCGCGGGAGGGGAAGGGCGTCATCCAGTCCTTCTGGCGGGACATCTCGGTCCGCAAAAAAGTCGAGAAGACCCTGCGCGAGAGTGAAGATAAATTTTTCAAGCTCTTCCATATGAGTCCTTTCGGACTGATCCTTACCGATGCTCCGGATCTTGAGGAGGGAGCCATTGCCGACATCAATACGGAATTTCTCAGGATTATCGAGCGCTCACGGGCTGAGGTGATCGGACGGACGCTGGACGAGCTGGATGTGTGGGACGATGAAGAGGTCCGGCGATCCTTTTACCATGAATTCAGGATAAATGGCAGGGCCAGGAATGCCGAATGCCCCTACCGGTCGAAATCCGGAAGAAAAGGCATTCTCCTGGTTTCGTTCGATAAGGTGATCATCAATGACGAACCCTGCAGGATCGGATCCATCATGGATATCACCGAACTGCGCCGCATGCAGGAGATAGCTGCCAAGAACGACCGGCTCGAATCGATCGGTGTGCTTGCCGGCGGCATCGCGCACGATTTCAATAACCTGCTCGGCGGGATGTACGGGTACATCGAGATGGCGCAGATGCAGCTGGAGGGCTCCGGGAATGAAAAACCCCTGGTGTATCTTGACAAAGCCCTCGGCATCTTCGAGAGGACCCGCGACCTTACACGGCAGCTGCTCACCTTTGCCAAGGGAGGCTCGCCGGTCAAAAAAGCCGGTTCCCTCGAAGCGGTCGTCAGGGGAAATGCCGAATTCATGCTGACGGGAACCCCGGTCACCTGCACGTTTACCATTCCGGAGCCGTCATGGACCTGTGAATTCGATGAAAACATGATCGGCCAGGTGATCGACAATATGGTGATAAATGCCAAGCAGGCAATGCCGGAGGGCGGCACCATCGCCATTGATTTACTCAATGTCCGCCTGGGAACCGAGGAGATCCCGCTCCTTAAGAAGGGGAGTTATGTCCGGATTTCGATCCGGGATTCGGGCCATGGGATTCCCCCCGACGTACTTCCAAAAATATTCGATCCGTTCTTTACCACCAAGACGACCGGGAGCGGCCTGGGTCTCGCAACCTGCTATTCGGTAATCAAGAAACACAAGGGACTCATTACCGTCGAATCTGCTGAGGGAGCGGGAACAACGTTCCATATTTTCCTTCCTGCCGCACCGGTGAACGCCGAAGCGGTCGTTTCCGACGCACCGGCACCAGGCAATACGGAATTGGGGGTCCTTCGCATCGGCATCAGCCGGGTTCTCATCATGGACGATGAGGAGTACATGCGTGAGGTGGTCGGCACCATGCTTGCCTCCTTTGCCTGCTCGTATGCGGGCGTCGGCAATGGGAACGATGCGCTCAAGATGCTTCAGGAGGCCAAAGACCGGCAGCAACCCTTTGACGCCGTTATCATGGACCTCACCATTCCGGGCGGCATGGGAGGCAGGGAAACGATCGGAAAGCTCCGGATCATCGATAAAACCATCCTGGCCATCGCCATGAGCGGCTACTCCGAGGACCCGGTGATGGCCGATCCCCTGCGATACGGTTTTGACGGCTGCCTCGCCAAGCCCTTGCGGAAAGCCGACCTGGAGCGGGAGCTGCGCAAGGGGCGGGCCTGAAGCGGACCGCATTTCCCCGGCCGTATTGAAGAGTAGTGACAATTTGCGTGGTCGATGGTACACTAGTGGCACGATCGGTTCCAGGTGAAAGCACTTTTCAAAGGGCGGCATTTCATGGGAGTTCTTTTTTTATGGAATAAAGAGTACTCGATCGGCAATGCGGAGATCGACAACCAGCACCGGCGAATATTTACCCTTGCCAACCTTGTATCGGCAAACCTTGACACCAGGGGTATCAATGCCGCGATCATGACGCTTTTCCGCTATGTCCGGGAGCATTTTACTGCGGAAGAATCGATGATGCAGGAGATCGGGTTTCCGGAAACCGCTTCGCATCGGGAATTGCATGAGGCGCTCATTACCAGGCTCAGTGAGGTCGCAACCCTTTCATTTCAGAACGAGGAGACGGTCACCGAGTTCAAACAGTTTGTCTATACCTGGGTCATCGATCACATCCTGAATCGCGACATGAAATATTTCCGCTTTGCACAGGCTAACCTGCCGGGCACCACGTTGCCCATGCCCGCTCTTTGTCTCGATGCCGACGCTGTTCCGGATACAGAAACGGTATCCACCATACGGTAAGCGCTGCCATGGAAAAAACCGATACGCTTCCCGAACTGTCCCGCGCCCGCATCCTGGTGGTTGACGACGACAAGGATATGGGAGGGATGATCGATGCAATGCTGAAGCCGCACGTGGGATCCCTGCGCCTCGCCGCAAGTTGCGGGGAGGCGATGGAATTGAGCGCCCGGGGAGTCTTCGACATTGCAGTAGTGGATATCAACCTTCCCGACGGCAGCGGATTCGACCTTATCAGGAACCTGCAGGAACAAACCGAAGCGCTTTCCTTCATTATCATTTCCGGAGAAGCGGAATCGTCTATGGCCTGGCGCCTCGAACGGATGGGCATCCAGTCGCTCCTGACCAAGCCGTTCAGTTCGACGCAGCTCCGGTTCTCCCTTGGCCGGGAGTTGGTGCACAGGTACCATTCCGCAAAGAAAGGGCTCACCGTCTCCGGAATAAAAAAACCGGTTGAGCTGGTCGGAACCTCTTCCTATATGAAAGATTTGCGGAGGAAGATCCGGGAGTTTGCCGAGAGCGAACTGCCGGTCCTCATACTCGGTCCCACCGGAACCGGCAAGGAGATCGTGGCGCAGTCGATCCACAGCCGATCATCACGGGGCAATAAGCCGATGATGACGGTCAACAGTTCGGCCATCCCGGAACACCTCGAAGAGGCAGAGTTTTTCGGGTATGCAAAGGGAGCCTTTACCGGGGCGTTGCAGGCTAAGGACGGCATCCTGAAGTGCGCCGACGGGTCGTCCCTGTTTCTCGATGAGGTGGGCGAGCTCTCCCTGAGGATGCAGGCAAAGCTGCTCCGCGTCCTTGATGGACACGATTTCCTGCGCGTCGGCGATACCGATCCCCAGTCGGTGAATTTCCGGCTCATAAGCGCCACGAACCGTCCGCTTGCAGCAATGATCCGCAGCGGCATGTTCAGGGAGGATCTTTTCTACCGGCTTCGGGCGAGAAGTATTGTGACGCAGCCGCTCACCGGCCATAAAGAAGATATCCCATCTCTTACCGATTACTTCATGCGCACCATGGGCGCCGCAAAAGGCCGGGAGTTCCGGTTACACGAAGACGCCCTAGACGTTCTCCGCCACTATGCGTGGCCGGGCAACATTCGCGAACTCAGGAATGCCGTAGTCGCCCTCTTCGAGGGAGCGCTCGATACCGGCACCATTACCAGGCAGAATGTCCTCTGGGTACTTTCGGAAGCAGTGCACGACGGAACCGTACCGGTGCGGCCCTTTGCAGAGGCAAAAATGGATTTCGAACGGGACTACTACCGGGCGCTGCTCCTGAAATTCGACGGCAACATCTCCGGCGCCGCGCGGGCGGGCGGCATCGAGCGGGCCTATTTCTCGAAGCGCATCAGGGCGCTCGGCCTCGAAAACGAAATTTTCCGCGTCTGCAAGACCTCTGCGTAAATAACTACTCGGTCGCAACTCTCTCCGGGTGTTTTCCAAGATGTTGAGTTTAACTACGATAAGAACTTCCTTCCCGAAACAGCCGGCCTCCTGTGTAGTTTGATCCCCCTTTACGCTGCGCCTTTCTCCGGTTTGTGTGGTTTTCTACACGATCGGTCAATAATCCACCTCCTGGGTATAATTCGATTCCCCTTATTTTTCAGCTGGTTACCGTATCCGGAGAGCCATGGCATGGATTTCGCATTGGGACCCTTTCCCTGGCGGATCCTTCACGATGCGAAAGTGAGTTGCTTAAATGCCGAACACCGTTCTTATCGTTACAGGTTGCAAAGAGTGGGGATCATCGCTGGTCCGCTATTTTGAAAAGAAAGAGTTCATGGTGACCGGATGTTCGAACTACCGGGAAGCGGAACGCATCGCCGCCTCGGAGTGGTTCTCCATCGCCATTATCGATTATTTCATCGGCGGAGCCGACGGCGGGGCGCTTTGCGACACCCTGGCACGGCAGCAGGCCGCAGACACCGCGCTCATCATCGTCAGCGGCAGACAGTCCGCCGGTATCGAGCGGGCCATCCGCCGCCACTCCCCGGCATATTACTTTGTTAAGCCGTGCTCCTTTGAAAATCTTCATGCCGTCGCGCTCAGGATCTGCTGTGAGCGCGATAAAAAGGAGCTGCAGAAAAATACGCAGCGCCAGTCGATAGTCAAGGTAGTGCACTCCCCGCGCGGAAGTACCCGTGGAAGAAAAGGCCGAAAAATTCCTGTCAACGGCAAGGGCGGGATGCCGTCCGCCGGGCGAAAAGCGTCATTGGAAAATCGGCCAGCAGGCAAGTACGTGCCGGGCTCAGCCATGGCAGGGAAGCAGCAATGACAAACCACTATGCCGCCATCGAAGGGCACTTGAACTCAATTGCCGCAAGGATTCCGCTGCTTGAAAATTCGGATTTGTCCCCATTTGCCCTCATTATCAACAGCCTCAACGCAATCCCGGGCATCATGGAGCTTCCTCCTGCTTTCAAGGCGCAGATCCAGCGAACGGTTTCGCTCATCGAAAACATCATTCTTGGAGCAGTTGACTTCGGCGCGGGGTGCAGGAAGCTGGGACAGAGCTGCGAAAAAATGATAAAAGCAACTTCCGCATTAGGCGGAAAAAAAGGGGAAAAGAATGCCGAGGAGTTTTTTCCTCTTGAAGACGAAGATACCGGAAACGACAACAGGGTACCGGACACCGGCACGACCCCGACGATTGCAGCGCCGACCATTGCAGGCGATCCCTCGCTGCTGGCGGATTTTATCACCGAGGCGTCGGAGCATATTCATACCGCAGAAAGGGTGCTGCTCGAACTCGAAATAAACCCTGCGGACGAGGAGCGGATCAACGCGGTCTTCCGCGCCTGGCATACCATCAAGGGAGTTGCGGGATTTCTTAACCTGAAAGAGATACAGAGCTTTGCGCATGGCATGGAGAGCGCAATGGACCGGGTCCGCAGGGGCGAAAGCACGCTCAACGCAGCCCGGATCGATGTGCTGCTCGAATCCAACGACTGCCTGAAGGCATTCATGAAAAATGTCGAGAATACCCTTTCCGGTGGTTCTTTCGAGATCCCGGATAATTATGAGGCGCTGGTGGACCGCTTGATGGAGCTTGATGCTCAGCCGTTCCCCGATGACGCTGCCACCATCGCCTGTCCGGAAAAAAAGATCGGCGAACTTCTCGTCGAGCAGGGCATGGTATCCCGGGAATCGGTTGACGAATCCCTTAAATTCCAGGAGCAGGGCGACAAGCGGAAAATCGGCGAAATACTCATCGAAGACCGGGCGGTGCCGGCGCGCGCGGTTGCAGGAGCTCTCGCTGCCCAGACTGCCGGAAAATCCGGCAGTGCGATCGAGGAAACCATCCGCGTGCCGGTAAGCCGCATCGACCAGATTGTCGACATCATCGGCGAGGCAGTCATCGCGCAATCCATGATTTATGCGGACAAGACCATAAAGGCGATCGACGACCAGGGCATCAACACCAAAATCAGCCACGCGGCGATGATCATGCGGCAGATGCAGGAAATGGCCATGTCGCTGCGAATGGTATCGGTAAAGGCCACCTTCCAGAAAATGGCGCGACTGGCCCGAGATCTTTCGAAAAAGTGCGGCCGGGAGATCGATTTCGTCACCGAAGGCGAGGAGACCGAAATCGATAAATCGGTCGTCGAAAAGATCGGCGACCCTCTGGTGCACATGGTGCGCAATGCGGTCGATCACGGCATCGAACCGCCGGAGGAACGCGTTGCCGCCGGCAAGCCGCAGAAGGCGACGGTCCGCCTCCGGGCATACCACCGTGCCGGTAATATGTACATTGACGTAGCGGACGACGGCCGCGGGCTCGACCGGGACGCGATCTTCGCCAAAGCGGTCGAGCGCGGGCTCTGCAAAGCCGATGCACGATTGACCGACAGCGAAATATTCGGCTTTATTTTCCTGCCCGGCCTCTCGACGGCAAAGCAGGTCACGGATGTATCGGGCCGCGGCGTGGGTATGGATGTGGTGCGGCGCAACATAGAGGCGCTCCGCGGCTCGGTGGAAATCATGTCGACCCGGGGCCGGGGTACCACGTTCTCCATCCGCCTTCCCCTGACGCTCGCCATAGTGGACGGTATGATCGTTGCCGCAGGAAGCGAGGAATACATTATCCCTACCCTCGCCATCCTCGAATCGCTCAAGCCCGGCGAGCACCAGATTGAAACAGTCATGGGCAAAGGACAGGTCATCAAGGTGCGTACCGACCTTATTCCTCTGGTGAACCTTGCCTCCCTTTTCAGCGGTAACCGTTGCGCCGGAGCGGCGGCCGGTCGGGAGGGCGTCGTCATGATTGTGGAAGATATGCTGGGCAAAAAAATAGGGCTGCACCTCGACGAAATCATCGGGCAGCAGCAGGTGGTGATCAAGAGCCTCGGGGAAGAACTCGGTGAAATACCCGGCGTCACGGGAGGTGCGATCATGAATGACGGAGGGGTAAGCCTGATACTCGATATCGGCGGAATTGTCAAGCTGGCGCACGGAGGGTAATTGGGGGTGGCTTTGATCTGTCACTTTTCCAGCTTATTCTCCTGCCCGGAGCATGAATGAAGAGCAGTAAAATGAAGGAGCGCAAAGAGGTGCTGATACTGGACCTGCGGTTCGCAGACAGGGTGCGCCCCCTGCCGCAACCTTCCCGGTACTATATGCAATCCCTCCAGAAGGATCGGGAAGGGAAGAGGTTCTTCAGGAAGTTGCAGCATTGGATTATCCGGTTTACGAAGGCATACCACAAACCCTAAAGAAAGGAATGTTTCGCATGTCCCACACATTGGAAAGCGGAACGGCGGTCGCCGAACAGAGCAATGTCGGCGAAAAACTTGCCGGTAAATACCTCACCTTCAGGCTTACCGAGGAGGAGTACGGCCTCGAAATCCTCAAGGTACAGGAGATCATCCAGATGCAGGCGGTGACAAGGGTTCCCCGCACCCCGGACTATGTCCGCGGCGTCATCAACCTTCGCGGCAAAGTGATTCCGGTTGTCGACCTGCGCGCCAAATTCGGCTTTGAGAATGTCGCCGATACCGAGCGGACCTGCATCATCGTGGTCCAGATCGCCCACGCGACCGCAACCATCGTCATGGGGGTCATTATCGACGAGGTGAAGGAGGTGCTCGATATCCATGCCGAAAATATCGAGGAGACGCCGTCGTTCGGGGCTACCATCGATACGGAATTCATTCTCGGCATGGGCAAGATCGGGCAGAGCGTCAAGATACTGCTCGATATCGATAAGGTTCTTTCGGCCGAGGAGATTGCTGCGCTGCAACCGGCATAGCAGTAATAACACATGAACAATCAACGGCAGTCCTATATATCACCATCAAATACCAGGAGGTGCTATGCTTAACAGTATTAAATTGGGGCCCAAAATGATTGGCGGGTTCATTCTCGTCGCCCTCATATCAGCCTTTGTCGGAACGCACGCGGCAGGCAGCGTTCAAAATATGGTCATCGGTTTCACGATCGCCGTAGCGCTTGGCCTTGCGATCGGGATTTCCCTTACTGTCTCCATTGCCGGCCCCCTCGCAAAGGGTGTTGCCATGATGCAGGAGATGGTGAAGGGACACTTGAGTACACGCCTCAAGATGAACCGGAAGGACGAAATAGGCGCCCTGGCGAATTGCATGGACGAGTTCGCCGAGGATCTCCAGAAAAAAGTAGTCGCTGCGGTAGTGACAATCGGTGAGGGCGACCTCTCCGTTGACATCAAGGCAAAGGACGGCCAGGATGAGATTGCACCGGCGATCATGAAGACGGTGCTATCCCTTCGTACACTGGTGGCCGATATGAATACGATGAGCAAGCAGCACGACCTCGGCGATATCGACGTCGTCATGGATGGCACCCGGTTCAGCGGAGCCTATCGCGAAATGGCCGAGGGAGTCAACAAAATGGTCAATGGTCACATCGCTGTCAAGAAAAAGGCTATGGCCTGCATTGCAGAATTCGGCAAAGGTAATTTCGAAGCACCTCTTGAAAAATTCCCGGGCAAAAAAGCTTTCATCAATGATAATATCGAAGCGCTGAGAACCAATCTCTTGAAAGTAAATGTCGAATTAGGTAAACTGATCCAGGGGGCAGCCGACGGCGACCTCGATAAGCGCGCGAATCCGGACCTGTTCCTCGGCGGCTGGAAGCAGCTGGTTTCCGGCGTCAACGATACGATTACCAACATCGTCAATCCTCTCATGGTGACCGCAGAGTATGTGGAAAAAGTATCCAAGGGAGTCATTCCCCCCGAAATAACAACGGTGTACAAGGGCCAGTATAACCTTATCAAGAACAACCTCAATGCAGTGGTAAAAATGATGAGTGACCTGCTCAAGGAAACGGACATCATCATAAAGGCAGCGGCCGACGGCGAGCTCGATAAGCGGGCGAACCCGGACCTGTTTCTCGGCGGATGGAGGCAACTTGTTGCCGGTGTCAACGAGACGATAACGAATATGGTCAATCCGCTCATGGTGACCGCGGACTATGTGGAAAAGATCTCAAAAGGGATAATTCCGCCCGAAATAACCACGGTATACAAAGGCCAGTATAATCTTATCAAGACCAACCTCAATGCCGTTGTCAGGATGATGAGCGAATTACTCAAGGAAACGGACATCATTATAAAGGCCGCCGCAGACGGCGAACTCGATAAGCGCGCCAATCCGGACCTGTTCGCCGGTGGCTGGAAGCAGCTGGTGTCCGGCGTCAACGATACGATCACCAACATAGTCAACCCCCTCATGGTGACGGCCGGCTATGTGGAAAAAGTTTCAAACGGTGTCATCCCGCCCGAAATAACCGATGTTTATAAAGGGCAGTATAACCTCATCAAGAACAACCTCAATGCGGTCGTTACGATGATGAGCTCCCTGCTGCGGGAAACTAACCTCCTCGTCCAGGCCGCGATAGGGGGCCAGCTGGGAACACGGGCAAACGCAGGACTGTTCGTGGGAGGGTGGAACGAGCTGGTCGCCGGAGTCAACAAGACGCTCGACTCGGTTCTGGAGCCCATCAACGAGGCCGCCGCGGTCCTCGAAAAGGTTGCGGGCCGCGATCTGACTGTCCGCGTCAAGGGTGATTACAAGGGCGACCATGCAAAGATCAAGCAGGCGCTCAATTCCGCCGTCGATAATCTCGACCAGGCCCTCACTCAGGCGGCTGAGTCGGCCGAGCAGGTGGCTGGAGCAAGTACGCAGATTTCCGAAGGCAGCCAGTCGCTGGCGCAGGGCGCCAACGAGCAGGCATCGAGCCTCGAAGAGGTATCGTCGAGCCTCGAAGAAATGTCGTCCATGACCAAACAGAATGCCGAGAACGCCAACCAGGCCAAAACCCTCGCAGCCGAGGCGAACGGCAACGCAGCCCAGGGCGCTGAGGCAATGGGGAACATGAGTATCGCCATCAATAAGATCAAGGAGTCCTCGGACCAGACAGCGAAAATCGTCAAGACGATCGATGAGATCGCGATGCAGACCAACCTTCTTGCGCTCAATGCCGCGGTCGAAGCGGCCCGGGCCGGGGAGGCGGGCAGAGGATTTGCCGTGGTCGCGGAGGAGGTGCGTAACCTTGCGCAGCGATCGGCGCAGGCCGCTAAAAACACCGCCGATATGATCAGCGAATCGGTCAAGAATGCGGAGGATGGAGTCAAGATCTCCGGCGAAGTTTCCAAGTCGTTCGAATCTATTGCCGTGAGCTCGAAAAAGGTGAACGACCTGATCAATGAGATCGCTGCAGCCTCATCGGAACAGTCGACCGGCATCGATCAACTCAATACCGCGGTTGCACAGATGGATAAGGTGACACAGCAGAATGCGGCCAACAGCGAGGAGTCTGCAGGGGCCTCGGAGGAGATGAGTTCACAGGCCGAAGAGCTGCAAAGCATGATCGCGCAATTCAGCCTGACCTCCTCGATGGGCAAGCGGGATAGAGCTCCCCGCCCGGCTCACGCCATGAAAACCGTACAGCACGATGAAGACCATGGCTATTCAGGAAAGGCCAGGCCGGCGCCCGTGGTAACGGTTCGGTCCAGGAAATCGGGTAACGGTAAAGTTGATCCTGAGGAGGTCATCCCGATGAAGAGTGAAGTTCTCAGGGAGTTTTAGTCAACCGACGGCCCGGGCGGCCTCCTGCCTGCAAGGCAGGGGAGCCGCCCGGAATTCTTTTACGATCCTTTCACCCCATGACGAGGCATTTATGAAAGGCCGGATGCTGATTATCGACGATGAGATGGCATTCTGCTCTTTTCTGCGATGCCTCTTTAACCAGGACGGCTTTGCCGTGGAAACGGCCCGCAACGGCACAGACGGTCTGGCGCTTGCGCGGACCCGGCAATTTGACGTGATCATCACCGACCTGATGATGCCGAACCTTGATGGTATGGAGGTCATCGCGCGTCTCCGGGCAGACGGTAACGACGTTCCGATCATCGCGATAACCGCCTATACTCCCTTCGAAATAAATCTCAATGCCGCCCGGAACGACCAGGTTGACATTGTCATCTATAAGCCGTTCTCCTCACAGGAGATCAGGGATGTCGTCGAATCGGTACTGGTAAAAAAAAGCGGGGGTGAGGGAACCCGCAAGTCGGCCGGAGAGCGGTTCTTTCCCTTCAACAATCAAGGCTTATAGAAGAAGATCTATTTCTTCTCACCGATTTGGCACGATGCAGGGGTTACGTGCGCCCTGCGCACTAAACGCCTGCCCTCTCCGAAGTTCCGGCCGATACGGCTCGCGGTTGTCCGGATCCCTCTCCCGGAACAGACCCGGACGGATATTGCTTTATGCTGCAAATCCCCCATTTATCGTGCATGGCAAATGAAAAAGTGATATAATTAGCATAATCGGGATAATTCGCGCATCCGGTCTCCGGAGTGCCGCCGGAATCGAACTCCGCGGCATCACCCTCAAGGGCGCGAAGATCGCCGGTAAACGGTAGCTTCCGCACGAGAGCCTTATGCCACACGATTTTGGATTGGTCGAAGAGCGGCTCAATACGGTCGCGGCAGAAATTCTGCTGCTTGAAAAAACCAATCTTGCCCTGCTTAACCCGATTCTCGGCGTTCTTACCGGTCTTTCTGAAGGAGGCACGCTGCCTCCGGCATTTACTACCCAGATTCAGCGTACCGTATCGCTCATTGAGAAAATGATTCTCGGGGAGGTCGATTTCGTTGCGGGAAGCAAAAAACTCGGCATAAGTATTGAAAAAATGCTCAGGGTGGCCGGGAACCTGAAACGGGGAGAAGGGCCGTTGCCCGAGGAGGGGGAAGACCCGGAGCAGGAGCCGGAATCGAGCGAAGCGGGCGATACCGGAAAGACGCAAGCCGGAGCCCCTTTGTCCATCGGGGGAGACCGGTCGCTCTTGACCGATTTCGTCAATGAAGCCCGCGATCATATTTCTGCGGCGGAAACACAGCTCCTCGATCTGGAAACAAACCCGGCCGATTCGGCACGCATCGACGGGGTCTTCAGGGCATGGCATACCGTGAAGGGGGTAGCGGGCTTTCTCAATCTGAAGGAGATCCAGAAACTGGCGCATACCATGGAAAGCGTCATGGACCGTACACGGAAGGGTGAGCATGCCCTCTCTCCCGTCACCATCGACACGCTTCTGGAATCCAACGACTGCCTGAAAGCTTTTATCGATAATGTCGAGGAGTCGATCGGCGGAGCACACCCGGCGATTCCCGGGCAATACGAGGCGGTGCTCATCCGGCTGGCCTCGCTCGAATCGCAAAAAGGTCCCCAGCCTCCTGAGGGAAAGATACGGATCGGGGATCTGCTTGTCCGGCAGGGGATCGTTTCCCGTGAGGTGGTCGAGGAAGCCCTCATGAAACAGAAGCAGGGCGATACCAGAAAGATCGGCGAAATACTTATTGAAGACAAGCGGGTATCCGCCAGTGAAATCGGCAGCGCCATAGCCGCGCAATCGTCCGCCCGGTCGTCAATTACCATAGAGGAAACCATCCGGGTCCCGGTGGGCCGCATCGACCAGCTGGTCGATGCGGTCGGTGAGGCGGTAATCGCCCAGTCCATGATTTATGCCGATAAGCTGGTCATGGGAATCGCCGACCAGGCGGTTCAGACAAAAATCGGCCATGCCGCGATGATCATGCGGCAGATCCAGGAAATGGCCATGTCGCTCCGGATGGTTTCGGTACTGGCGACCTTCCAGAAAATGGCCCGCCTTGCAAGGGATCTGGCGAAAAAATGCGGTCGGGAAATCGACTTCATTACCGAAGGAGAAGATACGGAACTCGACAAATCGGTCGTCGAGAAAATCGGGGATCCGCTGATCCATATGATCCGCAACTCGGTCGATCACGGTATCGAACCTCCCGATGAGCGCGAAAAAACCGGGAAACCATCCAGGGCAACGGTAAAGCTCCGCGCGTATCACCGGGCCGGCAATATTTACATTGAGGTATCGGATGACGGCAGGGGTCTCGATCGGGCGGCAATCCTTCGCAAGGCGGTCGAAAAGGGCCTGTGCAAGCCGGAGGAACGCCTGACGGATGATGCCGTTTACCGGTTCATTTTTCTCCCCGGATTTTCAACGGCAAAGCAGGTGACCGATATTTCCGGACGTGGAGTCGGCATGGATGTCGTACTCCGCAATATCGAGGCGCTGCGTGGGTCGGTGGAGATAGTCTCGACCCCCGGAAAAGGCACAACCTTTTCTATCCGCCTGCCGCTGACACTGGCCATTGTCGACGGCATGATCGTCCGCGCCGCAGGAGAGCAATACATTGTGCCGACCCTGGCGATCGTCGAATCGCTCCGCCCTGCAGAGGGTCAGATCGAGCGGGTAATGCAGCGCGGCGCCATGATCAAAGTACGAAGGGACCTTATCCCGCTTATAAATCTTGAATCGCTGTTCGGCAGGAACACCCCTTCGCAAACAGATGCCGCCGGTGACGGCGTAGTCATGATCGTCGAAGACATGCTGGGGAAAAAAATAGGCCTTCACCTCGATGACATCGTCGGCCAGCAGCAGGTGGTGATCAAGAGCCTCGGCGAGGAGATGGGCGAAATTGCCGGCATTGCCGGCGGAGCGATCATGAGCGACGGATCGGTAAGCCTGATTCTCGATGTCGGCGGCATCGTCAAGCTGGCGCAGGGAGGATAAGGAAGAGGTCGGACAAGTCGGACAGGGGCGACAGGTCAAAGCAGGGGAAATCGGTTGCCCTGCTCATGCAATGATTTTTTTCTCTGTCACTTTGTCACTTTTAGCCTTTTACCGAGGAGCACAATGCATGTCCCCTAGCCTCGAAAGGGAAGCTTTTGTTGCCGGGTCGGGCGGGCTCGGAGAAAAGCTGGCCGGAGGAGTACCATCGGGATATGGAAAAACAGATACTAAAGCGAATAATGATCATAAACATTAAAGCATTCAAGGGGTGAGGCATGCTTAATAGGATCAAAATTGGAACAAAATTGCAGGTTGGGTTTCTCATTGTTTCGGCAATAGCCTCGATAAATGCAATCCAGGCGGTTTTCAACTTTGCCTCTCTCGAAAAAAGCAGTCGCTATCTCTATGAGAAATGCACCCTGCCGCTTGCAGAGATCGGAAGCATTGCATCCCGGTTCGAACTGACCAGGGTTTCGATGCGCGACATGCTCCAGGCCGCCGATCCCGCAACTATCCGGACCTGCATTGACAATATGAGGGAATGCCGGGAGCTTCTTGTAAAGGCTACGGAAGATTACAAAGGGACGCTTTCCGGGGAAGCCGACAAAGGGAACTATAAAACGTTCTGCAGGACAAATGCGGATTACTTCGCATTGCTCGATGCCGTGGAAGCGCTTGCCGGGCAGCGCAAAACCGGTGAGGCGTGGAAGATCGTCCATACACGAGGACCGCAAATTGTAAAGAACGAGCAGGATGCCATTGCCGCCGTTACGGATGAAGTTCTCGAAAATTCAAAACGTTCGGCAGAAAATAACGCGAAGGAAGCGCATACCGCCACGGTCATGATGATCATCATCCTCATCGCCGGATCGGGCATCGGCATCGCCATCGGCATTTTCCTCACCCGCAGCATTGCCGGGCCGCTTTCGAAATGCGTCGCCATGATGCGGGAACTCGGCAGGGGTCATCTCCGGAACCGCCTGCACGTGGGCGACCGCCAGGACGAAATCGGGATCATGGCCAATGCCATGGATCGATTCGCCGACGATTTGCAGAAAAATGTCGTCACCACGATCCAGAAAATCGGGGATGGAGAATTGACGGTCGATATCGCCGCCATGGACGATAAGGATGAAATCGCCCCGGCCCTGGAAAAAACTGCGGCTTCGCTCAAGGGATTGATCGAAGAGATGGAATCCATGAGCCGGAAGCACGACCGGGGCGAAACCGATGCGTCAATCGATGCCGGCAAATTTCATGGAGCCTACCGGGAGATGGCCGAGGGAGTCAATGCGATGGTTGCCGGGCACCTGGCGGTCAACCGGAAGGCGATGGCCTGCGTGGCCGAATTCGGCAAGGGGAACTTTGAGACGGCACTCGAAAAATTTCCGGGCAACCTTGCCCATATCAATGAAACCGTGGAACAGGTCCGCAACAACCTCAAGGCGCTTATCACCGATACCCGGATGCTGACCGGCGTCGCAGCCGAGGGAAGGCTTTCGGTCCGTGCCGATGCGTCAAAGCACGAGGGCGATTTCCGGACCATCATCCAGGGATTCAACGACACGCTCGATGCGGTGATCGGCCCGCTCAACATTGCAGCCGAATATGTCGACCGGATAAGCCGCGGAGAAATCCCGGAGAAAATCACCGAGAATTACAACGGCGATTTCAATACCATCAAGAACAATCTCAACCGGTGTATCGAAGCCCTGAGCGGCCTCCTGGAAGCCCGCGCCGAAATGAGCAAACTGCATGACCGGGGAAAAATCGATGCCGTCATGCCGGTTGACAAATTTCAGGGGGCCTATGCCGAAATGGCGGAAGGCATCAACTCCCTGGTGCAGTCGCATATCGCGGTCACCTTGAAAATCGTGCAGGTGGTCGGCCAGTATGCGCAGGGCGACCTGTCCGTCGACATGGATCGGCTTCCCGGTGAGAAGGCGATGATAACCGATGCCATCGATAAGGTAAAAAGCCAGCTATTGTCGGTCAATGAGGAGATCATGGTCCTGGTGGAAGCAGCTACGCAGGGGAGGCTCGGCGTCCGTGCAGACGACTCCCGGTTCAATTTCCGCTTCAAGGAGATGGTCAAGGGCTTAAACGAGGTGATGGATGCGGTGGTCGGTCCCCTGAATGTTGCGGCGAAATGCATCGACGATATCAGCAAGGGTGCCGTTCCGCCGAAGATCGCCGAATCGTTCCAGGGAGATTACAGCCTTCTCATCAATAACCTGAATACCTGCATCGATGCGGTTAACCTGCTTGCAACCGATACCCGCATGCTCAGCAGCGCCGCCTCCGAGGGCAGGCTGTCGATCCGGGCCGATGCCTCCAGGCACGAGGGCGATTTCCGGAAAATCGTTCAGGGCGTGAACGACACGCTCGATGCGGTAATCGAACCGGTCAATGAGGCTTCGGCGGTTCTCGAACAGGTAGCGGCCCGGAATATGACGGTGCGCATGCAGGGACAGTACAAGGGCGATCTTGCCAAAATCAAAAATGCTCTCAATGCGGCGGTTGAAAACCTCCAGGTCGTGCTTGCCCGGGCGGCAGATTCGGCCAGGCTGGTAGCTGGCGCAAGCCGGCAGATTTCTGCGGGGAGCCAGTCGCTCGCCCAGGGTGCCAATGAGCAGGCATCGAGTCTCGAGGAGGTGTCGTCGAACCTTGAAGAGATGTCGTCAATGACCAAGCAGAATGCCGAGCACGGGGTGCGTATATCCGGGGAAGTGGCAAACTCGTTCGAGGCCATCGCGGTCAGCTCTAAAAAAGTCAACGATCTGATAGCCGAAATTGCCGCGGCCTCGAAGGAACAGTCGCAGGGAATCGACCAGTTGAACAATGCGGTCGCGCAAATGGACAAAGTGACGCAGCAGAATGCGGCGAACAGCGAAGAGTCCGCCGGTTCAGCCGAAGAATTGAGCACGCAGGCGGAGGAGTTGCAAAAAGTGATCGCACAGTTTACTCTGAGCGCTACCGGCGAAGGATCGCGCCCGATCCGCCGGGAAAAGACGCTCCGGCTCGACGATGGGCATCGCCGGTACGGTACAACGAAACCCGTATATGCAGATCCCGAAACGATTATTCCGATGAAGAGTGAGGTTCTCGGGGAATTTTAGCTTTTTTTGGGCGCCGCGACCGGTACACTGCCTTCCGACAAGGGCAGGTTCAAAGTCACGGCGCAGTTACCTCAACCCAACGCGTGAGGATGCCATGAAAGGCCGACTGCTGGTCATTGACGATGAAAAGGCGTTCTGTTCCTTTCTACGATGCGTGTTCGGCAACGCCGGCTATCATGTTGAAACGGCGCGTAACGGCAGGGAAGGGCTCGCCCTTGCCCGTGCCGGCGCGTTCGAGGCGATCATCACCGACATGATAATGCCGGAGCTCGACGGCAGGGGGATGATTGCCCGGCTGCGCGCCGACGGCAATGAGGTTCCGATCGTAGCGATTACCGCCTATACCCCGTATGAAATCAATCTCGATGCAGCGGATACGCAGTGCATCGACCAGCTGATCAGAAAGCCCTTTACCGCTCATCAGATCAGGAATGCCGTTGAAGGAGCCATCCTTTCCGCAGCGCATCGGGAAAAACAGGAGATTCCAGCGGCGGAGAGCTTTGGTATGCCCTTTAGAAACCAGGGATTGTAGTCCGGGCATTTTATGGTGCATCGTGCAATTCCTGGTGGTATAATAAGGGGAATCACGTTGCCGCAGACCTCAGGCTGGACGCCGGGCGCAAAGCCTCGCGGGCCGGGTTGTCGCTGCGACCCGGGGTCCGGAGCGAATCATGGACAGCGCGACATTCGATAAATTCAGAAGCCTCGTTTACGAAAAGAGCGGCATTGCCATCAAGCCGGATAAGATAGCGCTTGTCACCGCCCGCGTGGGAAAGAGAATGCGTGCCCTCGCGATCGACGACTTTAAGCTCTACCTTGACCGCGTGTTGAACGATCCGACGGGCGGGGAACTGGTGATGCTGCTTGACAGCATTTCCACCAACGTCACCGATTTTTTCAGGGAAAACCACCATTTCACCTTTCTTGCCGAAAAAGTCCGCGAGTGGACTGATTCCGGAACCGGGCGTTTCAGATTCTGGTCTGCGGCTTCTTCTACCGGCGAGGAGCCGTATTCGATAGCCATGACGGTCCTGAGTGCCCTGGGAAACGTCCCTTCCGATGTTAAGATCCTTGCAACCGATATTTCGACCCGCGTGCTCGGGGTATGCTCAAAAGGCGTCTATTCCGCGCGGCAGATTGAACCGGTCCCGCCGGAATACCGGCAGCGCTTTTTTATAAAGACCGGTACCGGAGAAGCCGCACATTACGAAGCAGGGAGCGCCCTGAAGCGGATTACCCAGTTCGCCCGGCTGAACCTGTCGGAAGTGCCGTTCCCGATGAAGGGACCCTTCGATGTTGTTTTCTGCCGGAACGTTATGATCTATTTCGATACCATCGTCAGGAAAAAACTACTGGAGGAGTGCTATCGCTTGTGCCGGAAGGGAGGTTACCTGTTTGTGGGTCATGCGGAGACACTGACCGGAATTCTGAGTGCGTTCAAGCCGGTCGCGCCATCAATTTACGTTAAAGATTAACGGGAGGAAGTAATGGAAGCTTTATGGATCAATACATTCTGCACCACTACCATTGAGGTTTTTCGGACCATGTTTTCGATCGAGGCGATACCCGGAACGCCCCGGCTGAAAGGGGAACCGTATTCCTCCGCCGACATCACCGGGATCATCGGTTTCTCCGGCGAGGCCCAGGGGTCGATCGCCCTGAGTTTTCCGAGCGATACGGCGCTCAAAATGATTTCGACGCTCGTTGGCGCCCCGATGAACAATCTTGATATGGAAGTTGCCGACGGGATCGGCGAACTGGCGAATATCGTTGCAGGCAATGCAAAAAAGGAAATACAGGGAATTAGCCTGTCGATTTCGCTTCCCCAGGTAGTCATCGGCAAGAATCATGTGCTTTCGATGCAATCGGCGATACCGGTTATCATTATCCCCTTTTCAACACCAATGGGCAATTTTGTGGTGGAATTCTCTCTGAAAAAAAATAATTGCGGATAAACGGGAGGCAGCATTATGAAAATTCTGTTAGTCGACGATTCCGCCACCATACGGCGCATATTGAAGGGACTTCTCGGGCCGCTCGGCGTATCGGATATCCTTGAAGCGGGCAACGGCAACCAGGCGCTGAAAGTTCTGGCCGAAAATCCCGGTATCGATTATATGCTCCTTGACTGGAATATGCCGGAACTGGATGGCCTGGGAGTTCTGAAACAGGTACGGGTAAACGACAGCTATCGCGACTTGAAAATTATCATGTGCACCTCGGAAGCCGATAAAACCAAGGTGATCGAAGCAATCAAGGCAGGGGCAAACAATTATATCGTCAAGCCGTTTACCCCTGATATTATCAAGGAAAAACTGGTTCTCTGACGGGCACGGTTATGCGGCATACGGTCGGCGTTGCCGACATGAAGATATCGGCGCAGCGGGGAGACCTCCTGATCACGCATGCATTGGGATCGTGCATCGGGATCTCCATCCACGACGAAGAGGCCTGCGTCGGCGGACTCCTGCATTATATGCTTCCTTTGTCAACCATCGATGCGGACAAGGCCGCATCCAATCCCCTCATGTTCGGCGATACCGGTATTCCCTATTTCTTTGAGGAAGCCTACCGGAAAGGCGCCCGCAAGGATCGGCTGCGCGTTGTCATGGCCGGGGGAGCGCAGGTGCTCGGGGATATCGTGGACACCTTTGCCATCGGCAAGCGCAATATCGTCATTGCACGCAAGCTTTTCTGGAAAAACAACGTGCTCATTGCCGCTGAACATGTGGGAGGGAACATTCCCCGCACGCTTTCGCTCGACATCGGTTCCGGGATGACCCGCCTGTCAAGCAGAGGGGAGACGCTGCCGCTATGAACGTGCACGACCTTGTCCTCGGCCATATTCGAAAACTCCGGCCGCTGCCGCCCACCGCGCTGCGGCTTGCCGGACTGCTCGACAGCCCGCTCTACAGCATCGATGAATGCGTCGCCGTGATCCGGTACGATGAGGCCCTGGCGCTGGAAATTTTGACCTATGCAAATTCGGCATTCTCGGGTGCATCGCGGCAGATAAGCGATATCAGGGGCGCCGTCATCCGGCTCGGAGGCGGGCGCATTCTCAAGGATATTCTGGCAAAGCACCTGAAGGCCTTCATGAGCGGAACCCTGAGCGCCTATGGATATGCGGAGACGGACCTCTGGCGGCACAGCGTTGCCGCCGCAACCGCCGTTGAAGCGCTCGGGCCGTATCTCGCCGCACCGGTCAGCGGACTTGCCTTTGCAGCGGCGCTTATGCATGATATAGGAAAGCTCGTTCTGGCCCGCGCAGCGCCGAGGATCCAGATGGAAGCAATCTGGAAAAAAGTGTGCGACGAAGGGTGCCCCTGCGAACTGGCGGAAAAAGAGGTTGTCGGGTTATCGCATGCCGACGTCGGCGCCGAGATGATGGCAGTGTGGAAGATACCCGAAGCGATAGAACGAAGCGTCCGTAACCACCACGCCGTCTGTGCCGAAACGGACCTGATGACCGATTGCGTGTCGGTTGCCAATATTGTGGCCCGGTCGATAGGCGAAGGCATCGGCGACGAGGGAATGAATTTCGGTCACGACAGCCGGGCAGCCGGGCGGCTCGGATTAACAAAGGATATCTTTGAAAAAGTATGCGCGCAGACGACCGTCCGGATGAAGGAAGTGCTTTCCTTTTTCGGCCAGTAGCTCGTACGAGTTGGGAGAAAACTATGGCCTATACGGTAATGGTAATCGACGATTCGGAAACAATCCGATCGATTCTCGTGCGATCGCTCGCCATGACGAAGCTGCCGATCGACGCGGTCGTTCAAGCCGCCAACGGCAGGGAGGCCCTCGGCAAGCTCAAGGAGCACTGGGTGGATATCGTCTTCTCGGACATCCATATGCCCGAAATGAACGGCATCATGCTTGTCAATGCCATGCAGGAGGATCCCGAACTCCGCGATGTCCCGATCATCATCGTTTCGACCGAGGGGAGTTCCGCGCGCATCGAAGAATTGAAGAAGATGGGGATCAGGGGCTACCTCCGGAAGCCCTTTACTCCTGAGGCAATCCGCGACGTCATTGTTTCCACCCTGGGGGCATGGGATGAACCATGAAACGCTGAACCGCTCGCTCCTTACCGTTACCATGAGCGTTCTTGAAGATGCCGCCTTTGTCTTCAGCGACGAGTTACCCGGAACCGCCCGGCCTTCCCTGGACGACTGGACCCCTGCCGGCGTTTCACTCTCCTTTACCGGAGAACCGTCGGGAGTATTCCGCCTGTGGGCCGACGAAGCGCTTCTTCCCATACTCGCGGCAAACATGCTCGGGCTTGAACCGGGAAGCACGGGTGCCCGGGAAAAGGGGCCCGATGCTCTCCGGGAAATGGTTAACATCATTCTGGGCAATTTCCTGACCGACCATTTCGGAACCGGGGCGGTTTTCGATCTCGGCCTTCCCTCCCCCGCCGACCCGGCACGGGCAATTGCCGATTGCCGCGGCGACTCCGGGGTCTGGCTGCAGGTCGAAGGCAGCGCCGTGCTGGCGATCATTGACGTCAACGGTCCCCGCCCGGCCTGTCCTTCCGGCAAGGCGGCGTAAATCCGTGATCAAGGTCCTTGTCGTCGACGATTCGGCCGTCGTCCGCCAGATACTGTCACGAGAGCTGTCGGCAGCAGAGGATATCCGGGTCGTGGCCACCGCGCCCGATCCCTTTGTCGCACGCGACAAAATCATCGAATACCATCCGGACGTCATGACCCTCGATGTCGAAATGCCCCGGATGGACGGTATCACCTTTCTACGCAAGGTAATGCGCCACCACCCGCTCCCCACCATCATCGTGAGCTCGCTTACCGAACGCGGCAGTGCCATGGCGCTTGACGCTCTTTCCGCAGGCGCAATCGACGTCATTGCCAAACCCGATTCCGCCCATACCCTCGGCGATATTGCGGACCAGATTATCGATCGGGTCCGGGCAGCTTCAATCGCCGGGTGCGAAAAAATGAACGCGCTCAGGGCACGGCTCGACCAGTCGCCCATGGCTTCCTGCTCCCTCGCCAAAACGACGAACCGGATCATTGCCGTCGGAGCCTCGACCGGCGGAACGGTTGCCATTGAGTACCTGTTGCGGCGCATGCCGCCGGGAGCGCCGGGAATAGCCATTGTCCAGCACATGCCGGAAAAATTTACCCGCGCCTTTGCCGAGCGGCTCAACAGCATCTGCGAAATCGAGGTTCGCGAGGCCGTGGACGGCGATGCGCTGACACCGGGGGTTGCCCTGATTGCGCCGGGCAATTTCCACATGATCGTCACGCGAACCGGAGCGCGTTACGGTGTCCGGATAAAGGACGGTCCGCCGGTGTACCACCAGCGCCCGAGCGTGGAAGTCATGTTCAATTCGGTAGCCCGGTATGCCGGCGCCAACGCCGTCGGCGTGTTGCTTACCGGAATGGGCTCGGACGGCGCCTCCGGCCTCCTTGCCATGAAGCAGGCGGGAGCGCACACCATAGCCCAGGATGAAAAAACCTGCGTGGTTTTCGGCATGCCGGGCGAGGCGGTGAGACGGGGAGCCGCGGAGTACATCCTGCCGATCGATTCCATCGCCGCCAAGGCGCTCGAACTGTCCCAGGAGTAGTCGGCAAAGGTTTACTATTCTTTTCTTTAAATCGGCTACGTTCTTTTTTTAAGCGAGATGTTTGATGCGTGGATGGAAGCAGTAGCAGCTTTAATCTCTTTACGAGACATGCGAGAGATTTCTTGTTTTAAGAGAGAAGATAGGAGATTGTTGGGCATAAGGAGCACCTTTCTAAATTAAATATTGTTGTACCAATCACTATCAATTACGACACTTTCAACCATTTCTATTTTTAACCCAAGACCCAATTCCTTTATTTTATCAGCAAGTTGTTCACCATCAATAAGGTCAATAGCAGGAGCACCGTAAGCCTCCGGTAATCCCCGT
>PLTF01000101.1 GCA_003164335.1 Fibrobacterota bacterium
ATAAAGGGGAAAAGCTACAGACTTTCCAAGAACAAATCAGCAGAAGAATAGTATATTATCAACCGTTGGGGTGGTACACTTTGAAGTGCCCACTACCCGGTACATTTTGAAGTGCCCGCCGACACACCGTCCGGGCAATGCCTTCCCGCGCGCCCTGGATCATCTTCCGAAGGTCTTCCAGAAGCCCGCCGGGAAGGAATGTTTCAACGCCTTGTTTTGCCTCTGGTTTTTGATCCATGTTCCAAGTCATGCTGATGAAAGTCACTTGCCTAAAAAGGCCGGGAAATATCGATCTCCCGACCGGTCGTAATCACCCCGAAGGTTGATCGGGCTGCATTCGCTTTCGAGCTTTTACGGGCTTGTACCGCGTCACGTTGAAAAATACGTTTGGCTTGTTATCGGAAAAGGTTTTGAAAAAAGGTGTACCGTGCTCAATTTTGTTAAAGTGTCGGGTTTAGTGTCGGGTTTTTGGTCGTAGTGTCGGGTTTTCCAGCGTAGTGAGGAATTCTGAAACATTTACTTCTCTGAAAACACCCCTAAAATAAAAAACCCCGAAATCCAGTAAAATCAAAGGGTTTCAGGGTTAATTTTAACGGAGGGGCAGGGATTTGAACCCTGGGTACCGTTGCCAGTACGCAGGTTTAGCAAACCTGTGCCTTAAGCCGCTCGGCCACCCCTCCAGAGTTATGGGGACCAATCAAAATACTCTAAAACACACGATTAAACAAGGGTTTAAACGATTTCCCCGAAAAAACCTCAACGATCAGCTTCGGAGCTTTTGGTGAGGCAGCATTGGCATCAACATTTGGCCGTCCATTAGGTTTCGAAAGCATTAATTGGAAAACCATTATTGATAGGAGCTTATTATCAAAAGGGTGCGGCTAAGGAGGAATTTCTTTTAAAGCTTGCTGCTCAGCTTAGTTATATTATTAGTGACATCAATATAGTTCGGATACTATATTATTGGCATATTTTCATTATCCATCAACTATCCATCAACAGAGGAGGATGCCATGCATCGAGGCAAAAACAGGCTTTTCAAATCATGCCTATTTCTGCTTGCTGCAGTACCGCTTTTTGCACAGACTGCCTACTTGCGTACAACGATCAAGTCGGGTACTAGTTCATGCATTCCCTGGGTCGATAGTGGTGCCAAAGCGGGATCAGCCTGGGCGACCACGGCCAACTACATCGAAGTGTTCCCTGATACGCAGTATCAGACCGTCCTGGGATTCGGCGGTACCTTCCAGGAAGTGTGGTGGGATGCCATGACACCCCTCAGCGCTGCGGGCAAGGATAGTGTCATCCGTGCGTTCTTTGACACTTCGGGGTGCAATTTCAACTGGGGCCGTATTCCGATCGGCCTGTGCGATTACGATGATGAAGCTGCCCCCTACTCACTCGACGACAGCAGCGGCGACTATCAGCTGAAGTATTTCAGCCTTCATCGCGATTCGACTAAACGGATTCCCTTGATCAAAATGGCACAGGCCTACCAGCCTGGGCTGCGGTTTTTTGGTTCGCCGTGGAGCCCGCCGGGTTGGATGAAGACAGGTGGCAGTTACACCGGTTCAAACATGAAATCGGACTCAGCAACACTGACCGCCTATGCACTGTATCTTGATAAATTTGTACAGGGATACAAGGCTGCCGGAATCAATGTCGATGCAGTCTGTTGCCAGAACGAGCCGGACCAGAATAAGTCGTATCCGTCCTGCCTATGGAGTGATACCCTTGAACGGACTTTTTACTCCAAGTATTTTGTCCCGCGGTTCAGGAAAGATAGCCTCAGTGCCCGAATTATACTGGGAGTGTTCTGCTGCGGCAACTATTCCGACTGGGTACCTTTTTGCATGAGTGATACGGTCATTGCCAACTTCATGGGCTTTTTAAGCCATTCGTTTGAGACCTCCGGACAATCCTGGGGACCACAGGCAGTTGCCGCATATCCCACTATCCCGTTTATTGAAACCGAATCGAGCTATAAGGCCGGCAACAGCGCGGACTGGTCCACGGGCGTCAACCAATTCTCGGATCTGGCGGTTTATATGTCCACCGTCCGGGCATCTGAGTTCACCGAATGGGATTGTGTTAACAATCAAACCAGCGGTGCGGGCGGCAGCTGGAACAGCGCCCAGGATGTAATGGTCAACATCAACAGCTCCACCGGGATAGTTACCTACAACCCGTACTTCTATGCGGCCAAGCATTTCGGCCATTACGTGAAAGTGGGCGCAAAAGCGGTTAAGTTTTCTACCACCGGCATATCGAATCTCGTAAGTGCGGCGTTCAAGAATCCCAATGGCGACGTAATTTTTGTCACCAACAATACAAGCAGTTCTGCAAATCCGATTACCATCAAAGTCGGCACTGAGATGTTTATGGCAACGTTGCCACCGAACTCCTTCAATACGCTCAGAATCGTCGGCGCCACCTCAGTGCAGCCGGAGATGCAACTCCATAGCAGTGCCATGCCGGAACTGGGCAACCTGAGGATTCGCAATTCCATGCTCTATTTTGCGCTGCCCGCTTCACTAAACGCGCAGGAGATGAATATAATCCTGACTGACCTGCAGGGTCGCAGAGTCTGGACCGAACACCGCAGCGGCCTTGCAATTCAAGGCAAACAGGTTTTTGCGATACGGTCCGCACAAGGCGGCCTTCATTCCGGCACTTACCTCCTGACCGTAAAAATCAAAAACGGCGTTTCCGCGGTCACGACCTTTGAACAAAAAGTTGCGACCGTAGATTAATAAAACGCGAATTGCAAGTTGCGCGAAGTTGTTGATTAACGAAAAGATCAGATCTCCCGTACATTCTCCTGCCTGCCGCTTTGGCAGGCAGGCTGAAAACCGAGAACATGCGGGCCGGATTGCCAATTGCGGGACTCTTCGGCAGGGATTGGGGTTTTTAGGGTAATTTGCAGCCCCGGAAGCTTCCTTTGTGCGATGATATCGGGTCTGTTTCCTATTCCTGGAAGCAGGCCTTTTTTATGAATTAGCCGGCAGCAGTCGTGCCATGGTCGAGCGCGGTGGAATCATGAGTGGCGAAGGCCGAATCAAATGCCCTGGGTTTCATTGCAAAGAAACCGAGATGGTTCGGATCGGCGGGAATTGTCCGATTTCCGGCGAAAGAATCAACAAAATCGTATCACCAGGCACCGCACTTTTGCTATTTTCCCAGTATCTCAATAGGTTAGGAGGCGCCGGTTCTTCCCTGCCTTCAAAGGAGGAAGGATAACCGCTTATAACGTAAGGGTTGATGAAAGAGCGGCAGGCTAGTATAATTAAACATAGTAACTTGATTATTTTTCTAATCTTCGGTCGGAACCCACGGGTCCTATGGACAGCAAAACGCTGCGAGAAAATTTCAACCGGTACCTGATCAACTTCCTGGCCAAGGACGAGTCTACCGCCACACCTTACGACCGCTATCTGGCGCTTGCCTACGCGATTCGCAACGAACTGATGGAAAAATGGATCGAGACCCAGCGGCGTTATCACGAACGTAACGCCAGGCGGGTGTATTACCTCTCCACCGAATACATCCTCGGGAAAAACCTTCTGCCGAATATGCTGAGTCTCGACATCGAAAGCGAGATGGCGCGAGCGGTTAAGTCGCTTGGATTCTCCATCGAGGACCTCTACGCCGAAGAGGACGACTATATGCTCGGCAACGGGAGTGAGGGCCGGAGTTCGGTCTGCCTGCTCGATGCCCTTGCCTCGCAGGGATACCCTGCCATGGCCTATGGCATCCGCTACGACTACGGCCAGTTCAACCAGGAAATCCATAATGGAGTCCAGATCGAGCGGCCTAACGATTGGATACGGCGCGGCAACCCGTGGGAAATTTTGCGGCTCGAATACACCTGCACGGTAAAGTTCGGCGGCAAGTGCAGGAATGCAAACCCTGCAGACCCCCTCGGGCCCTATGAATGGAAGAATAGCGAGATCGTTCACGCGATACCGTACGATATCCCGATCATCGGCTACCGGAACGGGACCGTCAATACTCTCAGGCTCTGGTCGGCCCGTTCGTCCGAGGAGTTCCTGCCCGATTACCTCAACCATGGTGATTACGAGCGGGCGTTCGAGGACAAGTCCAAATACGGGCGCATAACCCAGCTTCTTTTTCCGGACGAAGATGTACGGCGCGCCACGGACCTTCGGATGAAACAGCAGTATTTCTTCATCTGCGCCTCGCTGCAGGACATCGTCCGCCGTTTCAAGCAGGACGGCAACACCGTCGGGGATCTTGACAAGAAAATAGCCATCCACCTCGGGGGAAGCTGCTGCGCACTTGCCATTCCGGAGATGATGCGCCTCCTGGTCGATCAGGAGGGCGTTGCCTGGGCAAAGGCCTGGGAGATGACCAGGGCCATTTTCTCGTACACGAGCCACGCTCTTTTCAAGGAAGATACCGAGATATGGCCGGTTTATAAGGTCGGACAGATCCTGCCGCGCCACCTCCAGATAATTTTTGACCTTAATCAGATTCACCTCGATGAGGTACGGAACAGGCGCGGGCCCGAGTCCAACCTGGTGCGGGATCTCTCGCTGGTCGAGGAGGGTGAGGTCAAGCGGATCCGTTTTGCGGACCTTGCGGTGCTCGGGTCGAATTCGGTCATCGGCGTTTCGGCGGAACAGACCGCCGGTCTCAAGTCACGGGTATTCCCCTCCTATGCGGACTACCTTCCGAACCGTTTCTCCTGCAAAGTCAATGGTATCGGCCAACGCCGCTGGCTGATGTACTGCAACCGCCCCCTGAGCCAGCTCCTGAGCAGGTATATCGGCGAACAGTGGATAACCCGGCCGGAACACCTGCACCAGATCGAAAAACATCTCCATGACGAGCGATTCCTCCATGCGTTTGCCGCCATCAAACGGGAAGCCAAACGGGGTCTTGCGGATGCGTTGAAGCTGACGTCAGGCTTTACCGTGGACGAATCGATGCTCTACGATGTCCAGTTCGGGAAAATCCATGTAAACAAACGGCAACTTCTGCACGTGCTCTATATGCTGCACTCTTACCTCTCGATAAAGCAGGGTAAGCTGCCGGGGATCCCGCGGGTGCATATTTTCGGCGGCAAGGCTTCGCCGTCGGACTTCCTGGCTAAGCAGATTATTCACCTGATATGGGCGGTTGCGGATCGGGTCAATAACGACCCCGCCGCAAATAGTCTCATGAAAGTTATTTTCATCCCCAATGCAAACCTCGGGTGGGCCGAGCGGGTCGCGCCGGCAGTTGACTTGTCGGAGCAGCTGTCGACCGCGGGAATGGAGTCGTGCGGGACCTTTGTCCTGAAATTCGCCCTGAACGGCGCCGTTGCCATAGCGAGCCGCAGCGGCGGAAACATAGAGCTTGCGGAAAGAATAGGGGAGGGAAATCTCTTCTCCTTCGGCCACAACCTCGCCGCGCTTTCGAGCCTCCACGACTACCATCCTGCCGATCTCCTGGCGCGTGACGAGCGGCTCAAGGAAATATTCTCGTTTCTTGAAAACGATCTCATTCCCCACACCGTTGACGGTCATGCCATCCATCCGCTGCTCTCGGCCCTGCGCGATTCGGACCGCCGGTACGTGCTGCTCGATTTCGACGACTATGTCGCACGCCAGAAGCAGGTCGATGTATTGTACGGCGAGCCCATGGCATGGCTCAGGGTCTGCATGTCCAACCTTGCGCACATGGGGTGGTTCACGAGCGATCGTATCGTTCAAGAGTATGTCAACGACATCTGGAAACTGGCGGCCGTATGAAGAAAGACCTGAAACTATCGGGTATTCCGGTTGTATCCGGGTGGGGAACGGGAAAAGCCTACTTTGTAGGCCGGGTTGTTCCGCACACGTCGACCGTTTCGATCGCGCGGCAGGACCTCGGCAGCGAAATCATGCGCTTCAACGAGATTCGCGAACGCGCCAAAGAGGAATACCGGCAACATCTCAACGGTATGGATAAATCCGCGCAGTTCGACGTGTCGATCCTGAATATCTATGAGCATATCCTCGACGATCCGGCCTTTATCGGGCAGGTGGTTGAAACCATCTCGACGAAACTCTACGATGTCGAGACCGCCATCCGCCTGGTATCCAATGATTTTATCAAGCGGTTCGATGCCGCGGGAACCTCCTACTTCAGGGAGCGCGCAAGCGACATCGTGGAGATCTGCGAACGGCTGATCTCCTACCTGTACGCCGGAGACGGACGCACCACGAAATTCATGGAACCGGTCGTCCTCATCGTCTCGCGTACCTTTACGCCATCCGATATCCTGACCTATGAAAAGTCCAAGGTGCAGGCGGTGGTGACGACGAGCGGTGGTAAAACTTCGCATGCAGCAATTCTTGCCCGTTCCTATAATATTCCGGTAGTTTCCGGTATCTCGCACCTTACGGAAAATATCTCCCCCGGCGATACCGTTCTGGTGGATGCCAACCATGGACTGGTCTATGTCCGGCCTTCGGCAGCCATCATCACCCGCTACCGGAATATGGCCACCGACGAGAACGCCCTCGAAGAGCTCCGGAAGAAATGGCAGCGGCCGGTTTACACGCGCGACGGCGTCAAGATCGAGATCCTGGCGAATATTTCGCTCCCCGACGACGTCGACATGGCGAATGAGTACGGTGCCGACGGCATCGGCCTTGTCCGGACCGAGTACCTGCTTTCGAACCGGAAGGAAATGCCGCCGGTAGATGTGCAGGTCGAGTACTACGACGCCATTTTCAAAAAACTTAACAAGAAACACTGCGTTGTAAGGCTCATGGATATCGGCGGCGACAAGGTACCCCAGTTTTTCGATATGCCGCCGGAGTTCAACCCCTTCATGGGGTGGCGCGCCATCCGGATCTTCCTCGAACGGCGGGAGTATTTCGAAGCGCAGGTCGAGGCGATCATGCGCGCTGGTCAATCTTATTCCTATTCGATCATGATTCCCATGGTGACCACGCTCCAGGAGTGGATCGATGCAAAATCGGTCATCGCCGGAGTCGCCTCCCGTCTCGGTATGGAAATGCCCAAATGCGGGGTGCTTTTCGAAGTTCCGCTCGCAATACTCGGCATGCCGATGTTCATCAAGGAGATCGATTTCGCCTCGATCGGGACCAACGACCTCATTCAATACCTCAGTGCCGCCGACCGCAATAACGCTAAGGTCAACTATCTCTACAACCCGGTCGAGCCGGTCTTCCTGCGAATCATCCGCGACGCCATCAAGACCGCCAACGACAGCGGCATGCCGCTTTCCATCTGCGGCGAGATGGCGGGGAACCCCGCCCATACCGTGCTGTTAGTCGGCCTGGGCCTGCGGCGGTTCAGCGTAATTCCGCGCAATATTTCGCTCATCAAAGAGATCGTTTCGCATATCAGTTACATGGAAGCGGCCGAAAGCATTTCGCACATCGATGCGATCGACTCGACGGACGATATGTCCCGGTGGCTGAAGAGTTTGAACAAGCGATTGCTCGGCGATGCGCTGCCGAAATTGCCTTTGGGCGTGGAAGTATAATAAGCAAATCAAAGGTAAAAGCCCCTGGTGGGGGAACCGCCTAGGCGGTTCCCCCTGGGCTGAAGCCCCGCATAGCGGGTCTTCAGCCTCCCCCTTCCTGCGGAAGGGGGAGGCGATGTTTGCCTTTGGCAAACGCCTTCCCCCTCCCGCAACACCCTCTTGTAGGGTAGAAAAAACACAGAATAAAAAGAGAGCACGAAAAACCATTCATTGGCTTAATGATTTATGTTTGAAGCTTTCTAACACCATAGCAACGCCCCCATAAGGTAGGAAAAACAGGGGACAAAAGAAATAGAGCAAAATTATTTACATTGCCCTATCATTCCAATTTTGTCAACTTTCCAACCCTCCAACCCTTTTATTTCATTCCCGCCAGGCTTAGAAACTCCATCCTCGTGGGCTGCTCGCTGCGGAATGACCCGAGCATCGCCGAGGTTACCATCCGGGAGTTCTGCTTTTCCACCCCGCGCATCATCATGCAGAGGTGCTGCGCTTCGATGATGACACCGACACCCTCGGCATCGATGGGTCCCATGAGCGAGGCGGCAATTTCCTGCGTCAACCGCTCCTGGACCTGGAGTCGCCGGGCAAAGCACTCCACGAGCCGGGCAAGTTTACTGACGCCGTATACTTTGTTCCGGGCGATATAGCCGATGTGGCACTTGCCGAAGAAGGGGAGGAGGTGGTGCTCACACATGCTGTAGAGCTCGATGTCGCGGACGATGATCATGTGATTGCACTCTTCCTTATACATCGCGCTCTTCAGGATCGCTTCCGGGTCCTGGGTGTACCCTTGCATGAGAAACTGGTAGGCTTTCTGCACCCGCTGGGGTGTTTTCAGCAGTCCTTCGCGGTCCGGATTTTCGCCGATCTCGGACAGTATGCTTCGTATTGCGTCTTCCATGGATACCTTTGAAGGCTGAAGGAAAAAATTCAAAACCGTATAGGTGTTTTCGACCTCAGGGGGAACCCGCGTAGCGAGGTTCCCCCACCCGGATATTCAAGAATTTTAATATATATTTTCTTCGACGAACCGTGAGACCCCGGAGGCGGACATGGAAACTATCTACAAGGAAAAGCCCGATCGAAGCGGCAGGACGATTGCTCTGGTGCTTACCCTTTTCGCGGTCGTGAGCTGCGCCATCATCTACTATCTTGCCGTCCACATGCAGCACTATATTGCAAACAACCCCCAGAAGCTTGACCTTTACTATCGCAATACGAAGCGGTTCAGCCAGGAAGAGAAACTGCAATTCCTTGCCGCGCATGCCGGGCTGTGGGAGTATACCTCCGAGGTCACAGCCGGCGGGTTGCCGCTCGCGCGATCGGACCTCCTCGAAATCAAGAGCAACGGCATCATCTGGCAGGTAGCTCAGTGGGATGTTGCCCTGCCCGGACCCACGGCACCCGTTGCAACCAGGCTCATCCAGGTCCGTACTGCCTATGTCGTTCCCTATGGCGCACTCGGCAACGATACCCTGAGCGATGCCTATACGATCCATCAGATCTTTATCAGGGGGAGCGACACCTGCTTCGGCGGATGGAATTTCCTCGATCTCTGGAACATGGCCAAATCGGGCGATTCACTGGTGCTCAACCGCAAGAAATATGGACGGTACAGAGGGGAACCCGCTGCTTTTTTTCCCAAGGGGCTTATCGATCTGGTGGGCGCCGGCGCAAGCCCGGATAACCCCTATTTCAAGCGTAACGGGGACAATGAGATCAATTCGGAGATTCAGCTCACCGCGAGGGTCAGGGGAATTCGGGATTCCGGCGCAAAGGCCGCTTCGGCAAATGCGCTGACCATGCCGAGCTGCCAGGACCTCACCTCTCTCGGCGAGGTTTTCAAAGAGGAGTTGGCACACGCCTTTAAGGCCCGCGCATCGATCATAGGTTCCCCGGAAGCGGTGGATTCCCTGCTCGACCGCTATTACCAGCCGCTTCTCATTGAGGAGCATTTCAGAAACTTCCCACGCCCTCTCCCCAAGGAGGTTACGGCCTCTTTTTCCGTGAATCGAGATGGATCGCTCGATCATATACAGATCAGCGGGCAGCAGGAAAGGGATAAAATGCTTGCCAACGAGATAATTCATGAAATCGGGGCTTGGCGCCTGCCTCCTGCGGAAAAACCCATCGGCATCAAATATACCTTCACGATGCCCTGAGGTTTCTGCCGACAGACTTGTACTGCGGACTGATACCCCGCCTGCTTCCCGGCTGTTTCTATCCGCTGAAGTCGGGCCGCAGAGGCGGAACTGAGGAAAAATATCCTGAAAATGGTTCCCCTTTAATTTGCAATGAGTATATTAGAATTTAGAGCCCGAAACCGCCGCGGTTTTCGGGGCAATACCTCTATCGGACCCAAGACGGTACCATGGTTACTTTCACCAATCTCCCGGCGCAGAGCGCCGAGGTTCTGCGCTATTTTTCCGAGCTGCTTCACACGCTCGATGAAGGCGACCTGCTGCTTGCGGATATTTATAGCTCTTCAGGGAAGCAGATAACCGGTGAATTATCACCTGATGAAACCGTTCGGGAGCTCAAGAACGCCTGTGAGAAAATTGCCTTCCGTCAAAGGCTTTCAAGACTTCGGATCGAAATCCGGAAGGCAGCCGCCCGTGATCGGGTATCTGAAGAAAAACTCATCAAGATGCTGCTCACGATGGCCGGTCCTGCTCTCAAGCTCAGCCGATGCACGTACTTTTCATTGCTCCCTGCCACAGGCGACGGGCAATGCACCATTCAATGGACCGCTCCCGGAGTTCCTTCCGTAATCAACGCTACACTGCCGGGCTCGCTGATACGCGAATACTTCGGTGAAAAAAGCGTGCAGATCCACGAGGGTGAGACAACGGAAAAAAACCAGGCGGAGATCGCCGCCCTTCTTCGACGGTATCGGGTCAAGTCCATATTGGCTCTTTTTTACGACAACCCCGCCGCCCCTCGCGGGATACTCACCTTTTCCTCCGCCGACTCGTACCGGCGCTGGACCCCTTTTGAGATCGGCCTCCTGTCGGAAATCGTGCAGATCATCTCACAGCGGGCAGAGCGGCAGCGCGCCGAAGATGCCCTTGTCGAATCCGGAGAGCGTCTTGAACGTGAGGTCCGGAATCGTACAGCCGAGCTGTCGGAGGCGAACCGGCTGCTCACCGAAAAACTTGCCGGACGGCAGAGTCTGCCGGGCGCATGCGACCGGGAGAAAGGGCTTCTTGCGGCAACGCTCAGGAGTCTCCCGGAGGCAGTAGTTACAACCGACGAAAACGGGCGCATACTCTTCTTCAATGCCGCAGCCGAAACGCTGACCGGCTGGAAAGCTGACGAAGCTGTGGGCAAAGAGGCGCGGGAGGTCCTGGCGCTTTCCGATGTGGGCGATCGTTCGCGGCAAAGCGACGAGTTTATCGACCAATGCCTTGCGGCCACTGAGCGAAAAGAGGATCGCCGATACCTGCTCAGCGCCCGTGACGGCACTGAGCGCATCGCAGAATGTCAATGCGCCATATTTCAGGACGATGCCGGCGGCGGCGTGGTCATTACCCTGCGCGATATCACGAAATCCTACACCCTTGAGGGTGAGTTCCTGAAACATAAAAGGCTTGAATCCGTCGGGATGCTTGCTGCAGGAATAGCCCATGACTTCAACAATCTTCTTACCGGCATTACAACCTATCTTTTCATGGCGCGGATGAGCTCTGTTGCCAATGTCGAAACGTGCGCCATCATCGCTGAGGCGGAAAAGGCGGCCCTTAAAGCCTCTACGCTGACCAAACAGCTTCTCTCGTTTGCAAAAGGCGCCGCCACAATCCAGGAAACGGTATCGATTAAGCAGCTCATACTCGATACGGTGGGGTTCAGCCTTTCAGGGAGTAATGTCGATTATCAACTCGACCTTCCCGACAACCTGTTTCCGGTTGATGTCGACAGGGGGCAGATCGACCAGGTTCTCACCAATCTGCTCAACAACGCGGCACAGGCAATGCCCGGAGGCGGTACGGTAACCATCGCCGGAGCAAATTTTGTCAACGAATCCTCCGGCTTCCCGTATGGCTCCGCATCGTTGTCCGGTAGCGCGGGTCCGGACAGCCGGGCGCGTCAGGTTCAGGATTCCCGGCTACCCCTTCCTGCAGGGCATTATGTGAAAATATCCGTGCGGGATGAGGGGGCAGGAATTCCCATCGATCACCTGGAACGTATTTTTGACCCCTATTTCACCACAAAAAAGACCTGCACCGGGCTTGGTTTGACCGTAGTGTATTCCATCATAAAACGGCACAACGGGCATATTGAGGTTAAATCTGAGCCCGGCAAAGGCTCCACGTTTGCCTTTTATCTGCCTGCATCGGCTCACAGCACAGGGAAAAGAACCGCTGAATCGCCAATGACCGACCATCCCGCCGGAAAAATTCTCGTCATGGATGACGACACGGTTGTCCGCACGGTCGTCGAAACGCTGCTCAGGAAATCGGGCTATACCCCGGTTTCAGTATCGAACGGTAGGGAAGCAATCGAACAGTATGCCAAAGCAGTAACTCTGGGGCAGCCCTTTGTTGCGGCAATCCTTGATCTGACCATTCCCGGCGGCATGGGAGCCAAGGAAACCGTGATCGAGATCAGGGAAATCGACCCCGCGGCAAAGGTAATCGCCTTCAGCGGCTATTCCAACGATCCCATCCTCCGGAATTTCAGAAGATCGGGCTTCGACGGGGTTCTTGCGAAACCCTTCAGCATCGAAGAATTCCTGGCAACCCTCCAGGGGGTACTCAAGCCGCCTTCAAAAGGCATTTCGGGCGACACGGCGTCCAGACACGGGGACAGGTCATGAAGCCTGCCGAATGGGACGTCTGTCCCCACTGCGGCGGGGAGATCCCGAGGGGAGCGCGTGCATGCCCGCATTGCGGTTCCGATGAGGATACCGGATGGTCCGACAACCGCTATCTCGACGGCATCGATCTCGGGGATAATGACTTTTCCTACGAGGAGCTGCGGCAGGAAGAGTTCGGGGAAGTGCCGTCCCGTCCCCCCGTCAAGTTATGGGTCTACCTTACGGCGCTGGTAATTCTGGGGCTGAGCGTGGTGGGATTAATAATAATGCTCAGGCGGTGAATATAAGCTTTTGGCGGGGGAACCGAGCTCAAATCAAATGCCTTTGGTGGGGGAACCATTAAANNCCTTCCCCCTCCCGCAACGCTCACATTAGGTAGAAAACACATGGAAGAAATAATTGAAAAACCTGTTTTCTCATCGTAGCGGTTGGTTTGCGATTACATTGCGGATGGCCGATCTTCTTGCTTTTATATAACCTCTCCTGGCGGAGAGGTCGCGCGTTTCGCGCAGGTGAGGTCAAACGCCCGGCACGCCAAAAAGTTGACTTGGATTCCACGTTCCAGCGTGCGAAGCATAGACCAAAAATAATCGAAACTTATTTACTCCTTTGTCCCGCCCCAGACCCGCAGCACCTCCAGCTTGACCGAATCGAGCCGCGCATCGCGATGGATCAGGAGATAGTTCGGCAGCGGCATTAAGTTTGCCGCGGCGAGGGCATAGCACCGGCTGCGCAAGGTGTCCTGCATGCCCTTCGAATAGGTATCCCACCGGGAGAAATTCATGAATTTCCTTCCTCTTTTTACATCGGCTGCTACAAGCCAGGATGCCGGAGCTATGTAGCTGTAAAATGGCCAGCGGGTTTCATTCGAATGGCAATCGTAGCAGGAGGTGTGCAGGATCGCGGCAATGGTCGGCGGAGCCCCGATATCCTGTGTTACCGGAGGATTTTTGCGGTTGACCGGATAGAGCTGGATGAGGGCCGCGAGGGCGATGAGGATGAGGAAAATATTGCGAACCGGTTTATTCATGGTAAATAAATGCATGAGAGCAGGAAATGAACACTCCCGGTACCGGATAATTGTCCGGTCTGTAAAGCAAAGAGAGTCCGATTATCCTAGTTGAAATAGTTTATGCAAAAAACATAAACAAACCGGGATTGCTCAAATATCCGGAAAGGTGTCGGGTGATCAGGCCGGGCGGGCGAATTATAAGTCCCCCGAAGCAAGCCGGGGGCTTCAATCCCGGCGCCGATTCGTTTCAATGCCGAGAGTGCCTTGTATTTCCTCACAGAGCAGTTCGGACTGCTTTTCAAGCTCTGCAAAGCTGCTTTTAACGAGAGCCAAATCGCCGCCCGTTCCCGCCCTCTCAAGTTCGGCAGCCACTGAGGAGAGCAGATCCCCGCCTATGTTTGCAACCGCCCCCCTGAGGCTGTGAGCCTGGGAAGCGATTCCCGGTTTATCCCGGCTCACGATAGTGGTTTTCAATTTTTCAATGTGCACGGGGAGATCTTCCAGAAATGTTCGAAGGATTTCGCGAGCCAGTTTGGAATCGCCCATCATGCGTTCCAGGAGGGAGGCATAATTAAAGATTGCGGAAACTTCTTTTCCATCGCCGGTATTGTCTGCCGACCGATTGCCATCCTCTCGATATCCCGGTTTTCTCCATCGGTTTACCGCCTCGGCGAGCGCTTTCAAGGCAATGGGCTTGGTAATATAGTCGTTCATGCCCGCGGCCAGGCACTTTTCCCGGTCGCCCTGCATGGCATGCGCAGTCATCGCAATAATGGGGATGTCATGCTGAACTGACGCCGAAGAAACATCCCGGATGCATTTCGTTGCTTGCAAACCATCCATTTCCGGCATCTGAACATCCATGAAGACCATGGAATAGGTCTTCTGCGCCAACGCAGCGAGCACTTCGTTGCCGGTTTCCACGAGATCGACGGCCGGGAACCCCAATTTTTTGAACATGCTGAGAGCAACCTGCTGGTTGGTCGCATTATCCTCGGCCAGAAGGATCCGGATACGGGACCGCTCGGACTCCCTGATCAGGTGCCGCGTTACGGTCGACCCGGTACCGCCGTCGGCGTCCTTCTCCGACAGCACCATGCCAAGCGCATCGGCAAGCAGATTCAGGTTCACCGGTTTGAGAAGGTAGGCGGAGAACCCGATTTCCCGGGAGCGCCGCGCATCGCCGCGCATGCCGGTCGAGGTCATCATGACCAGCTTTACTCCGGCGAACCGGCGATCCGCTTTGATCATTCGCCCGAGGACCTCGCCGCTCATTCCCGGCATCTGCATGTCGATAATGGCGATATTGAAAGGATCCCCCTCATCCACAGCCTCGCCAAGCGCTAAAAAGGCATCGGGGCCGTCATTGCATGCGAATACGCGCATATCCCAGGTCGCCAGTCGTTTGGATAGAATCTGCCGGTTGATGGGGTTGTCATCGACAATGAGGGCCCGTACTCCCCGGAGATCGGCAAGACAGGGGATCGCCGCTGCATTGACGAGTGTTTCCGCAGGCGGCTTTGCCAGGCGCACGGTAAACCAGAAGGTCGAGCCCATTCCTTCTTCGCTCCGGAAGCCGACCTCGCCCCCCATCAATTCGGCGAGCTGCTTTGATATTACAAGGCCCAGTCCGGTCCCGCCGAATTTACGGGTAGTGCTTCCGTCGACCTGTGAAAAATGGTTGAATAAGAGGTTTTTCCTGTTATCGGGAATGCCTATGCCGGTATCCCGGACCGAGAACCGCATCATGCAGGAGTCCGCGGCATCTTCATCAAGCCGGCAGTCGACCTCCACCTCTCCCTTTTCGGTGAACTTCACGGCATTGCCGGTCAGGTTCGTCAGGATCTGGCGCAGTCTTCCCGGATCGCCTTTCAGGAGCGAAGGAACCGCGGGATCGATGAAGCTGATCAGTTCCAGGCCTTTCTTTTCCGCCAGGAATTCCATTGTCTGCAGGAAATCGTCCATCATGACGCGAAGGTCGAAATTCAGCTGTTCGATCTCAAGTTTACCCGCTTCGATCTTTGAAATATCAAGAATGTCGTTCAGGAGGTTTAACAGGGTTTCGCCGCTGCTCTTGACCACCCGGGCGTAGCGGAGCTGTTCTTCATTAAGGACGGTATCGAGAAGCAGGTCGGTCATCCCGATGATGCCGTTCATGGGAGTGCGGATCTCGTGGCTCATGTTTGCCAGGAACTCACGTTTTGCTGCATTGGCGCTCTCAGCGCTGACTGCCATTTCATTGGCGCGCGCGGTCTGCTCCTTCAACAGCCGGTTGGTTTCGATCAATTCCTGTTCGGCGTGCTTGCGCTCGGTTATGTTGCGGGAGACTCCCTGGACAGCATAGATCCGGCCCGTCTTATCCCGTATCGGCAGCAGCCAAGTATGGATCCATATGCTTTTTCCGGGCAGCACTATCTGGGATTCGCTTGACCGGTCGAGCCCCTCCAAAAAAACGCGATTGATGGCAACTGTTTGCTTCTCAAGAAGTCCGGGTGGGAAGAATGCCGCCATTTCCCGTCCGATCATGGATTCCAGCGTGCTGCCGAAGGCATCGGCTGCCGATTTGTTGACATACTTAATCATCATGCCGTGGTCGATGAGGAAAATGAAATCCTGCGAAGATTCGGCCAGAGCCCGATAGAGTTCCTCACGCTCCTGCAGCGCCTGCTCGGCCTTCCGCTGCTGCGTCGTTTCCCAGGCAACCCCGATCAGCCTGAGCGGTTTCCCCTCGCTGTCGCGCAGGAGCCTGCCTCTGACCGAAAGGAAGCGCAGGCTCCCGTCGGGGCGGATGATGCGGAAATCCGGCTCGTACGGCACATTGTCCTCGACAGTCCGCTGGAATGCCGTCGTGATTATCGACCGGTCTTCCGGGTGCAGAAGCCGGAGCAGCTCATTCTCGGTTCCGGCGAAGTCCGCGGGGCTTATACCCAGCATCAGGCAGATCTGCTTATCGTAATAACGCCGGTTATCATGAAAATCGAGATGAAAAATGCCCATCTGCGCCGATTTAATGGCCAGATCCAGCTTCTCCTCATTCGCACGAAGCGATTGCTCGGTACTCTTGCGATCGGTAATATCGCGACAGACGCCGATTAAACCGATTACCTCGCCGGCCTCGGATTTAAGCGGAGAAAGTGAGGTTTCAACAAATGCCTGCCGCCCATTTGCATAGTCGATTGCCAGCTCGAAATGCTGCGGGATGCCCTCTGACAGGACCAGATTATCATGTTCCTGAAACCGGGCTGCCAAATCGGGTGCAACCAGATCACGATCGGTTTTGCCGACCAGCTCGATGCAGGTCAGCCCTATATAGGCCTCAAAGGCAGCATTGCACCCGATATAATAGCCGGACCGATCCTTGAAAAAGATCAGGTCCGGAATCGAGTCGAGCAAACCCGAAAACAACGTTGCCCTTTTCTCAAAGCCGATCGTGGCGTTGCCCATGATGCCCATATCTCCGCACTGGAGGATCCAGAGTCTCTTCCGTCGGTTGTGTCCGTCTTCCAAGGACGTCCGCCCGGGATGGGGCTATTCGCAGGCTGAAAGCCGGAGCGGGATCGGATATCGACCTCTATCATTATACAATGGCGAGAGCAATCTGGGAACAGTTCGAAATAGTAGCCGGGAATTTATTCGGCTGTCCGGATGGAGCTGGACATGGCAGGGGTGCGTGGGAGATGCGGCTTTGCGCGGCTCCAGGGGAAACCCGCATAGCAAGATTTCCCCGCCAAAGAGGGATTGGGAGTATCTGATATTACTTACTATGCGCTCTTCATCGCCAATGCTTCCATTTTCCCCATTGCCGCTCCGGAGTCGATAGATTCCGACGCAGCCCTGATACCCTCCATCGGGTCTGCCGCGATACCGGCGGCAAGAAGCGCGAATGCCGCATTGAGCACCACAATCTCCCGGCAGGGTCCGGATTGACCGGCAAGAATGTCCCGGATTATAGCGGCATTTTCCGCCGGGGTCCCTCCGCGGATTGCATCCAGGGGAACGCGTTTGAATCCGAACTGCTCCGGTACAATCGTATAGGCGGAAATGGTGCCGAGGTGGACCTCGGCGACCTCAGTCGGGCCGGAGAGGGCAATTTCATCGAGGCAATTGTCGCCGCAGACGACGAAGGCACGTTTGGTACCCATGTTGTTAAGTACCGAGGCCAGGGTCCCGGTAAGGTGGTTCGAGAAAACGCCGAGGATCTGGTGCGGAGCCAGGGCGGGGTTCGCAAGCGGCCCGAGCACGTTGAAGATAGTCCGGACCCCTATTTCACGTCGCGGACCGAGGGCATATTTCATCGCCCCGTGCAGCGAAGGCGCAAAGAGAAAGGCAATACCTATCGTGTCAAGGCATGCTTTCAGTTTTTCCGGCGGAAGGGATATCGTGATGCCGAGCTCTTCGAGAACGTCGGCGCTGCCGCTTCTGCTGGAGGCTGCACGGTTGCCGTGTTTGGCTACGAGCGCGCCTGCGCCGGAAGCGACGAAGGCTGCTGCGGTCGAGATATTGAACGTGTTGGATCCGTCACCGCCGGTGCCGCACGTGTCGACAAGGTGCGTATATGTTTCCGGGATCACCTGCGTGGCTTTCTCGCGCATGACCTCAGCCGCACCGGTAATCTCCTCAACCGTCTCGCCTTTAATGCGGAGGCCTACGATAAAGGCGGCGATCTGGGCATCGGTGGCGTTGCCGCTCATGATATCGGTAAAGACCGACCTTGACATTTCTACTGAGAGATTTTCCCCGGCGATAACGGCCTTTATGGCTTCCTGTATGTTCATGACAATCCTTTTCTAAATTAACTCTTCTGGAAAATACTATTCAGCAGGGGCATCTCCGGGCATCCCGCTGTCCTGCCTGACGATTCAAATGCGGCGGAAAAGATTCCGATGAAGGAAGCGGGCGAAATCCGGATGCCGGAGTCGTTCGAAAAGTATATTTGGGCCGATAGAAATGAGCGATTATAACTAGTACTGCAAAGCAGCGGCCTTCCCGCCAAAAAGCTTAACCATCATTAAAGGCTGATAATGAACCAGATTTTCGGTACCGCCACCTTTCTCTCCTCCTCGGGAAAATTCTGCGAACTGCCGCCGCCCGAGGGCTTCGAATTTGCCATTCTCGGACGGTCGAACGTGGGAAAATCGTCGTTTCTCAACCATGTGTGCGCCGACCACCGCCTTGCCCGCACCTCCAAACGTCCGGGGACGACCATCTGCATCAACCTGTTCAAGATTACCGAATCGGTTTTCTGGGCCGACCTGCCCGGCTACGGCTACGCGCGGACCGGGGGAGGGGAGCGGGAGCGCTGGTCGTCGCTCATCCTCGACTACTGCGAGAAGCGTGAGAACCTGAAGGGTATCGTCTGGCTTGTTGATATGCGGCATATCGGCGTCAAAATGGATCTCGAAGCCTATGCGTGGCTCCGGAAAACCGGCATACCGGTCCTGCCGATTCTCTCCAAGGCGGACAAGCTGTCACATAACGAACAGCAGAAGCAGAAAGCGGATTTTGCCCGGCAATTCACCGGGTTTGCCGAACCGGTAGTGTATTCGATCCTCGACCATGGTTCGCGGGAGCGGTTCTGGGAGCGATTTGAGGCGTGGAACGGGAGCATTACCATTGAGCATGTTGCTATATGATAACTGGTAGATGAGACTTTGCTTTCTGGTGGGGGAACCGCTGAGGCGGNNGGCACGCGTCTTTAGGCACACCCCTCCCGCAACGCCCTCTTTCAGGGTAGAAAAAACATGAAAGATTTTGCAGGGGCAAGCCTTTGTGGTTGCCCAATCTGTAGGGGTTCAACATGTTGAACCCTTAATATCTTTTGACGTTGCGTTAGCGAGGACAGAGGGTGCCTGCTGAAGCGAAGCGAGGCAGGCAGTCTGGGAAGACACAGGCGCAAAGCGCCGCATGGCTCCCCAGACCGGCTCGGCTTTGCCGAGAGCCCGGCGGAGGCGCGCCGGAGGGCACCCTTAAGGGTGCCCTCCGGAACGCCCGGAAGTTGACTTTGCTGTTCTGCCTGGCGAACTATATGAATGCAACCTTGACATTATGTCGTTCCCTTCCTTATCAATCCCAAACCTCGTACCATCCCGTCATCCTTCTCAATTCCCGCTCCCGGGGTTGTCAGGTAGCCGCCGGTCACATACCCGCTCGCCCCGGCAAAGAAAATCATTCCTTGCAGCGCGCCGAGGTCGGCCTCCCGGCCGCCGCACACCTTGATGGCCTTTGAAGACAGCCCGAGGCGGAACAGGGAGATAATTTTGAGAAATTCGATCGGCGATTCGATTGGCGCGGAGGCGCGGGTTCCCTTAATGGCGATGAGAAAGTTGATCGGGACCGTATCGACATCGAGCGCCTTCAGCTCCAGGCACATCTGCTTGCGATGCTCCCAGGTCTCGCCCAGGCCGAAGATGCCTCCACAGCAGACCCGCATTCCCGCAGCCTTTGCCGCCTTGACTGTTGATACCCGGTCGGCATAGGAGTGCGTTGTCACTATTGAAGGAAAAAAATCCCGGCAGGTTTCGATGTTGTGGTTGTAGCAGACAACGCCCGCCTGTCTGAGTGCGGCGAAGTCCTCGGCATCGAGAATCCCGAGAGAGGCATGCTTTTCGCACGTGCAGGGCGCAACGGCATCGGCGATCAGCCTGACCTCGGTGTGGCTCAGCCGCCTTCCACTTGATACCACGCAGAACGGCAGGTTGTTCGCGGCAGCATGCGCGGCACGCTCGCGGATCTCGTTTGCCGAAGCAAGAGGAGTTACCGGGATGCCGGTGGTATGGCGTGCCGATTGGGAGCAGAAGGCACAGTCTTCGGAGCAGGCGCCGGACTTGATATTGGTGAGCGTGCAGGGATCGACCGTATTCCCGAAAAAATGGCGGCGGACACGGTCGGCGGCGGCAAAGAGAACAGGAAGTTCGTCGAGCGGCCAATTAATGATAGTGTCAAGATCGGGTTCGGCTATTCTGCCGGATATGGCGGATTCGGACAATGATTCTGCGGTGCGGAAATAATTAATTCTGATCATTATTACCGTTCCTCCACCACCGTCATCAGCATCTCATAGAAATCCGGCCAGCGTTCGGCAACTTTTGCATCATTAACCGTTGTCGAGCCGATGCACCGCAGTCCCGCCATAATGAAGGAGCCGGCAAGAGGGGCGGGGAGGGGTTCGATCAGGTCGAAGCCGTCGTATTCCTTTTCTCCCTTGATCACGAAACCGTCCGGAATATCCCCATACTTTACATTCATGGTTTTAAGGCAGGATTCGAGTTGCCGAATGCCGTCCGGATCGCTGTGCCGCATATCGTCAAACTGCCTGAACAGCGATTGATTCTCGGCAAAAGCGGCGACGGCGGCCATTGCGGGAAGCTGGAGAACGGCAGGGTGCTGCGGCGCAAAATCGATCTTCTGGCCGGTAAGGTCGAACCGTGACAGCGAAACCATGCCTGTAGCGCCGAATGCCGTCCGTCGCATCTCCTGAAGGGAGGGTTTACAGCCCATCTTGCGCAGGAATGAAAGGATTGGCGAGGCCCACGGCTCAAGCGGCGCATTGTCGATTACGAGCGATCCGCGCTGCACCAATGACTTCGCGGCACAGAAGAGCGCCAGGAGGACTTCATCGCCGGGCAGCTCGATGGCGAGGACGGAATCCGCCGGGGGCCGGCCTGAAAAATCCATGGTTACCAGAAAGGACAGGTCCTGGTCCGAAAGCCGCTGGCCCGTTTGCAGGCGCATGCGCCTGAGCAGGGGATCCTTTTCCTTTTCCCCGCCTTCGCGCTTGACATCGATCGTCCCGCCCATAAGGGGAGCGAGGTGACGAAAGGGGTTGGAAAGGGTGAAACCGGTCCGGAAGGTCCTTTTGGCCCTGAGTCCGAAGAAAAGGCCCAGGGCGGCATTGACATCGTGCTCTTCAAGGGCGGAGGGCAGTGGATCCGAGGAATTGACCGGAGCGCATCCGAGTCCCTGCCTGGTCCCCTCATGCAGGATGGTAAGCGAAACTCCGAGCCGTTTTCCCTTAGCAACCCACGCTTCAAGCCTTTTTTCGCCGATGGTATCGAACATGAGCCGCTTACCCGCACCAAGCGCAAGGAACACCACCAGATCGCGATAGGGGAGCAGGTCGTCGGTAAAGGTGATGGTCCCCGGGATGTCGCCGGCCACAGGCTCGATAAGGCAGGCGTCAGCTTCAAAGGTAACGGCGGCGTGACCGCTGAGCAGCGCGGCCCAGTCGCGCACCACCACTGATTTACCAATAGGATAAATGCGGGCGGCGCGACCGGAAGCAACAGCGGCAAAAGCCGCAACAAGAAAGAGATCGCTGCTCGGCGGCAGGGTCACTTTTCCGGAAACCGCCTTTGAACGATTGACTGTAAGCACTATCCTATATCCTTTCGCGGGCGAGAAATCCCGCCTGCTGCAGGAGGTCGGTTGCCTGCTGCGCAAGGAGGGGAGAATCGAAGGCAAGGCGGATCGTGCCGCCTTCCCCTTCGCGCACCTTCAATACTTCAATGTCGCTGATGTTGATTCCCCTGTCGGCCAAGGTTATAGCTATACGGGCGATGATGCCGGGCTGGTCCTTTGCGATAACGAGCACCTCCGAAAGCCGCCGGATGAATCCCTTGGCATTACCGGGAATCCGGGAACGGGTTTTTTCCGCGGCATCGAACGCTTCCCGCAGCGATCCGGTGTCAAGTTGCCCTTTCATGTCGCTCAAGCGGGAGATCAGCCGGTCGATCAGCGGTTGGATCGATTGGCGGTTGGTGGCAAAAATGTCGTGCCAGAGATCGTAGGAGGCCCCGGCGATGCGCGTCATGTCGCGGAAGCCCCCGGCGGCAAGGCTAAGGGTTCCGGGCTGCTCCGATTCGACCTCCTGCACGGAGTTGACAAGAGCAACCGCCAGCAGGTGAGGCACATGACTCACCGCAGCCACAATCCGATCGTGACGGGCAGGATCGAGGAAGAGCGCCCGGCTGCCGAGAAAATGCTCGAAAAAAACGGCGATTTCCCGGTCGCGCCCGGAAGGTTCCCCGTCATCAGGGGTCAGGACGTGGATGGCATTCTGGAAGAGATAGGGATCTGCTGCGCCGGGACCGCTTTTTTCGGATCCTGCCATCGGGTGGCCGCCGATAAAATAAACATCGGGCAGGAGACGCTTCGCCGCCGTGCAGATCTCCTCCTTGGTGCTGCCGACGTCGGTGATGACGATTCCCTGTGGAAGCTTCATCCCTGAGAGGACCTGTAACGTCTTCAGGATGACGCTTATCGGCGAGCAGAGGATGAGTAAATCGGTCCGGCCGATGATATCGGGGAGCGCATCGTAGGGATATCCTTCGTCAATGCACCCGAGCCGGAGTGCGAGCGGCAGTTTGGACGCGGAGGAGAGCCCGATAATGCGTCCGCTGAACCCGGAATTGCGAAGTGCGAGGCCGATGGAGCCGCCGAGAAGGCCGACACTGTAAATGGTAATTGTTTTGGGGGCGAAGGGCATGGTTATAATGTTCAGTTCATTTCAAAATCTATGCAAAACAGACATGACATAAAATTCTGCTGCAAGATTAGTATTGTAAGGGATGACCTGACTTTTTGTCAGCATAATGGCCCCCGGTTATTTGTTTGATCAACGGACTATCAATTAGCATGGTTTTATTAATCATCTTTTATTGATATTTCTTATTTCCCCTCTCCTTGTTGGAGAGGGGCGGCCAAAGGCCGGGGAGAGGTCAAAAAAGGCAAAAAATTCTAAAGATGTTAATGACCTCTACCCCTCGGTCCCCTTCTCCCACAGGAGAAGGGGAAGAAAAACAACATAAATACTTCGGCTGCATCAGGTGTCTAAACAGGTAAATCATCGATCTCGGAGAGGTGAATTTGCTGTTTAAGCCTTGCTGTTGAAATCAACCTTCTCATTGATAGATTACTGATTTTATATTTTTTTCGCAGAGGCTTGTGGGTCCCCGCCGCAGGGTGCCTATTATGAAGCACTCCCACTTCGTGCGGGTGACCCGGCTCAGCCATCCAAAAGATTTTGAATTTTCTTATACTTTTGGAACACGGCTCAGCCATCCAAAAGATTTTGATTCTTCTTTTGCTTTTAGTCCCCGGTCGCGACATCCTCCAAAAGCATTTGAATTTATTATTTGCTATCTCAGTCCTGATCCTGCTTTTTTCTATTCATCAGATACAATACCTCTCCCTTTTTCGTCAGCGGCACAACCGTCTCCCGATAAAATGCCGCTATAACATCAGGATCGATTGCATGCCGGGTGAGCGGATTGACCGTCGATTGCAAGACGACCGTTTTCTCCCTGATCCGCTCCACAATGCGTTCCTCCACCTCCCTGCGCGTGAGGCCGTCGATTATCGCCTGCTCGTCACCTTCGGCAGCCAGGCTGGTGTAAACATCCGGCGATTCAAGGAACTTACTCTCGGCAACATAGAGCGATCCGTAGTGAATGCGCCGCGCGATCGCCTGGACCGCATAGACGTCGTGTTCAACGCTCGATCCGTAATGACCATCGTCCCCGGCGCGGCATACCATGGAAAGCAAGGCGAGATAGGCCTGGATTATGGGCTCCATCAGGTTGACACAATCGAAATTGTCGATGCGAAGCCCGGTATCCGGGAGCATGGCCGCGCGCTGCGGGAGCGGCAGGTCTCTGAAATAGGGCCGTTCTTCCGGGACGCAGAACCGGCCGAACCGGGCATCCATCTGCTCCTGGTAAAGGAGACGGATATGAAAAAGCGAACGGGCATCTTCGCCGGCAAAACCGCTCTCTCCCGCGCGATAGGCATGATCGTTCCGGCTAAACTGGGCACGGTCGATAAGGCGGGAGATGATGGTCTCCTCGAGCCCTTCAAGATGGGCGGCGATATTGGCTACTTCAAGGTCGGGAGGATTGGGGCCGCGACGGTTCATAGCCTTACGTCTTCCTTGTTGCAGCCTTGTAGGCGGCGACATGCCGGGTAAGTTCCCTGCAAAGGTTCTTCGGATGTTTTGCGTGCTCCTCAATGACCGAGACGAGCGCACTTCCCACAATTGCGGCATCCGCCCCTGCCGCGGCCATGGCGGCAACATGTTCCGGCGTCGAAATACCGAAGCCGACCGCCAGGGGTTTCTTCGTAACCTTCTTAAGACGCTGAAGCGTGGAGGCGACCTCGGTGCCGAGTTTTGTGTCGACCCCGGTCGCGCCCAGGCGGCTCACGACATAGACAAATGAATCGACCTGGGAAACGATCATCTTCATCCTCTCGGCAGGTGTCAGCTCGGAGACGATAAAGACGCTGCCGAGACCATGTCGTACCATGGATTCCCTGAGCTCGCCCGACTCTTCCGGGGGCATATCGGCGAAGAGCAGGCTGTCGAGCCCTGCCTCGGCCGACTCCCTGCAGAACCGCTCGCAGCCGAGGTGCAGCATGGTATTCGCGTACCCGAGAAGGCCGATGGGAATGTCCGAAATTGCCCGGATTTTCCTGATGAGCCCGAAGAATCGCTCATGGTCCAGCCCTGCGGCGATGGCGCGCTGGCCGGCCCGCTGGTTTACCGGCCCATCGGCAACGGGATCGGAGAAGGGGTAACCGATCTCCAGGATATCGGCGCCGCCATCTATATAAGCCCTGAATATCGATTCGCTGGTCGCAAGGTCCGGGTCCCCTGCAACGGCAAAAGGAATGAAGCCGATTTCGTTCTTCGCCCTGAGGCGTGCAAAGGTCTGCTCGTAGCGGTTCATAGCGATTTCCCGAGGTAGTCGGCTACCGAGTAAATGTCCTTGTCGCCCCGGCCCGAAAGGTTCACGATCATGATCGAGCGTTTTTTCATCCGGGGAGCTTTCTTTATCGCATAGGCTACGGCATGCGACGATTCAAGCGCAGGAATAATGCCTTCACACTCACAAAGCGTGGTAAAGGCATTGACCGCCTCGCCGTCGGTCGCATAGGTGTAGATTACCCGGCCGAGTTCGCGGAGAAACGAGTGTTCGGGGCCTACGCCGCTGTAGTCAAGCCCTGCCGATACCGAATGGGTATTGGCAATCTGGCCGTTTTCGTCCTGCAGAACATAAGAATATGATCCGTGGAGGACTCCCGGCCGTGCCGCCTTGGTCGGCGACAGGCGGGTGGCATGCTTTGTCCCTTCGAGGCCAAGGCCGCCCGCTTCAACGCCGATGAGCGAAACGCTTTTGTCCCGGAGAAAGGCTGAGAAAATCCCGATGGCATTCGATCCTCCGCCCACACAGGCGACCACCTCCCCGGGTAACCGACCTTCATCTGCTAAAATCTGCCGCCGCGCTTCACGGCCAATGACCGACTGGAACTCCCGGACCATGGTGGGAAAGGGGTGAGGACCGAGCGCGGAGCCGAAAACGTAGTGCGTGGTACGCACCGTCTTTGACCAGTCGCGCATCGCCTCGTTGACCGCGTCTTTGAGCGTCTTCGAACCGCTCTCCACCGGAATCACGCGTGTGCCGAGCAGGTTCATGCGGAAAACATTTGGTCGCTGCCGTGCCATATCGACGGTGCCCATATAGATGTCGCATTCGAGGCCCAGGAGAGCTGCTGCCGTTGCAGTGGCAACCCCATGCTGTCCGGCCCCGGTTTCGGCCACGAGCCGTTTTTTTCCCATGGAAACGGCGAGCAACGCCTGGCCGAGCGCATTGGTAATCTTGTGCGCTCCGGTATGGTTGAGGTCTTCGCGCTTGAGGTAGATCCTGCATCCGTCGAGTTTACGGGTCAGGCTTTCGGCAAAGTAAAGGGGGGTTTCCCTGCCGCAGTAATTCTTGAGAAGCGACCGGTAGCGCTCTTTCCAGACCGCATTTTTTTTGAAGGCGGCATAGGCCTTTGCAACGGTCTGGAGTTCGGGCATGAGCGTTTCCGGGGCAAATCTGCCGCCGAATCGTCCGAAGTAACCTTGTTTTTTCGTCATAAGTTTTTTGGTGTTGCCGTTATCCGACAGCCTGCTACCGGATCCATGTCACAAGAGCCGGAAGTCTGAAATACTAATCAATACATAAGTGTGATCATAGAAAATCTGCCGTTCGCCCTGAGCCTGTCGAAGGGTGAGCTGTAGACTCACACCGTTCATGGTTCGACAAGCTCACCACGAACGGCTGGATGTAACTCTACTTATGAACTGCTTAGTAAAATAATCGTTGGTAGCGTTTCCATTCATGACCACGGCAAGCATAAAAGGCACGGAATTGGCAGGATTCTCCGCAGCTTGCTGCGGAGAGCCTCAATTGCCGGGAGAAAATCGCCCGAAGCATGGCGCTAATCCCGGCTTAAGACCGCAAGGAATGCCTCCTGCGGGATCTCCACATTGCCTACCTGCTTCATCCGCTTCTTGCCTTCCTTCTGTTTTTCAAGGAGCTTGCGTTTGCGGGAGATGTCGCCGCCGTAGCACTTTGAGGTCACATCCTTACGGAAAGGCTTCACCGTGGTGCGGGCTATGATCTTGTTCCCGATAGCGGCCTGGATTGCCACTTCGTACATCTGCCGCGGGATAAGGTCTTTGAGTTTGGAGGTAATCTCCTGGCCGAAGGCAAATGCCTTGTCGCGATGGACAATCGAGGAAAAGGCATCGACCGGGGTACCGTTAATGAGGATGTCCAGCTTGGTGAGATTGTCGCGGTCGTATCCATCAAGCTCATAGTCCATGGAGGCATAGCCCCTCGAACAGCTTTTCAGCTTGTCGAAGAAATCGATGATCATTTCGGCCAGCGGCATCCGATAGTGGAGGCAGACACGGGTCGTTTCGAGATACTCCATCGGGAGCATGGCCCCGCGTTTCTCTTCGCAGAGCTTCATGATCGATCCGACGTAATCGGTCGGGGAAATCACCTGCAGTTTGACCATGGGTTCGCTGATGAATTCGATCTCCCCCGGGGAGGGCATCTTTGCCGGGCTCTCGACGAAACTCTCCTCGCCGGTTTTCAGCGTCACCTTGTATTTGACATTAGGAACCGTGGTTATGATATTGACATCAAACTCCCGCAGCAGCCGCTCCTGGACGATTTCCATATGCAGGAGCCCGAGGAATCCCGCTCTGAATCCGAACCCGAGCGCCGAGGAGGTTTCGGGCTCGTAACTGAGGGACGAGTCGTTGAGCTTCAGCTTTTCGAGGGCGCCGCGCAGGTTTTCGTAATCCGATTTGTCCACCGGATAAATTCCGCTGAATACCATGGGTTTGACTTCGCGATAGCCGGGCACCGCTTCGGAGGTCCCGTTGAGCCGTGTGGTAAGGGTATCGCCGATTTTGATATCGGTCAGCGTACGGATGTTGGCGACCATATACCCGACCTCACCGGCGGAAAGCACGTCGAGCGGCACCCGGCCCATACGGAAGAAGCCGATTTCGTCTACCTCGTACTCACGGCCGGTTGACATAAAGCTTATGACATCCCCCTTGCGCAGCGTTCCGTCAAATACGCGCACATAGGCGACCGCTCCCCGGAAATCATCGTACTTCGAATCGAAAATAAGCGCCTTGAGCGGCTTTTCCGGGTCTCCTGCGGGCTGCGGTACATCGACGATGACCCGTTCGAGAATAGGAGGCACGCCGAGGCCGCTCTTTGCGCTGCAGGCGATAATGCTTGCAGGATCGACCCCGAGAAGCTCGCTCACCTGGCGTCGGACCTCTTCGGGACGGGCGGATGCAAGGTCGACCTTGTTGAGCACCGGGATAATTGCGAGGTCGTTATCGAGTGCAAGGTAGATGTTGGTCAGGGTCTGCGCTTCGATGCCCTGGCTTGCATCGACGACGAGAATGGCACCCTCGCAGGCGGCCAGCGAACGCGAAACTTCGTAGGAAAAATCCACGTGGCCGGGCGTGTCGATCAGGTTGAATTGGTACTCGGAGCCGGACTCGGCACGGTAGGCCATGCGGATCGGGTGGGACTTGATGGTGATGCCGCGCTCCCGTTCGAGGTCCATGTCATCGAGCACCTGCGCCTGCATCTTCTCCTTGCTGATGGTGCCGGTGAGTTCAAGAAGCCGGTCGGCAAGGGTGGATTTACCGTGGTCGATATGTGCGATAATGCAGAAATTGCGGGTAAATTCAGTAGACATGCTTGGTGGGTTCCCGGGATTCAGGTCATGAGAGATATTAATAAAACCTATAGAATATACTCCATTCAGACTTGCGGTAGAGACGCAGCATGCTGCGTCTCTGCAAAAACGACGATAATAAATGCAACAAATTATCCGGTAAGGTGTATATTAAGGTGTATAAGGAGGTGTAATATGAGAACCAACATCGTTCTGGATGATGATCTCGTCGGTAAGGCATTTAAATTTTCAAAGGCCAAAACAAAGAGAGAACTGATCAGAGTCGCTCTAACGGAATTTGTTCAAAATCACGGTCGGATGAATATCGGGGATCTGAAGGGAAAGATGGTCTTTCAGGAAGGATACGATTATAAACGACTTCGAAGGGGGGAGTCGTGATTCTGGTCGATACTTCGGTCTTGATCGATTTTTTCAAAGGCAAAGAAAATGGGGGCGTAGCCAAATTTGAAAAAATTCTTGCCGGGAAAATTCCATGGGGCATTACCTCCTTTATCTATCAGGAGATCCTTCAGGGGGCAGCCGGCGAAAAGGAGTTTTGTACTCTTAAAGAGTACCTCGACACGCAAATTTTTTATGAGCTTCAGGGCGGGCGTGAGTCTTATGCCGCTGCGGCAAAGATCTATTGCCGGTGTCGGCAACACGGTATAACGGTGAACAGCACCATCGACCTGTTGATCGTCCAGACAGCGATTGAAAACGGGGTAACCCTTCTGCATAACGATCATGATTTTACCCATTTTAAAAAAATCATTCCTGAACTGGAGTTATACTGATTCAAGTATTTTTATCTTCCATGCGCCTCTCTTCGCTTACGGTTCATATTCTTGCTCTAAACATTCTGTGTTCCTGCCTGCCCATTTTGGCTGCTCCGCAGGTTAATGATCTTTTCTCCGCTACCGAACTGTTCCTTGCCCGTCAGGAATACGACTCTGCCGGGGCAATGCTCGCCATGCAGCCCGCAGGATCGCTCCTCGACAATGATCTCCTTTACCTTAGGGCTGCCGTAGAACAGGCTCTCCTCCTGGATTACGAGTCCTATCTTATTGATGGCGACCGTTTTGACCGTTTTGCGGACAGTACGCGCAAAATTCTGTCCGGCAGGCTTCCGCACCTCCAGGGCGCCGACTCGCTGCACTGCGTTTATTACCTCGCCGGCATTGAAGGCGGTATGGCTGTTGTCCAGGGCAAAACCGGAAGCTGGGTAAGCGCGCTCAAAAATGCGGCATCCTCCGCTTCAAGGCTGAAAACAGTGATGAGGCAGGACTCTGCAATCAGCGGGGCTTTGCTTGGTATCGGGATCTACCACTACTACCTCGGCAAGGATTTTGGCTGGCTTCCTTTTATCAAGAGCGGGAGCGAGGACACCGGATACGAAGAGGTCGAACGCGCATCGAGATTACCGTTTCCTTCGGATTTTCCCGCAAAGAATTCCCTCTGCTGGATTTTGATCGACCGGAAGCGGTATGAATCGGCCGATTCAATCGCGCAAACGGGGCTTATCGAAGTACCCCGGAGCACTTTTTTCCTGCAAATCCGCAGCCTCTGCCTGTATCGGGAAGAGCGGTATTCCGCAGCGATTGAGTTTGGAGAAAAGCTTGCTGCGATTTCAGCAGCGCGCAAGCCGGTGAACTGGTCGGACCTTGTGCTTGCCTCGTACGTCCTTGCCGCAAGTTACGATGCTCTCGGCAAGGGTCGCGAGGCGAAAGATGCAGGGGCATATATTTGCAGTGCTGCCATGCCGGCAGCATACCGAAGGATGCCTCATATTAAAAGAGAGATGAAGAAAATTGAAGAAATTTTAAGGAAATATGGGGGAGAAAAATAAATAATTTTCTGCTCATGATTAAGGCTCCTGGTGGGGGAACCGCCTGCGGCGGTTCCCCCTGGCCAAAGCCTCCGCNNGCTCAGCAGGCGCTCTCGCACCCCCGCAACGCTCCTGTTAGGTAGAAAAAACAAATACGGCAAAGCAAAACCGCATAAACGTACAAACGTATATGCGTTAAGTCAAAAGATTTAAAATCTTTCCCGCATCTACGCTTCTACGCATTTACGCTTCTACGTTTTTATGTTCTTTTCGCAGAGGCCTCGTGGGTCCCCGCCGCAGGGTGCCTATTATGAAGCACTCCCACATCGTGCGGGTGACCCGGCTCAGCCATCCAAAAGAATTTGATTTTTCTTTTGCCTTTGGATTCCGGATCAGCCATCTCAAGGAAATAGAATTTGGTCTGTCGCTATGATATAATAAAAGCCGACCATGCCTGAGAAAAATTGCTGGGAATTCAAAAAATGCGGACGAGAGCCTGGCGGCGCCCAGGTTGCCGTTTTCGGGGTGTGTCCGGCGGCAAACGAGGCGACTGCGGCTGAAACGAATTGCGGTAAGAACGGTTGTCGCGCCTGCTGGGCGATTAACGGCAAATTTTCCCGGGAGCTGATACCGGGTTCCCCGGCAAACAAATTGGGTGATTGCCTGCAATGCGATTTCCTGAAGCAAAACGAAAATGAAGACGGCTTGTACGGCATAATAGTCAGGGAAGTCATATCCTTAATGTAAAGCATGCCTGAGGCGGAACCCATTGTTTCGATGAGCTGAATCGCTTTGATTAAACCGGTACCAATACGGGACGTCTCAAAACATGAATATTGATACCATCCTGAACGATGCCATTCAACTTGAAATAAAAACAGGAGAGCTTTACCAGCTGATGTGGCGGCTCTTTCCCGAAAACGCCGATATATGGGCCGTTTTTTGCGCCCATCAGGAGTGCCGCGCGCTTAAGCTGACCGGTGCAATGCAATCTGTTTCTTTAAAGGAACATGGTTTCCATGATCATGTCGGGTCGAATTTTGACGGCATACGGCGGATCATGGAAAAAATCGATACAATCATGGCTGATTACCGGCAGTCTGTGCCTGCAAAGAAAGAAGCATTAACGCGTATTCTTGAAATGGAGCTGAGCTTGAAGGAAATCTATTTTGGACTTGCCGAGTGCCTGCCGCTCAATACCGTTGTGATTGAAATTTTGCGCGATAATATCGCTGAGAATAAAATGCATACCGACACGATTCGTAAAATGCACCATAATCTCGGGTGCGCTATCAACACTCCCTACTGACCCGTCCAGCCGTCATCGTTGCATCTATCGCCTCACGGCAATTTCATCATGCCGACTCCGGGAGCATTTATTATTTGGGAATGCATTTACCAAGCAGTTATACGTAATGCCGTAAAAAGCCGTTCGTGGTGAGCTTGTCGAACCATGAACGGTGCGGTATTGCTGCTCGCCCTTCGACAGGCTCAGGGCGAACGGTTCTCACATGAGATTATACTTATGAACTGGTTAGTAATAAATGGTACGATGGATTGCCCGGATCGGGCGGTCAGGTGATCGGCAAAACATGCTTTTGCCGCTCCTGTCATGAAAAGCCATCCATCCAACGTTGGTCCGGAAAACCGGCAGGTAACCCCGGCGAAAGGGTTCTCTCATGTCGAATAAATTTTTGATATTCCTGCTGTTGGCTGTAACCTTTGCATTGGCCGAATCCCGCGCCACCTTCTATCTGGTTCCTTCAGCATTTTCGTTTACCATGTACAATGAGTACGAACAGTCACTTTCCGCCGATGAACTTGCCCGATTCGCGCCCTATACCCCCCTGGAGCTTATCGAAGCAAATGTGCTCCTTGGAGACGGGATCAGCCGCGCCGGCAAATTCCGCATGGGTAACGCCGTGTATTTCCTGCTCAGAGACGGTTCAGGCGGTTTTTCGGGCGCAGGACGGAAAAAGGAGCTGCTGGTTCTGGGTGATTGCGAAGTGCTTAACGATACCGTCGAGATTACAAGGGGAGGGGTCCTTACCGTGACCCCGGTATCCGGACCGGTGCGAACCGTTGCGGCGGGGCGACTGGTAAGAATTTTCCGGCATGGCGGCCGCAGCTATGTTTTCCTGCCGGACAATCCACCCTGCTATGGCTGGTGCTCGCTTGACCAATCGGGTGCCTGGCGCCGGATCCGCGCCGCTGCAGAAGTTGCGGTTGCGACGCCTGGCCACCCGGCCGGGATATCGGATATCCTGCAGGAAAAAATCCGCACAATGATCGAGGCCGCAAACGAGGACTACCGCCGATTTTTTTCCCGCTTCGACAGCCTTACCGGTACGGAAAAAAGCGTGCCGCAATGGTCGTTTGAAGCAACTGCCGCGCAATGCCGCTGTACCCTTTCGATTCCCTATGATAAAGGCGACTACCTTCCGGAGAGCACCCGGGAGCTGCGCACCGGGATAGAGAATCTGCTTTCCGGGACTGGCTTTATCCTGACCGGCGGAAAGGGAGAGATCGTGGTGAAAAGGGAGGAACGGCGGCAATAGGCTCTTATGCCGTCGCGGGTACCCGCTCTCCGACAACGTCGTAAATATTTCCCCGTACTACCCGGCGGATCTTGAAGGAAATGGTACCGATTTTCATGGAAAAGTTTTCAGGCGGCGTCCTGCCGCCGGCAAGTTTCTTAAAGGCCTGATCGAGGGTGCCGTCATCGTCGCGGGTAAGGTCGCTGAAGGCGCGCGCCTTGATCTGTTGGAATGTGGCGCCGCCGCCAAGGCGAAAGCGGTTGTCCGAAAGACGCACGATGAAGTCCGGCGGCATATCGTATTCGTCCTGCAGATCGCCGACCAGCGTTTCGATGATGTCTTCGAGCGTCACGAGCCCCCTGGTAGCTCCCTTATCGTTCTGAACGATAGCGATATGCTGGTATCCCCTCGTCAGTGAGGTCAGAAGCTCGGGGATGCCGGCGCGCTCTTTCACAAAAGACACCGGCCGCATGATGCCGCGGAGCGATGGGTCGGCCGGATTCACATGCAGCGCGCCGACAATATCCTTGAAATTAACATAACCGATTATGTGGTCGAGATCGCCATTTTCGGCGAGCGGCAGTCGCGTATGGCGATAGAGATGGGCCGCGATAAGCCCGTCCTGCAAGTTCATAGTGGTGCTGAGGACGTTGATGTCGGCCCGCTCGATCATGACATCGCACGCTTTGAGCGTCGACATATGGACGCTGCGTGCGATAAGGCTCTCCTGCTCCTTGGTGATGAGATTTTCAAGGGCCGCGGACCTGGCAAGAACACGGATGTCGCTGACAGAAGTTTCCGCAACCGAGGACTTGCTGCCCGAAAACGGACGGTTCATCAATTCTGTGGCACGAACAATTGGTCCGAGAATCGCAACAATCGCGGCAAAAGGGCGTGCTGCAACCGATGCGATCCGGCGGTTATGGCGGACGCCGAGTGTTTTGGGGAGAATTTCGCACCACTGGATCAGCATGTAAGAAAAAAAGAGCGAGAACGCGAATCCCCATTTGCTTCCAAAGATTCTGTTGAACTGAAAACCTGCAAAAAACGATCCCACTACATTTGCCAGGGTATTGATGATGAGAACTGCTGAAAGCGGTTTCTGGATATTCAATTTCAGCTTTCTCCAGATGGCGCTTGCCATCGGCCGGTGCTCCGCAATACGCGCGACGTCCGAACGGGAGAGGCTCAGCATGCAAGCCTCCATAAGGGAACAGCAAAAGGAAACGAACATCGCGGTAAGCAGGATAATGCCGAGCAGTATCATGGAGAATGGTCCTTTTTCAGCGCAAAACTAAGGGTTATCGATCCCGGACAACTTGCACTTTGAAAAATATATTATCAGTCGGATCCGGCCTTGCTGCACGGACTGGGGAGCTCTTGGACGGACGGGGAAATACTAATTGTGTTGGAATAGCTGAAGAATGTGTTATAATAATGGGTTGTAATATAGATTAAAAGTTATAGGTCAGGTCGTTCAGGGAGGATGGGGACCGATCTGCCCGGACCTGGATTTCAGGGAGCGATTCCGATTCCCTGAAAGGTTGCCGGGATGCGGCGGCACCCGCCGTTTCATCGCTCATGGCTTGGAAAAATGGGAAATCACGTGCAAATGCATACACCGATGCGCCGATCACCCGGTATGGCGGGATGGTGGGCGGCATCTTTCTTCCTGATTCTGATCGCATTTCAGAGTGTGTTTGCCGCCCGGATCGGCGTCGCGGTTTTCCCGCTTAAAAACGAGAATGGCGGCGCACTCAATGAATGGATCGGCTCAGGCATGGCCGAAACCATGTTTCGCAAGCTGCGGCTCCTCGACAGCGTGCAGGTATGGGATCCTGTTTTTCTTTTTCAGGCCGATTCCTCGGGCTGGCAGATGGAATCGGACAGCCTTGCCACCCGGCACCGGTCGCGGTGGCTCTGGGATGTCGCAATCGGCGGAAAGTACCGGGTGGACGGCGATCGCATTGAAGCCAACTTCAGGTTGTTCTGGACGACCAGCGGAGAGGAGCAGCCGCTGAGCGTCTCGCTGACAATGGCCGGCAAGGAATCCGAATTTTTTTCCCTGATGGATAATTCCCTCCTCAAAATCCTCGGGACCATACGCTACCGGCTTTCATCTGCGGATTCGCTTGCGCTGCGCAGCGATCCGGCGTGCGACACCACCGCGTATCGCACCTTTGCCGCCGGCTACGGGTACGAAATGCGCGGTAATCCGAACGGCGCGCTTACCGCCTATGCAAGAGCGGAAGAGCTCGATCCGGGATTTGCCGCATCCGCATGCCGACAGGGAATGCTCTATCGCAGGGCGGATGATCCCGATCGCGCGAAAGCCGCGCTTGATCGGGCACTTGCCCGTGCGCCGGGAGACCCATGGGTGGTCGCTGCCTATGCCGATTTCCTGAGTGGAAGCGCAAAACCCTCCAAAGGCTTCAAATTCATCAATGCGAACCGCGCACTGCTGGAACAAACACCCCTTGGCCTCATGGCAATGGGTGGTATTTACGTTGCTGCGGGCGAGTACCAGCGCGGAATTGCCACTCTCGGGCAGGCGGTGGCGTTCGGGCCTTCGGATCTGGAACCGGCCTTTGCCCTGGGCAGTGCCTATTCCTCGGCAGGAGATTTTGCCCAGGCCTCGGATATCTTCAATACCCTGATCCGTTTCCGGCCTTTTTATCCGCGCTACTATGCCGCACTTGGTGAATCCTTCCGGCGCGCAGGACGGCTGACCGAGTCGGCCGGTATTCTTGAATCGGCCCTGAACTTCGCCCCGGAAAATTCCATCATCCTGCTGAATCTCGCCCATACCTACGTCATGCTTGAATGGTACGCCAAGGCAGAGCAGTTTCTGCTGCGGGCGCGGGAAGCGTCAATGTCAAGTCCCGATCCTGATGTCGATGTGTATCTGGGCGTGGTATACTGGTACGAAGGGAAGGCCGCAGAGGCCGCCCGCTGCTTCGAAGCAGCTTCACGCACCCATTCAACGCGTCAATCGTCGTTCAACAATCTCGGCGATCTTCAATTTTTCGGAGGTTCTCCGTCAAAAGCCATCCAGGCGTACCATAAGGCCGACCGGGCCGGAGTTGTCAATGAAATCGTTCTCGATAATCTGGCCGTTGCCTATCAGGCCGAAGGCAGTCTCAGGAGAGCGGCACATTGCTATGACCGCCTGCTGCGCAGCCAGCCCGACCGGATCGATATCCTGGTGAGACTCTCGGCGATTGACTTCGACCTCGGTCGCGACAAGGATGCCGAGCGGACCTGCCGGCGAATCATCGACCTGGAGCCGGACAACACGGCGGCAGTAAGAGGGCTTGCCCAGGTGCTCATGAAGCATGGCCGGTATCGCGACGCCCTCGGACCGGTTGACAATTATTGCGCGCATGTCCCGCCGAACCGCGAGTTCTTGAACCTGAGTGCCGCCATATGCCTCAAGATGGGATCCTACGGGCAGGCGCTCAGCCGCAGCCGTGCTTTACTCCGCCTGTTTCCCGACGATTCCGGCGGTCTCCTCGGGGTAGGGGAGAGCATGTACGACCTTATCAAATTCAAGGGGTACCGCGACTACGACAATGCCCTCTATGCGCTCAAACTGGCATGCGCCGGTGCGCCGGACAACCCGGTTCCTCTCCGGCTTATGGGCGACATCTATGCGGATTATAAGGGGTATACCGAGCTGGCAATGGACTATTGGAAAAAGGCACTGGCATTGACGCACGATAAAGATATGCGGAAGAATCTCGAACTGAGAATTGCGGGAAAGCTCTAGTGAACCCGAACCGTCCCAGGAAATACGCCAAGGGAGTTCCGGCGCTGCTCATCCTTCTCTGCGCCCTGGTTCTTATCCCGGCTGTGAATGCAGCGAACCCGACCGGCGCGCCCGCCATCGGCAAAGTCGCGGTCGACACCGCCGGTAAGGAAAAACTCTCGGGTATTCTCGGGTATGTCATCGATACGCATGCAGTGAAGGTCACCATCCACCCGTCGGGCGGACTGTATAACCGGGTCCAGACCGTTACCTTCAATGCGCCTGCCGGCGTACAGGTTTTTTATTCCTTCGACCCGATAGCGCCGCCGGAATATTTCAGGAAGTACGACAGTGTGGTGGTTACTCCGGGCGGCATCAATAAGCTGCGGTATTTCGGCAAAGATGCCGCCGGACGGATGTCGCCCATCAAGGAGCAGGAATTCATCCTCGATACCATCGCGCCGAAAGTCTACCTGCAGGTACTTGATGGCCCATCCACGGATACGCTGAAGCTTGTCATGAGGAAACGGGGAGTTATCCGCTATACCCTCGACGGCACCGAACCCGGCGACCGGAGCCCGACCTTCCGAACCGGCAGCGGCGATGAGCCGTCGCAAGCGCTGGAGCTGGTCATACCGCACAGCGGGAAAGGCCGGCTGAATGCCCTCGGCATCGATGCATCGGGGAATGCGTCGGACCCTCTGCAATGGGAACGGCAATACGAGTCGCCGACGCCGGTGGTTACGCTGATCCCTGCCGGAGGACAATTCAACCGGTCGCAGACCGTGGCGATAACCGCCGACAAGCCGGCAACCGTCTATTACACGCTCGATGGATCGGATCCCCGAACCAGGGGCATCGCCTGCCCGCCTGCGGGCGTCATCATCTCCCGCGAGGGGATCACCACCCTTCGCTGCCGGGCAAAGAACGCGGCGGGAATGTGGTCCGAAGAGATTGTCGGGCGGTATGTCCTCAGCACCAAGACCCCCGAAGTGCAGGTCCATCTCACCCCGACCGGGCAGGGCGGGTACTACACGGCAGTATTGGAGTGCAGGGATCCGGTGACCATTTATTATGAAATCGGCGGTGCGGACCCTACCCTCAAATCGCCGGTATATGCCACCCCGCTCTCCCTGCGACAGGGACAGACGCTTCGCTACTTCGTCGCCGATCTTTACGGCAATGCAGGCAAGGTGGTGGTCATAGACGACCTGAACCGGCCCACGGTCGTCGCGGTCCCGGACGGCGGCATTTTCAACGCGCCGGTAGCGGTCCATTTCAAGACCACCATTCCCGGATCCGTCTATTGCCGCATGCTTCCGGATTCGAATTTTACTTCGGGACACGATTCCGTGGCAGTTGCCGACCAGGGCGAGCACATTCTCGAGTATTACGTTAAATTGCCGGATGGCACTGTCAGCGTGGTCCGCCGCAGCCTGTTCTTTACCGACTGGACACCGCCGCGGCTGAGTATCACCATTACCCGCAAGTCCAAAGATTCGATTGCAGTGCTCTTCCGGTGCAGTAAGAACGCCACCTTTTATTATACAATCGATGGATCCGTTCCGGTTCCGGGCCGCAATGCGGCTGAAGCCGGCGATAAACTGCATCTTTCACAGGACCGGATAGCGGTGCCGCGTAGGGTCGACTGCAGGCTCTCCTTTTTTGCGGAGGATTGGGCAGGCAACCGGAGTATCGTCAAGACCATCAACCTGTCGAAGCCCCAGGTTACCGCAGATATTCCCCCGAGCGGCGACCGTCCCTACGATAAAATCCAGTCCATTGCCCTTGCGTCGGACCCCGGCGCAACGGTGCATTACGCCCGCCATGGAAAAATGCCATCCCCGGATTCACCCCCGTATTCCGCGCCCTTTCCCCTTGTCAGCTCGGATACCATTATTGCCGTTGCGGTTGATGCCTCGGGTCTTACCGGGGATCCGGATACATTCATTTACCTCATCGACCTGCCGCCGTCGGCCCATTTTACCACCCATCCCGATACGCTTATCGCCGGTCAGCCGGTGATATTGGATGCATCGAGCAGCATCGACAAGGAGAGTCCGCTGGCCCGTCTCCGGTTCAGGTGGGATTTTGACGGTGCAGGCAGGTTCGAGACCGGGGTGGCCAATGACCCGAAAGCAAGTCATGTGTTCGCGCTGCCGGGAAGGTATGCGCCGCGGCTCGAAGTAACCGACGAGCGCGGCAACACCGGTGTGTTTACCTGCTCGCTTACCGTTCAGGACCGGTGCCCCTCGGGAATGATTTCCACGGCGGCCGGACGCGGGCGGGTCATCTGCATCGACAAATACGAATACCCGAATATCCTGGGCAGGCCTCCCCGCACCGCGGTTTCGTGGGTAGAGGCCAAGATTGCGTGCGTCGATGCCGGTAAGCGCCTCTGCACGAAACAGGAGTGGGAGTCGGCTTGTCGCGGCGGCAGCGAGACCACCTATCCCTATGGCAATACTTACGAAAAGAAGCGCTGTCCCACCGAAGGGCGCAGGGCATCGCGATCCGGATCTTTCGGCAAATGCTCGTCGGGCGGGATTTACGACATGGTCGGCAACGTCTGGGAGTGGGTCGAGGACAAGGAAGCTGATTATCCCCTCATGATGGGCGGATCTTTCCGCGACGGCAAAGACGCCAATTGCGGGCTGGCAATGCCCGGGTCCCTCACGGCCCGGACGGAAGACGTAGGGTTCCGATGCTGCAGATAACGCTCCGGGCACTCGTCGCGATACTGACGGCCGGCATCACGCTTGCCGCGGCAGCGACCGTTCATTCCGGGGACGACTCCCTGCGTGTCGGGTGGCTGCTTCAGTGCGCCGACAGCGAAGAACCGGTCCCGCTAAGCCAGGTTGCCGTGACCCTCCCGGCCGATGTCCGGTCGGCGCTCAAGCACTATGCCGACGGCGACTACCGCCGTGCCGCCGAAAACCTCGAAAAACTGCGCGCCCTCAGCCTGCCGGACGGACGGATGGATTTCCTCGTCTTTGCGCTTGGCGAGAGCTACCGCCGGCTCGGCTGCCGCGGACTTGCCGCGCGGGATTATCGCACGGTCATCGACGACTACCCCGGCTCCGATAATGTGCCCGCGAGCTGTTACCGCCTCCTGGAGTTTGCGGTGGCAAACGACGAGCCCGGAGTGGATTCGCTCTACGCGTCCTTCTGCCGGAATTACGCGGCACATCCCCTGATCAATGCCGTCCGGTATGTCGGGGCGCTCCACGACTACGGGCATGGGGAGTATGCCGCCGCGCTCGAAAAACTGGGGCAGATACCGGCAACTTCCTCGGTGCTCCCGCGGACGCGGTTCCTCTCTGCACTCTGCCGGATCCAGACCAGGGAGTTCGGAGAGGCTCTTGAAATCCTGACTGATCTGCGGAAGAGCGGCGGAAGCGGGGAACTGCTCTACGAGACCTCGATTCTCATCGGCGATATCTATTACCTCCAGAATACCCCGGCGGAAGCGCTGAAATTTTACCGGAAGGTGCCCTCAAAGGCGAAACGGTTCAAATACGCGCAGGTTAAGATTGCCCAATGCTACTTTGACATGGGCAACTACAAGAAGAGCGCCAAACTCGCCCTCCTCTTTCTTGAGGAGAATCCGGCGAACTCCTACTATTTCGAAATCGCCTCGGTGCTCGAGGAGTCGTACGGCCGGCTTGGAGACAAGGCCAATGCAGCCCTGATCGGGCGGCTCATCAGGCAGGAAATCGTGAATGCACGGCTCACCTTCGAGATTTTCGATGAGGTCGACAGGATCGCCGACATGCTCTCGTCGTGGCAGGACATCGAGCATCTTGCCATCCGCGACGGACGGGAATCGCTCGAACAGGATGTCAACAGCAACTCCCGGCAGCTGCAGGAACTCGAAAGCCGGTACTATGACCTCCTCAAGGAGGTCGCGCCCGAGGGCGCGCCGGGCAACGGTCCGGAAGGCGCGCCGGGCAGCGGCGTACCCTACCAGGCCGAGCGGCGGTATCTCGGGATACTCAAGACCCGCAAGAGCCTGTACGACGATTCGATATCCGACCTCCAGGGCCGCATCGTCGCGTCGGGCGCACTGCCGCTCCCGGTCTATTCCGATACGAGTGTCGTTCCGAAAACCGCGGCGGACACCATGCGCCTTGGGCTCGATTCCCTGAAGCGCCGCCGTGAGCGGTGCGATCACGAATACGCGACCGTCATGAAGGAGTGCATCGGCAAGGAGTATAAGAACCGTGAGGGCGACGAGGAGCTGCAGGCGAAGTTCATCGACTGGGTCTTTGCAAAATACCAGGAGACCAAGGATGAGCTGAAGCGGGCGAGCGAGCAGATTGCCGCGCGCAGGAAAGCAGCGGTAAAAGCGGGCGAAGCGAAGAAAATCGCCGAGGCGACTCCCGCTGCAGCCCCGGTCAAGGCAGCCGAGGCTAAAACGACCGCCGAAGCGGCGCCCGCTCATGGGCCCGAAAAGGCGAAGCAGGGAGCTGCGCTTCCGGAGAAAGTGTACACCGAAGCCGACCGCGACCGCCTCATCGAAATGATCGCCAATGACCGCGAGGGGCTCATCAGCCACCTCCGGACCAGCCTCGACGTTTACCCGAAAAGCAAGTATTGCGCGAAAATTCTTTTCCGGCTCGCCGAGCTCTATTTCGATGACGCCGGGGACCAGTTCCAGGCTGCCCTGGCCGCGTACGAGCAGAAGATGGCGCAGGGGAGGGACACGGCAGGGCTTGCCTTCCCGGAGTATCACCTTGAGAAGGTCGTAGCCGCCTACAACGATATCATCAACCAGTATCCCAACGACGACGTGATCGAGGGCGCCTACTTTTACAAGGCGCTCGCTATGGAAAAGTGGGGCGGGGACGACACCGCCAATGTTGTGCTCCAGGAGCTTATCGAGAAATTTCCGCAAAGCCAGTACTTCGTCGAAGCCAATATGCGCATCGGCAAATACTATTTCGACCACCCGAAGAACGATAACGGCCGCGGATATACCCTTGCAGCCGACGCCTACCGCCGGGTGCTCCTGTTCCGGGACCATCCGCAATACTATGCAGCGCTCTACCAGCTTGGCTGGTGCTATTACATGCAGAACCAGTACGAGGATGCCATTGCGGTCTTCAAGTATCTCATCGAGGGCTCGCACCCGGATTTCAATCTTGCAAAGCGGGAGGAAAACCAGGTCAAGAATCCGCTTCTCCGCGAGGAGGCGGTGGACTACATTGCCGTCTGTTACGACCTGCTCGGGAAAATGGACGATGCGATCAGCTTCCTGAAGCTGACCAACAGCCCCGACTATTCGGCGATGGTAGTGAAGCGTATCGGCGAGCTCCGGGAGGATGATCTCGACTATCCCGGTGCTATCCGCGTTTACAAGCGACTCCTGAATGAGTACCCGGAGAGCCGGGATGCGCCCACCAGCTCGGTCTCCCTCATACGGCTTTACGACAGCCACAAGAATACCGATTCGGCGATGCTCCTGCGTGAAGACTTTACCGCGCGGTATGGTAAGGGTGGAACGTGGCAGAAGCAGTTCGGCGGCGACAGCTCCCTGCTCAAGTCCGCCGACTCGATGTCGATTGCCAACGGCCTCTATGTTGCCGACGCCACCTACCGGCTGGCCGATTCCACCAAGGACGCCGCCAAATACGAACACGCCGCGAAGAACTACGAGCGCCTCGTGGAGACCTATCCGCAGGACCCGCATGCGGCGGAAGCGCTCTGGAATCTTGCGGTAATCCTGGATACCAAGCTCCATGACAAGGAGCAGGCATTCGCCCGGTATACCGCCTACAGCAAGCTGCCGTCGATCGATTCGACCCGGCGGGAACAGGCAGCCCTCAACGCCTTTGCGATCAGCCAGACGCTCCTCCCGGCCGACAGCCTGGTCAAGAAGGGGGAGATCGATATGGCGGCCATGCGCGTCATCAATGCGGTCCAGAACTACTGTACGCTGTTTCCGCACGGGAGTTCGTGGAGCAAGGTGATGCTCGGGCTGGGCGCGGTCTATTTCAACCGCCATCTCCTGGCGGATGCCGAGAAGAGCTATGCGGCCATCGTTGCGCATGGCCAGGGCGGACCCGAGTATTTCGAGGCGCTCCTGTTCCTTGGCCAGTGCCGCTATGCCGAAGATAACTGGGGTGCGGCGAGCGAGGCGTTCGAGCAGGTCTGGAAGAATTCCGGGGACGAGAATCTCCGTACAGCCGCCAGGAAGCTCCTGCTGCAGTCCGAGTTCCTGAATGCCAAGAAGGTCGACAGCACCGGGAACGCGGAACAGGCTGCCGAGCTCTACCGCTTGATCGATGAGCAGTTCCCGGGCAGCGAGTATGGCGATGTCGTGCTGTTCAATGCGGCAGAAGCCATGGAAAAACTCAGCAAATGGGACAAGGCCTGCGAGCGCTACGCTGATCTTGTCACCCGCTACCCGCAGTCGAAGCTCGCCGCCGGAGCGCTGTTCAATTCCGCCGGTGATTTTGAAAAAATCGGAAAGTTCGACCTGGCGGCGCAGTCCTACGAACGCATCATAGCCGCCTATCCCGCATCGGACAAGGCGAAGGATGCGCTCTTCAATGTCGGGTTCTGCTACGAAAAGCTCGGCAAGCCCGACAAAATGGCCGAGGCCAACGAGCGTTACAGCGAAATGTACCCCGGCGAAAAGAACGTGGAACTCATGCTGCTGCGCTCCGGCGCCTATTACGTGAAAGCCGGGCTGCTCGACAAGGCCATCGAGGCTTACCGCAATTTCATCAGCCGGTATTCAAAGCTGCCGCAGGCGGTGGAAGCGAATTACATGCTGGCAAAGTGCTACTACGACAAGGGGTATTTCGGCAATGCCCTCATCGGCTTTGCGCAGACCGAAGCGCTCAATACCGAATTGTCGAAGGAAAATCTTGCCACGGATAATTTCCATGCGGCCGAGGCTGCCTACTACTCGGGACTCATGAAGCGGGAAACGTTCCTTGGCCTCAAGTTTACCGGAACCGGCGACGACCTGCTGCGGATCATGCACGAAAAAAGCGTCCTCATGGCCGATGCGGAAGCTTCGTTCCGCCGCGTCATGGAGTACCGGAGCCCGCGGATATTCGAGGCGGCCAACTATATCGGACGGCTCTCCGAGGAGCTTGCAATTGCCTGGAAGAACCAGGCGAGGCCGCCGCTCGATCCCATCAAGGGTGCCTTGCTCGACAAGGATATCCTGACCGTCTCGTCCGCACTGCTGCAGAAATCCTTTATTCCCTACGGGAAAGTACGCAGCATCGCGAAAGCCTTCGATTCGCTCTCAGCGGACCAGAAACAATGGATCGCGAAATCCGACAGCGCCCTCAGGAAGAACCTCATCGACGCAGGAGTATGGCTGTGGCAGGCTGCGGGCGCAATGCAGGCCGCGCCGGTGCCCCTTGCAATACGTGAAAAGCCGGTCCACTATTACCAGTACCAGAAGCGCCTCCTCGAAACCGTGCTGCCGCTCAAGCGTGCGGCCTGCGATTACTTCGAGAGAGCGCTCTCCCTTGTCGATTCGCTCGGCGTAACGGGCGGGGAGATCGACTCCTGCCGCTCGATGTTTGCGCATGAAAATTACTCGATCGGGCAGGAATACGACAGCATGTATGCCGAGATCGTCGCCCGCGCGAAGGACCTCGGCGGAGACCTGACCAAGGCTGAGAAGGAGGATATCATCTTCCAGCTCCAGGACATCTCCTACGAAATGCAGGACAAGGCGATCCAGTATTTCGGGGAGGGTCTGGCTAACGTCAAGATGAATGGCCTGGAGTCAAGCCCCTGGTCGCGCAGGATCCTCGAAAGTCTCGCGCGGCTCGATCCCAATAAGTATGGCCGCGCCTTCTACCAGCCGGTCGCGGTAGTGTCGGACAGCGGCTGGCTCGTCCGTGCCGACAGCGCTGCCGGATGGAAAGCCGCATCGCCGCCGCAGGACGGGTGGCAGCGCGCACTCATCCTGGCCCCCTGCCCCGGCAAGGACTTCGCCCCGTTGCACGCTTCATACCTCGGCAGCACCGCCCCGGCCGGTCCGGTCTATTTCCGCCGGAATGCCTTTCTGAGCGGCGCTCCGCGAAGCGCGGACGTCATGGTCATGACGCAGGCGCCCTACCGGTTATATGTCAACGGGTTGCTGATCCTGAGCGATACGATCGGCAAACCAATGCCGCCCGCGCTCCCGGATAGCGCCATCGGCATCGCTTCCACGCTCAAGGGAGGGGATAACTGGATCGCTTTCGAAGTCAGCGCCCGCGATTCCGCCGCCCGCGGCGCCGCAATGGCGCTGAGCGTCATGATCGATACGAGCGCTCATTTTGTGTCCGCAACGGGTACGCCTCCAGCCGCTCCGGTGCAGGCAGTGCCGCCGAAGACGCCGGACACCGTTTCAGCCGTTTCACAGCCGGTAAGGCCGGTCGGGGCGACTCCCGGTGCAACGACGCCGCCGCCTGCGACACCGCTCCTCAAAAAAACTCCGGCAGCCCCGAACCCGACTCCTGCCTCAACGGGAGAAGCTCCGGCAAAGGCGGTAGAGGCTCCCGCAAAGGCTGTTGAACCTCAGGCACCCGCCATCGAGGTTCCGGTTCAGCCTGTCGAAGCACCGGCCCGGCCGGCTGCGCCGCTCACCCCGGCAGAGACCTATCATGCCATCGAGCACTATAAGCAGCGCGAGACGGCGGCCGACGAAGGAATAGAGAAGGAACAGTTTGAAATTGACAAAATTAAAGCGGCGCAGGATAGCCTTGATGCGCAGTTGAATGCGGTTAAGAATAAAAAATAGTTGCTGCTCAGGCAGGTGGAAAGATTGCTGAATTTGCCTGAGGATCCTCCACCTTCATCTTTCTTATCCTGTTATTAGGACAGGCTGTCCCACAAACAGGAATATCTCCGGATTTAACGGATAATACATCAAATAAGCCCCAATAAGCGGCCATGGCATGGCTATTGCACATTACAGTCCGGCGCGAAGCGCTACCTCAAACTTGATGAGCATTGCAAATGGTTATCATGACCAAAGGAATACCGTGATTGTCCAAAAAACCATGCATTTTTTATTTTTCGGCAATACCGTCGAAAGTTATGCCATCAGCGTTGGAATGTTTTTCGGACTGGTACTGGTTATCGGAATAGTAAAGCACTTTGTTCTTGCGCGATTGAGGGAATCGGCCCGGAAGGCCGGCACCGTTTTCACGCATCTTCTGGTCAAAGAATTTGAGAAAAATGCGGTACCCTTTTTTATCATCATAGCATTCTACTTTGCTACCCAGGATTTGAAGCTGGGCGGCTCGCTGAATAAAATCATCCACGTAGCGGTAATAATCGTCCCAACCTTCCTTATTGTCAGGTTTATGCTCTCTCTTGTTACTTTTGGATTGGAGCGGCAGTGGAAGCGAGCCGATTTAACGGGAAAGGGTCGGCAATCCTTTCGAATCCTGCAGACACTCATCCAGGTTTTCATATGGGTAATTGCCGGCATTGTTCTATTTGATAATCTTGGTGTTAAAATTTCAACCCTGGTAGCCGGTCTGGGTATTGGGGGCATAGCAATAGCGCTTGCCTCTCAGGCGGTTCTTGGAGACGTATTTGCCTTTATCATGATCTTATTCGATCGTCCCTTTGAGGTCGGCGATTATATTATAGTCAATGATTACATGGGAACCGTGGAATATATCGGCATTAAAAGCACACGGATACGCAGCCTTGACGGAGAACTCCTCGTTTTCCACAATTTGGACCTTACTAACGCCCGCATCCGCAATTACAAGAAGATGGAGGAGCGAAGAGTCCTTTTTCCGTTAGAAATATCCTATGAGACTCGGCTGCCGGAAATGGAAAAGATACCAGGCTTAATTGAAACGATTATCCGCTCAATTCCCGATACCCGGTTCGATCGTGCGCATTTCAAGGCATTCGGCAAGTCTTCGCTTGAATATGAGGTGGTTTATTATGTTCTTACTCCCGACTTCAATAAGTATATGGATATTCTGCAGATGATTAATTTCCGAATACGCAAGGATTTCGACGCTATGGATATCCACTTTGCGCATAATCCTTCGGCATAACCCATCATTAATCAAGTAAGTCGATACATGGAAACATTGCTCTCTCCGCATACGGTGTACTTTTCCACGGTGATTCCATCCCGCCGTTTGTCTCATTAATAAGAACAACCGTCCTGAAAACAGGAAATGGCCGGTGGCTCGAATCCTTCCCGCACTGAAGCGGAATCTTTATCGGCTAATCCATACTTGATTCGATAAAATATGCTCTGTATTGTAGCCAGTGCGTAAGCCCCCTGCCAACGGTGT
>PLTF01000074.1 GCA_003164335.1 Fibrobacterota bacterium
CCAGGGGAAACCCGCGTAGCGAGGTTCCCCACCAAGGGCACCAATCTCGGTATCTGATTCCCTCCAAAGCTCCATTATTTATATTTTCAAACTTGCCATTTTTACCGGCGAAGCATGCCCTTATATCGTTTTTTATGCCTTAAGGAGTCATAAATGCTGGATATTCAACGAATCCGCGATTTTCCCGACGAGGTTCGGCAGGCGACGGTCAATAAGCGCACTCCCATCGACATCGCCTCGATCCTTGCGCTCGATGCCGAGCGGCGCGAGACGATCCACGAGGTCGAGCGGCTGAAAAACCTTCGCAACTCGCGGTCGCAGGAGATTGCGGCGCTCAAAAAAAACAAGCAGGATGCGGAGCCCCTGTTAATCGAAATGCGGCAGGTATCCGATACTGTCAAGGAACTCGATACGAAGCAGGCCGAGCTCGAAGAAAAGCTGCATGCGGAGCTGATCCGGATCCCGAATGTGCCCCACGCCAGCGTGCATCACGGGGAGAGCGAGAAGGACAACAAGGAGATCGATTCCTGGGGTATTCCGAGGACCTTCGATTTCGAACCCAGGGACCACCTCCGGATAAGTACCGACCTCGATATCGTCGATTTCCCGCGCGGTGCGAAGGTGGCGGGCACCGGATTCCCGGTTTACAAGGGCGCCGGGGCGCTGCTCGAACGTGCGCTGCTCAACTTCATGCTCGATACCCATACGGTCAAAAACGGGTATCGCGAGATTTTTCCGCCGTTTCTGGTCAACGCCGAGAGCGCGTTTGGTACCGGCCAACTGCCGAAAAGCCGCGACCAAATGTACTATGTCAATGAAGACGGCCTCTACTGCGTTCCGACCGCCGAGGTGCCGGTAACCAACCTGCACCGCGACGAGATACTCGATGCGGCGGCGCTTCCGGTAAAATACTGTGCCTATACCGCTTGTTTCCGGCGCGAGGCCGGATCCTACGGCAAGGACACCAAGGGCTTTCTCCGCGTGCATCAGTTCAATAAGGTCGAGCTGGTTAAATTTGCCTTTCCGGAGAACTCCTACGATGAGCTGGAGCTTTTGCGGGCCGATGCCGAGGGCATCCTCCGGGCGCTCGGCCTCCACTACCGGGTGCTTGCTCTCTGCGACGCCGATCTCTCCTTCGCCGCGGCAAAGTGCTACGATCTCGAAGCCTGGGCACCGGCAGAAAAGAAATTCCTCGAAGTATCCTCATGCAGCAATTTTGAGGACTTCCAGGCGCGCCGCATGAATATCCGCTATCGCCCTGCAGCCGGCGAGCGGCCGCGCTTCATTCATACCCTGAACGGCAGCGGCCTTGCCACAGCGAGAATTTTCGCCGCGATCGTCGAAACCTATCAGACCGCTGCCGGAACCGTACTGGTGCCCGAGGTCCTGCAGCCGTACATGCACGGCATGAAGGAGATCGTGCCCCGTTAGTTTTGCCATGAAAATCACGACGACCACGGTGGAAGCCACACGCGCTCTCGGTGCCTCCTTTGCAAAAAAGGCCGAGCCAGGGGACTGCCTGGTGCTCGAAGGGGAACTGGGAGCCGGGAAGACCGAATTCGTCCGCGGGTTTGTAGCGGCACTTGCAGCAGGTGCTGCGGTCCGCAGCCCGAGCTTTTCGATTCTTAACATCTACGAGACGCCCCGCCTCACCGTGTACCATTTCGACTTCTACCGGCTTGCCGATGCAATGGAACTCCATGAAATCGGATTCGACGACTATGCCGCTTCCGAAGGAGTCTGCCTCATTGAGTGGGGGACGCTCTTTCCCGAGGTTTTGCCGTCGCATGCTGCGACCATCCGCTTCAGTGACCGGGGCAACGGCGTGCGGGAAATTGAAAGCGACGTGGAAATGCTGGGTAGCTGATAGTTGCGGGAGCGACCCGAACGACTACGCAGCCTTGATGCCGGTTACGGGGTCGAAAATCATTGCCAGGAATTCGTCGACCTCCTGTAACCGCGGACCTACCGATTTGCAGTACTCTTCCTCGTTAAGGGAAAAGACGGCGCCCTCCTGCAATAAGGGGAGGGCATAGGGGTCCCACTGGCCGTAGCCGTTTTTCTTAAGGATAAAATCGGTAAAATCGATGATCTTTTCGATGATGACCCAGACGCCGTACCTGCTTATTCCCTGTTCAAAAATGGAAAGGATGTTTGAGGGCAGATTCCATCGGGAAAACAGGAGGAATGAGATATAGCGGTGGTTGAAGCCGCATATCATGTCGCAGGCAACCCCAAAGGGAACCTTTTTTTCCAGAGAGAGGGCATGGATTTGCTTGAATATGTCCGGCAGGTACTGCTTGATTACCAGAACGCCGAAATCGCGAAGCAGCCCGCAAAGGTATACCTCGTCCCTTTCAATGAGACCGTTTTTTTCCGCTATGTCTGCGGCAATCGAGGCGCCGGCAATGCTGCTTTTCAGGAGATCGTTTTCATAGTCCCGCAAGTCCTGGCCCTTGCCGCTGCAGAGGTCGATCATCTCGTAGGCAATGACGAGCTTCTTGACGATATCAAGACCCAGATGCACGATAGCCTGGGGGAGACTGCTGAAGATGGTGCCGCGGGAAAAATAGACGCTGTTGGCAAGTTTCAGCACCATTGCGGCGATGGACTGCTCACGCGCAATGATCGCGGAAATCTCCGCGACATCCGATTTTTCGCTGGTAAACATCGGCATCAGCTGGATGATGAACTCCGGAGATGCACCGATATATTCGATATTTTCAATGGTATCGATGATACGGGCGGAGATCGCGGCGGATGGGTTCCCGGCATTCATGGCGATTACAGTATACCGCGATAGCGATAGTATTTCAAGATTGTTTCTCAGGAAGTCCGGACCAAACCATTTTTAAAATACGGGGAGGCGAACCATGAAATTCCTGACCAGGGTTCTTATCGGCGCTTTGAGTCTCGGCATCGCGGCATCGGTCGTACCGGGGATCCATATAGATTCCCCCCTGACATTGGTCCTCGCAGCCTTTCTGCTCGGCCTTGTGAACGCGATTGTCCGGCCCATCCTGGTTATTCTGACCCTCCCGATAACGATCATTTCGCTGGGGCTGTTCCTTCTTATCCTCAACGCCCTGCTCTTCTGGCTCGTTGCGGCAGTTCTACCGGGTTTCCACGTTGCCGGTTTCGGTCCGGCGCTCCTCGGCTGGCTCGTCATGACCCTTATAAGCTGGGCGGCGTCGGCCATTTTCAGGGAGTGATCGCGAGGGCGATAGTGCGGAAGGATCGTCGGCAAATTCTGCGGACGATCCTACGACGCTTCATTTGTTCCCTTCGTCAATTCCAGCACCGCTATCTCCGGAGGGCAATTGACACGAAGGGGAATCCGGGTCAGGCCGATGCCCCGCGAAATAAAAACCGGGAGGCCCCGCCGGGAGCGGCACAATCCGCTGGTATAGTTCTTATTGTTTACCGAAACCACCGGCGATCCGACATAGGGGAGGTTGATCTGGCCGCCGTGGGTATGGCCCGCTATCACGAGGTCGGCTTTCCGGCGGTAGAACGTATCGACACTGTCCGGGTTATGCGCCAGAAGGATGCTGCACGCCTCGGGAGGGATCGGGTCCAGGAGAGCGTCGATGCTCCGGTGGTCCCACCAGAAATCGCCGGCTCCGGCAAGCCAGAGGACCTCGCCGTTTCTCACCAGTTTCCTGACCGAATAGTTGAGATCCTGGCCCGAACGCTCAAGCCAGTGGACCGAGCGGGCGGCGCAGCGCTCGTAATCGTGGTTGCCGAGAATCGAGAATACCCCTTCAGGAGCCCGCAGGCCGTAAAGAACAGGCCATATCGCATCGACTTCCGCAACCTTGTGCGAAACGTAATCGCCGGTACAGACCGTTATATCGTGCGGAATACTGTTGACCTGTGCGACAATGTCGCGCAGCAGTTGCAGGTGGATGAAGAAGCCGTAGTGGAGATCGGTCAGTTGAACGATGGTAAAGCCCTCGAAGGCAGCGGGCAGGCGGGGAACGCTCAGGCGGTACCGGTTAACGCGCACCGAATCCGGCTCGGCAAGCATGGGAACCGTTCCGGCGATGACCGCACCGCCGGCCGCAGCGGCGGCGAATTTGAGGAAAGTACGTCGGTTCATGGGTAATTCAGGAAGTGGCGAATTTTAGGCATAGATTTACAATGGGATATATTATTCTTTGTCTCGCTATACATTGACACTTTGATATATCACTTTTTCAGGATTATTCATAACGAAGTATCCTTTAAGAGTTTTGTAATATGCGGCTGACCAGGTGGCAGATGAAATCCTCATTTTTTTCCTATCCTTCATTAATATAGTAAAAATTTCTGCCCCCAAAAATGATTGGAATATTATTTCATTTATATCGGTATGCCCATATTCACGTTTATATAAAATGGTTCTTAATATAAAGTGAATATTGTCTATTAATATTATCTTTCTTAATCCTGGAAGAATTATCAAAATACTCATAAGGAAAGAAGCAAAAAAAGTTTGCATAACATCAGTAAGTTTAAGACTTTTTATTACAGGATTACTATTATAGTAGACCAATGTAAATAAGATACCAATAGATACGAAAAAGATTATTCCCATCATAATTGCATTACGAGGATAGAATGAAGTTTTGATTTTGCCATAAATATAGCTTTAAAAATATAAAATTACCGTTCTAAGGGCAGGGGAGGGGCTGGTTATCCCAATCCTAAATTTCGCTTTGGAGGTGGGGATTATTGCGAGGAGCTGAAAACAAGGTCAAATTCAAATTCTTTTGGATGGCTGAGCCGGGTCACCCGCACGATGTGGGAGTGCTTCATAACAGGCACCCCGCGGCGGGGACCCACGAGGCCTCTGCGGAAAGAACATCAAGAGAGTAGATGCGTAGAAGCGTAGATGCGGGAAAGATTTGAAATCTTTTGACTTAACGCACGCATATACGCTTGTACGCTTATACGGTTTTGGTTTGCCGTAATTGGTTTTTCTACCTAATGTGAGCGTTGCGGGAGTGGGCGAGCGTCTGCCGGAGGCAGACATCGCCGCCCACTTCCGCAGGAAGGGGTGTGCCAAAGACCCCGCNNGCCGTAGGCGGTTCCCCCACCAAAGGCTTTTATAACGACAAAATTTTATTTCATTCCTCTATCAACCCCAATTTAAACAACCGCGCTCGTATCCCTCCGGGCTTTCGCTGAAAATGATCGGCAAGTTCCTGCTCCGGGGTTCCGCTCTCGAAAAGCTGCCGGAGCTCGGCATCGGCCATGGTCGTCCACGGAAGGTACTGGTTGCCCACTTGTTCCCGCTTGCGCGGTGGACTGGAGGAGTTCCCCGAACCCTTCCGTTTCGGGTGTCCCGATCGGGGCTTTTCTTTTTGGAAGAGGCTCCGGTCCGCGCCGGGGAACATCGCATCGGGAAAGTCGAGGAAATTCCTCGACCGCGTTATGGCAACATAGGAAACATTAATCTCCTCGGAGATCTTTTCGTGGTCGAAGGGGGCTTCCTTTTCCTTTGAAACCAGTCTTCGTATCCGCTCTCCGGTCATGAAATCCTCGGTCATGATTACCGAGTCGTACTCCATGCCCTTGCAGCGGTGGAGGGTCGAGAAGATCATGTCGGCCTTTTCGCGATAGCCGTCCTCGACATGGAGGGTCGTTATTTTTTTCAGTAACCGGGGGATCTGTGCGCCGTAGGTGCCGACGATATCCATGAGCATTTTCAGCTCCGTATCCTCGGATTTTTCGGCGTACTCCTCAAGATCCTCAAAATTCGCCATGGAAGCGATGAGCGGATCGCGGATGCGGTCGGGCTTTTCCAGGTACAGGTTGAGGACATCGTAAATCGATGCGCCCTCGGCGGCGTAGGTATAGGAATTTATGTTGCCCTCGAAATACACGGATTTTACCGAACGGTCGTGCTGCACCGTATCGATTGCGCTCTTGAGCAGCGCCAGGTTGGTGCGCGCCAGGGTCGCCCGGGTCTTGATTTTAGTATTCCGGCCGAGCCCGGTGATACTCATGCCCACGGTTTCGCCGATAAGCTCTTTCCAGCGGAGGCACTCCATGGCCAGCCCGGCAATGTGCTCGTTGAAACGGAAACTTGCGGTAAGCGCATATTCCTTAAAATCAATCTGGGTGAGGGCATTGATCGCGCGGCGCCAGCCGTAGATCTGCTGAAACCGGTCTCCGACGATGACCTTCCGGGCCTTCTGCGCCAGAAAGACATCCAGCATGACCGGCGAGGCGTCCTGTCCCTCGTCGAACATGATGAGGTCGTAGTTCAGCCTGGGGCGGGAGAGCTGGTACTTTTTCAGGTAGAAATCGTGCGTTGCATCGATCTCTTTCCGGTCCATTTTTGCCAGCAGCTGCCGGGTTCCCTTTTCAATTGCGTCGTAGTAGCGGTCAACTGTTTTAGCCGCGACCTCGTCGGTAACTACCTTCCGGTAATCCAGGTCGCGGATCCGGGCTGCCGCACTGTTGCAAAACAGTGCGGAAAATTTCAGGATGTGCCCCGCTATGATATAGGCGGAGTGCGGATCACGGCTGATAGCGCCGAGCCCGAGGATCTTTGCAATGTCGGGAATTTTGTACCCGTTGGTAATCTTATAGTTGGCGGGGATTGCAGTGCGCCGGAAGGCAAGGGAGTGGGCGGTCTGGACATCGACAGCGGTAAGATTCTGTTCCGAAAAACGCTGCTGTGCCGACAGCCGAACCGAGCGGTTGAAGGCGATGTAGAGAATCCGGGTTCCCGGTCGCTGGCGCCGGGCGAATTCGACGAGCACCGTGGTTTTCCCGCTCCCGGCTACGGCGTTGATCTTGATGTCGCCCGATGCGGCAAATACCGCTTCCTGTTCTCCGGTAAATTGCATGAGGTAAATATAATTTAAATTATGCGGAAAAATTCAAGTTCTTATGGATAGTCGATACTGAAATCAAAGTCAACATCTGGGCGTTCCGGAGGGCACCCTGAATGGTGCCCTCCGGCGCGCCTCCGCCGGGCTCTCGGCAGAGCCGAGCCGGTATTTCCAGCCCTGCGGCTTCGCCTTGGTCTGGAAACACTGCCTGCGTCGCTTACGCTCCCGCAGGCACCCTTTGTCCTCGCTAACGCAACGTCAAATTCGCCTCACCCCTCCGAAACGGCCTTCGTCTGCAGCTTGATCCTCTCCACGAGTAGAGAAAGGGGAAGACGCTTTGCGGCAGGGGTGAGGCGACTGCGGGGTGAGGCTCCCGGGTCATAGACCCGGGCCACACGATTCTTGCTTTTGCCGTATTTGTGTTTTCTACCTTAATAGAGGGCGTTGCGGGAGGGG
>PLTF01000118.1:0-9196 GCA_003164335.1 Fibrobacterota bacterium
AGCCGAAAGGCCAAAGCTGAGTATACTCAAAAATGATATCCATATGTCAATGTCGGTAAGAAAGGCAGATAAATTTTGAAACAATGTAGGTTTATTTATAATATTTCAACCATCTCGTCATTATTGCGTTGGTCAAATGATGAGGCAAGTGCCGAAAAAGGGCTATCCTGAACAGAAACTACTTATTATAATTCCTTACCTTTATCCAAATATTGAATACAGTTAATAGCGCTTCGCAAATATATCGAATAATAAATAAAAAATTTACCACTACAAAAACGGCGATAACTGAATAAAGGAATTTCATTCCATCCGGCAGAAAGGGTGAATTGCAAATACCTATTATCGTAATAATAAGAATTATTATATTCACTATAACCGTAATATAGAATGAAGGAATAATGCTTTTATGTGCATAAACCTTTTCAAATTGAATTACCGATGAATCTGCATTTTTATCTCGAAGCATTTCTTTGCTTAATGGCTTGGTCGTTTCATGGGGTTCCTTCACCTGTGCATTATAACATGTTTCGCAATAGCTCTCATTGTTTATTATTTTAATATCTGAAAATCCATATCCATCATCGCCCTCCAATGCATTTTTGCATTTAATGCATCTGGGAACTTTGCCACAATCCGTACATAAAGGGTTTGCTATAGTTCCAGCATTTTTAATATTTGGAAATGATATACCGCATCTTGAGCACTGTAGAAAAGGGTCTGGCCGTTCTTTCTGTCCACATTCTGCGCATAATGGTTTTTCATCGCTTCCGAAGTTTTCAAGAATTGCCAGCTGTTTTCCGCACTTCGAGCATTGTTTTGCCATGGTTAAAACCTCTTTCCGTTCAAGTGGCAGGTTTGCTTAATTATTGCCCGCGATTGAAAATAAAAAAGGACGCGACAGTCATCCGCCCTGTCCTGGGGTACTGGCATACCCGACAACAAAGACGAAAGAAAGCGCGTCCCCTATGGGACGCATGCTTTCTACTCGTTCCTGTTGTCAAAAAAACGCCAGTTTTCAGGACAGAACAGAGCAAAAAGATGCGAAATTCCCTATTTTTTCAAGTCATAAGCAAAATAGTTCCGTTCCGGGCTTATCGTAAAGGTTTTTCTTCAGGCTGAAGATTTCACGCCCGAAGCCTCCCGCTTGGTATTCCCGTTCAGTGTGCCGCCCGAAAAAAATGGCCGGAAAGCGTCGATCTCCCCGGTCCTGTTCCTTCCCCGCTAAACGACCGCCTTAAAGCCCGGATTCCGGCCCGGTCCCTTCCCGGTCGTCCTCTGCCTTATCCGGCTTCCTACACGCCGCCGTGAGAGTCAGGGGAACCTTTAGCCGTCCTTCCCAAAGCTCCCGGCTGTTTTCAGCCTCACAACCTTTCAAGCATCTTTGATTGAAAAAAAATGTACCACGCTCAAGGGTTAAAGTGTCCGGTCTAAGTGTCCGGTTTTGACCGGACGCGTCCGGTTTTCAGGAGTATTTCGGGGTATCAAAGGGAGTGACCGCGTGAGAGGCTTGAAAATAAAAAAGCCTCGAAATCATTGATTTTACAAGATTTCAAGGCTTTTTTTATGGCGGGCTGGACGAGGCTCGAACTCGTGACCTCCGGCTTGACAGGCCGGCGTTCTAACCGACTGAACTACCAGCCCGGTTAAATCCTTTTCCTAATGGGCGTTGTAGGGATCGAACCTACGACCACCTGCGTGTAAGGCAGGTACTCTATACCAGCTGAGCTAAACGCCCTATTTATTATCCGACTGTTCCTCAATGCGTTCTTTTTTAGTCTTTGCAAGAATCGCATAGGGAATAAAAACACAGTATACGACCACCAGCACCAGCGGGGCGACGGTCTTGGACAGCGGATTGTCGACCGGGCCCTGGCCCAGTAAAACATATCCGATGACGAGTAGCCCCATCCCGATGAGGAAAAGGATGATATTCTTCGACGTAAAAATCTTGTCATGCATAATTTTTGATCTCCCGAGCTTACTAATTTAAATTATGCCGGGAAATCGCGCAAAGGTCAGACTTCAATTTCTGCGGCAATCTTCTTCCGCAGCTCCTCATTTCCCGGAGCTGCCAGCACCTGAAGCCTCTTTCTGGTCGCCAGGATAGCCGCATTAAGCACGACAGCGAGAGATTGGAGCTCATCCGACCGCCTTAAGGTTACCACTGCCGTGTAGCGCCCATCGACGACCTCCCGGAGCACCTTCTCGAACCGGTAGGCCGGACCGGCCACCCGGTGGGAAAAGAGAATAGTAAGCAGTGCTATCTGGAGTATAACCAGAAGCAGTCCAACGCCGAAAATGGCAAGAAGCGAAGGCATCAATTCGCTCCGGACTGCGCTGCTTCTGGGGAAGGTCCGAACATAATTCGAAATATTTTCAAGGGCCGGATGATCATGGATAGCCGGTGAAGCTGCGTCGTCCTGAAACGACAGCGCGATGGTGCTCTCGATATTGCGCCGCAGGATCCGGCCGGCGCTGTCGACCGCGGTAATCGTTGCGTAATAGAGCGTGAAAAGCATGCAGCAAAGCATGATGAGCATCGGGATCCCGAAGGTGAGCAAATACCGCAGTTGGAATTCCCGATCGATAAAATAGTGCCGACGCTTATGTCTTACCTTGTTTTCAACCATAGTGCCTCCTCCGCAGTGAATCAATTTATAAGATTATACGATTGACCGGCAAGGGGAAGCAATCGCAGGGATTCCGGGGAGTTTTTATATTGATATTTTTGTACTGCTCAGGTGCGGAAACCGAACTTAATTCAAATGCCTTTGATGGGGGAACCTCGCTTAGATCAAAGGCCCTTGGTGGGGGAACCTCGCTGCGCGGTTACCCATTTCGCCCAAAAGGCGAAATGGACGGATTATTCATATTTTTAATTGAACCAGCCCCTGGCCAAAGCCTCCGCGCCCGCAAAGCCGGGCTGCNNCTGCGGGGTCTTTGGCATACCCCTTCCTGCGGAGGTGCGAGGCCATGCCTGCCTTGCAAAGCTCAGCAGGCGCTCTCGCACCCCCGCAACGCTCCTATCAGGTAGAAAAAACACAAAAGCTTCACCGGCGTAAGCGTGTATGCGTAAAACAGTAGATGCGGGAACGATTTGAAAGAAAAGTAGATCCGTACATGCACGGTTTTTGTTTTCCGCATTGCCCTTTGGGTTTTCTACCCTAAAAGAGGGCGTTGCGGGAGGGGAAGGGGTGTGTCGGAGACGCGGCTTTGCGCGGNNTTTTTTAATGGTTCCCCCACCAAAGGCCATGGCATTAAGCTCGGTTCCCCCACCTGAGCAGTAACTTTTATCTGTCTATTTTGGCTTATTCTGGGTAGAATCAACCGCCTGCTTCTGCTGGTCGGCTTTAGCCGGAGCAGAGGCCGCAGGCGCAGCCGGTGTGGTAGCCGGTGTCGGAGCAGCACTCTGCCCCCTGGCGGTATCGGTGCTCGTAGTCCGGCCTCCCGACTTTTCCTTCTGGAGCTCCGCCTGTTTCAGTTCGAGGTCGTGTTCGAGTTTCATTCGCTCCTGCCTCAGGTCGGCCAGTTTCTTTTCGGCACTTTCCGCCGCAGCACGCTGTTCTTCAAGTTTCGAGACTTCCTTGGTACCCGGCGCCTTGGTGCACGATCCCATAAATGCGAAGCCGGCCAGAATCGCGCCCGCAAGCAGCATCCGTCCCATCCCGAAAAACCGCACCATTACGACCTCCCGTTTAAAGGGCTATCCTCAAGGGAAAACCATTTATTTAATATACTACGTTGTTTTATAAAATAAGTCACGAACCGGACCGGCCGAAAAAAATGGTCGCCCTTCCGAACCACCCTCATCAGGATCCGGCGATCGCAATGCCCAGCTCACCCAGCTGCTTCCCGGAAACAAAGTCGGGCGAACCGTCCATGAGCGAAATGCCGGCGCTCGTCTTCGGGAATGGGATGGTATCCCTGATACTCGGAAGGCCCAGCATCAGCATGACGAGACGGTCCAGGCCGAATGCAATCCCCCCGTGGGGCGGAGCGCCATAGGTCAAAGCCTTCAGCAGGAAGCCGAATTTGCCCTCTGCCTCCTCGTCGCTGATTCCGATGAGTTTGAATATGGCCTGCTGAACTTCGCGCGAATGGATCCGGATCGATCCGCCGCCGATTTCGAACCCGTTGAGCACCATATCGTATGCCCTGGCATGCGCCTTGAAATAGTCCGGGCCCGCGAGAAGCGGTATATCGTCTTCAAGGGGAGCGGTGAAGGGATGATGGACCGAAACGTGACGTCCTTCCTCCTCGCTGTACTCGAAAAGCGGGAAGTCGGTTACCCAGAGGAAATTGAACTCGTCGGCCGGGACCAGATTTTTGATCTTTGCAAGTTCGAGCCGCAGCTGGCCGAGGGCCGTAAAACAAATCTTCTCCGATGCGGCAATGATAAACACCATATCGCCCGACACAGCGCCGGTCCGCTCCCTGAGCCCGGTAAGCTCCGCTTCGGAAAAGAATTTTTTCGAGGGGCCGTCAAAATCCGCGTCGGTCAATCGAAGCCATACGAGGCCCTTTGCGCCGAACTTCGCGACAGCCGCAGTCAGGCCGTCGACGGTCTTGCGCGAAAAGTCCCCGCAGCCGCTGCCGGCTATCCCGGCGATAGCACCCGCCTTGTCGATAACCGACCGGAAAACCTGGAACCCGGTTGTGGCAAACAGGTCCGTAACCGTGACAATCGGCAGATCGAAGCGGAGGTCCGGCTTGTCACTGCCGTAGCGGTGAAAAGCCTCCTCGTACCGCATGCGCCGGAACGGCACGGCAACGGTTTTACCAAGGCAGGCCGCAAAAACCGAAACGATCATCTGCTCGAAAATGGCGAAAATATCACTCTCGTCTATGAAGGAAAGCTCGGCGTCGATCTGCGTGAATTCAAGCTGCCGGTCGGCGCGCAGATCCTCGTCGCGNNCGGAAGCAGCGGGCGATCTGGAAATAGCGGTCGAACCCGGAGACCATGAGGATCTGCTTGAAGGTCTGCGGCGATTGCGGCAGGGCGTAAAATTTCCCTTTGTTAATGCGCGAGGGGACAAGGAAATCCCGCGCGCCTTCGGGGGTGCTCTTCATGAGAATCGGCGTCTCGATCTCGATGAACTCCCGGTCCCACAGGAATTTTCTCGCCTCCGCCGCCACCCGGTGACGGAACAGGATGGCCTGCTGCTGCTGCGGCCGGCGCAGGTCCAGGTAGCGATACTTGAGGCGCAACTCCTCGGACTCGGAAGCGTCGGGATCGTTGATATGCAGGGGCGGGGTCTCGGCACTGTTGAACAGTTCCAGGCGCTCGGCAGCGACCTCGATTTCGCCGGTCGCCATGCCGGGATTGGCCATATTCGCCGGCCGCTTCCGGACCGTGCCGGAGAGCGCGATCACGAACTCATGCCGGAGGTGCGAAGCGCGTTCCGCAAGCGCGGCATCGTCGGCCGGATTGAATACCGCCTGCGTGATGCCGAAGCGATCGCGCACGTCGATGAAGATAATGCCGCCGTGGTTGCGCCAGTTGTGCACCCATCCGTTGAGCACCACCAAGGCGCCCTCATTCGTAGCTGTCAATTCGCCGCAGGTATGGGTCCTGCGCCACTGCGTCATTACGCTCATTGTAAATCCTCAATAATGCTCCGCGCAGCGATCTTACCGGCGCCCATCGCCAGGATCACGGTCGCCGCACCGGTCACGATATCGCCCCCGGCGTAAACCCGCGTCTTCGAGGTCCTGCCGGTTTTCTCATCGGTTATGATGCCGCCCCATTTACTCGTGGCTATATCCGGCGCGGTACTCGGAATCAGCGGATTCGGTGAATTGCCGATGGCAATCACCACCACCTCGCAATCGACCGTGAACTCGCTCCCGGGTACCGGGACGGGACGGCGCCGCCCCGATTCATCGGGAGCGCCGAGTTCCATGCGGATGCAGGTAATGCCCCTGACAATTGCGTTTTCGTCGATCACTATCGCCGTGGGGTTGCACAATAGCCGGAATTCGATTCCCTCTTCCCGGGCATGATGGATTTCTGCCTTGCGCGCCGGCATTTCCGCTTCGCTGCGGCGATACACGATGGTCGACCGCTCGGCTCCAAGCCGCAGGGCGGTACGTGCCGCGTCCATGGCCACATTGCCGCCGCCGACGGTTACCACCCGTTTGCCCCGCATGATCGGCGTTGCTGCATCGTCGGTAAAGGCCCGCATGAGGTTGCTGCGTGTCAGGTACTCGTTGGCCGAGTAAACCCCGATGCCGTTTTCGCCGAGAATGCGCAGGAAGGAGGGCAGGCCTGCGCCCGATCCCACGAACACCGCGTCGTACCCCTCTTCCATGAGTTCATCGATGGTGGCGGTCCGTCCGACCACAAAATTCTTTTCAATGGTTACGCCGAGCCCTTCGAGGTACCCGACCTCTGCCCTGACGATGGCCTTGGGAAGGCGGAACTCGGGAATGCCGTATACCAGCACGCCGCCGGCTTCGTGGAGCGCCTCGAAGACCGTAACCTCAAACCCTTCACCGGCAAGTTCTCCTGCACAGGTGAGCCCGGCAGGACCGCTCCCGACGATTGCGACCCGTTTACCGTTGCGAGGCTTTGCCGTAGGGGTAACGACCAGATCGTTATCCCGCTCGTAATCGGCGGCAAACCGTTCGAGGTTTCCAACCGCAACCGGGGTCCCCTTTTTGCCAAGGATGCAGTGCAACTCGCACTGTTCTTCCTGGGGGCAGACCCGCCCGCAGACGGCGGGGAGAGCATTGGTTTCCTTGATGGTTCGCGCGGCGGCGGCGAATTCGCCCCTGGCGATGAGGCCGATGAACTGCGGAATCCGGACGTTGACCGGACACCCGTCCATGCACAGCGGCTTTTTGCACTGCAGGCAGCGCGCCGCCTCCATTTTTGCCTCTTCATCATTATAGCCGAAGGGAACCTCTTTGAAGTTGGACCGCCGCAGGGCGGGATCCTGTTCGCGCATGGTAACCTTCTGCATCGACCGCTTCGCTGCGCCGTTTTCCATCATGCTTTGATCGCCTTGTCAAGTTCGCACTCGTGTTTTTCCAATGCGGCCGTTTCAAACCCCCGATAGCTGGTCAGCCGCTTAGCCATTTCATTCCAATCGATCCCGGCGGCATCGAACTCCGGACCCTCAACGCAGGCGAACCGGGTCTTTCCGCTCACCGTAACGCGACAGCCTCCGCACATGCCGGTGCCGTCGACCATGATGGGGTTCAGGGAGACGTACGTCCTGATGCCTGCCGCAAGGGTGAGCTGGGAGGTCACCTTCATCATCATGACCGGGCCGATAACAAAGGCAACGTCGAATTTTTCCCCGCGGTCATGAAGCTCCTGAAATACGTTCGAAACGAACCCTTTATTCCCGGACGAGCCGTCGTCGGTCGTTATATGCAGATCTTCCGAAATCGCTTTAAAGTCGCTCTGCAGGATGAGGAGTCTCTCTGTGCGCGCACCGATGATGGTGGTAACCATGTTCCCCGCATCGCTCAACCCCCGGGCTATCGGGTAGAGCGGCGCAATGCCGACGCCCCCGCCGATGCACAGGCAGCGACCGAACTTCTCGATGTGCGTTGGCTGCCCGAGCGGCCCGACGAGGTCGAGAATATTATCCCCTTCGCCGAGCATCGAGAGAAGAACCGTCGTCCGTCCGACCACCTGGAAGATGATGTCGATCCACCCTGCCCCGGCATCGGCATTGGCAATGGTCAGCGGAATCCGCTCGCTGTTCTGCACCGGGCGAAGGATGATAAACTGACCGGGCCGCCGCTTTCTGGCAATGCGCGGCGCATCGAGCCGGTACCGAAAGATCCGGTCTGCAAGAACTTCCTTCTTCAGAATTTTTGCCATGAACGATCCTCTTTGCGGAGTACCGGCTTAATCAATAAAAATACCCACCCCGCACCCGGAATGGGTATAAAGAACACTTAATTTTGCGAAATCCGGCAGCTACTTCAGTCCGGCCTCTTTCTTTATCGCCTTGACCATGTCGAGCTTTTCCCAGGTAAAATTCGGGAGTTCCCGTCCGAAGTGGCCGTTACGCGCGGTTTCCCGGTAGATCGGCCGCTTGAGCTTGAGCTTGCTGATGATGGCTGCCGGGCGAAGATCGAATACTTTATCGATAATAGCGCAGATCTTGTCCTCCGAAAGCTTGCTCGTTCCGCAGGTGTCGACGTGGATCGACAGCGGCTTTGCAACACCGATGGCATAGGAAAGCTGCACAGTGCAGTGGGTTGCCAATCCCGCGGCAACGATGTTCTTCGCCACCCAGCGCGCCGCATAGGTTGCGCTGCGGTCGACCTTGGAGGGATCCTTGCCTGAGAACGCGCCGCCGCCGTGCGGGGCATAGCCGCCATAGGTATCGACCACGATCTTGCGGCCGGTGACTCCCGAGTCGCCATGAGGCCCGCCGACAACGAAGCGGCCGGTAGGATTGACATGATACGTTGTTTTGGTGTCGAGCATACTGGCCGGAATCACCTTTTTGATGATCTTGTCGATCATGTCTTTCTTGATCTTCTCATAGCCGACATCCGCCGAATGCTGCGTGGAAAGCACCACGGTATCGACCCGGATAGCCTTGAGATCATCGTATTCGACCGTTACCTGGGTCTTGCCGTCCGGACGAAGGTAGGGAATGGCGCCCGATTCGCGGGCTTCGGTCAGCGCTTCCACAAGCTTATGCGCGTAATAGATGGGCAGGGGCATGTACGTTTCGGTTTCGTTGCAGGCATAGCCGAACATNNCGGCGCCCTGCTCCTTGTGGAGCCCTTCGCCTTCGGTGACGCCCTGCGAAATATCGGCCGATTGCTGGTGGACCGAAACGAGAATGCCGCAGGAGCTGGCATCGAAGCCGAGGGTAGGATCGTTATACCCTATTTTCGCAATAGTCTCCCGTGCGACGCCCTGGACGTCCACAATAGCTTTGGACGTTACTTCGCCCGCAATCACCACGAGTCCGGTCGTCACGAGCGTCTCGCAGGCTACGCGGGAGTTGGGATCCTGGGACAGCATGGCATCGAGAATGGCATCGGAAATCTGGTNNCCGGATGTCCCTGGGTTACACTTTCTGAAGTGAAGAAATGTCGCATGGCGCCTCCTGGAATAAGATGTCTGATGATCGGTATCTCTATAAGGGAGGGAGAAAAATAGTTTGTCGGGGGGCGGATGGACCATAGAAACAAGGATGAAGGATGAAGAAAGAAG
>PLTF01000118.1:9206-39522 GCA_003164335.1 Fibrobacterota bacterium
TTCCTGCGGAGGTGCGAGGCGATGCCTGCCTCGCTTACGCTCAGCAGGCGCTCTCGCACCCCCGCAACGCTCCTATTAGGTAGAAAACACATGGGAAAAGAAGGAAAGCAAGCGATCAGAAAGCACACCATTCTATGAGCGGTAATGCAAAGTCAACTAAAACTGCCTTGGGATGGAATACGATAGAAACTGAAAGGGCAATACTATTTCTGAAATTTGATGTCATGGTCGCATTTGGAAATCGGCGTTTTCAGGCCTTTCCTTATTGATTCACGCATTTTCGGCTTCGATAGCAGAAAAAGCGTTTCATTGATGGAAGACCAATCCTCAGCTGAAATCAGTACCGCTCCACCTCGGCGGCCGGAGAGGTGTATTGGAATGTGTGAATCGCGGACCTGGTCGATCAGGTTGGAAAGTTGTTTTCTTGCATTGGATATTGTCATTGGAGTCATAAGTCATTTCCGAATAAAACGGAATTATTATCGAATGTGCTTGATGCAATATCCTTGCCTTTGGGTGAGGACACTGCAAAGCGGTTTCCCTTGCCCAGAGCCGCAAAACGCGACTTCGAAATATCCTTTCCCGAGAAAGTACGAGCGATTTTCGTCTTTGGCGAACGTTTCGCACTCTCGCAACGCTCTCATATGCAAGAACACCTAGGATATCTGTCCCCTAACTTCGAACCACTTTTGCACCATTTTTGAAATTAAGAACGTCTTTGTTCGCATCTCATTTCAAGGAAATCTTCGACCTCATCTATTAATACTTCTATTGTACAATTTCCCTGTCGTCTATATAGATGAAGTGCATCATTATGTTTCAAAAAAGAAAGTTTTTTTTAGATGAAACTTGAACCCGCGCCACTTGTTGTCCTTCGACTTCCTTAAAAATAATATCAATGTAATCATTAATTTGCTTCCCATCTTTAAACTTTCCGGAAATATGGCTTCTAATTGATTGCTCCCAAATATCTGCATCAAAATCGGGACAATCCAAAATCTTGCAATCCTCGCGTAATCCAATAGGGATAAATTCATCTGACACTCCAACAAATAAGGCACCTCCTCCACTATTCAAGAAAGCAGCTATTGTCTTTAGCGAAGAATGCAAAACAGCATCAGACTTAAGCAACTTAATTGTAGTTTGAGGATTTGCTTTTGCGCGTTTGTAATCATAAAGAAGGGATGACTTATACTCTCTAACTGAAGATTCACCTTGGCGGATTTCCAGCGAGATTGTTTCAGCGGTGTGCTGATCGTACCTCTTAGGACGCAAAATTCTTGGAGTGGCAAAATCACCAGTAGTAAGGGGAGGAATAAGATCCAATGGCCATTCTGCTATAAACTTACTAACCACAGCCAATTGGTCAAGTGCCATGCCTTTGATATTAAGATCATAAATTAAGGATTCTAACGTAACCTCGCATCCTGTTGTCAAGGCTGTTGAAATTATTTGCTGAATAGACATATTGATATTCAATCGCTATATTGTAATTCTTGTACGCCGTAAAAGGTCTTCAACAATCAAATTAGCTCGGTGCCTCCAGAACTCCTCTAAGCCATCGGCTCCTCGCTGCAAAGCTGCAAAGCATGTTTCATCAATCCAAATATTCTGCAATATAGCCGATAAATGGACATAGTCGAGTTGCTGCTCTGCAAGCACAAGACCAGGATTTTTTGCCTTCCAAACATTATTTGATTGACGGCTTAAAGGCATCAGGTTGGCTACAGAATTTACCCAATCTTGGCCAGCAACACGTAAATTCAGAAGATTAGCGAGGATCCCTGTCGCATTATTGCGACACCAATCCCTAGGATAAATATGATGTAGCTGCGCTTCGGAATTTTGAGATGGATAACGCAGACTAATCGTGTCATTAAGCAAATCTTTATCAGCTGTTGCGAGCATAGGAAGATAAAGTGCCTTCTGCATGGCTCCGCCTGGGCGTCCATCTGTAACATATCCAAGTAAATCATCTGATGAGGGAAGTGGGCGCGCGATTAATCGATTTAATTCTGGTTCAATTGCCGCTGCCCATAATGCGCCAGTTGGATAATTATACCTTAAGTTAAGGAAACGCTTAAATTCCTTTATGTCGATACCAATTTGGGTTAGAAAACCTTGATCATACCGATTAGTTAGCGCATTGCGCCAAAAGAAAGCTCTAAATAATGAATTGAGTTCATCAATCCCCCATCTATGCGTATCGGAGGCATCAAAAGATGAATGAAATCTAAGCGCAACATATATAGCGGAAATGACAGGATAGGGGCACCATTTCCAAGGGAAAAGGCCTCCCGCCACTGTTAATTGAAATTCATAAAGATACCTGGCAAGTTGATCACTGGATGAAATAATTTGTTGCCAATGTATAGTTGGCGTAGCAAGAAGGTCGCCAGCCTTAACAGAAGTTATTGATAGAACTGGCGCTCGTCCTATTTTCCGCGGAGGTGCTTTTACTTCAAGCGCCAAATAGCATGCAGTAGACATTTGAACAATGAGTTCTGGCCTATCAGTTGAATCGGACCATCCATTAGCCCCTTCCTTTTGGCCAAAATCGTCAATCCATTCACGAAGCTTAATTCGGCCAGCAGCATTACCATTCGTTTCAGCATAAAGCCATGAATGAATTAGGTCAACCGTAGATACCTTTGTGCCTGTTGTATTAAGTTTTTCAAAAATTTCACAAATATCCGCCAAGGAATAGCTGTCTGGAACTATATAGACAGCCAGTTTTGTTTTACTAATTCCCTCGAACGCTCTCTTGAGGACTGTATTTCGTCGCTCAAGTTCTTCGGATGCAGGAAATTGTCCATTTGCATAAAAGGCGGGATCACGGATAGCTTGAATATAACGAAGCCATTGCCCGAGAAATGCCTCTCCTGATATATTGCTTGATAAAGGAAAGTAGCCTTGAGAAATGCAAGTGGCATCATTATTATAATGTTTAGAAATAACATCTGCTTCCTTCAAAAAGATAATTTGCTCAAGAGGATCAGATGCAGCAACATTTAGAAAATATCTGCCTGATGTTCGATAATCACCATGAGTTGTGCGAAAGCCCCCAAAGGCTTGGGCTACTGCTGAGCATCGTTGTAAACCATCTAAAACGGCAAAAACTTTTCGAGGATTTTCATTTGAATCACAAAATCTTTGGCGCAATTCCTCATTTCCAGGAACCCCTCGATCTGGGAGGGACAAAGCATCAAGTTCTAGTGCCGTGCTATCGGCCTGCTCCCAAATAGTAGCCATGCCAATAGGGCGTGCGCAAAGTATTGAGTGAACCAGTTCAATCACATCTACCACAGACCATACAAATTCCCGCTGAAATTGAGGAATAAGCCATTCTCGTCCCCTAAGTTTCTTTAGGAGTTCTTCGATTGTAAGGCTATTTACTGATAAATCAGCCATAATTCTCTCCTTTTTACATTTAGCCTACAAATAATTTGTATTCTCAATGGTGGACATAATGGGACCTTTTTAAAAAAGCTGCATTTCTTCTTTGGCTTTGATCTTTGAATAATATAACACGCTCTCAATAAGTCTCAAGCATTAAGGCAAGGGTTTTATATTGAATGGTCAATTCTATACTGAAGCGTAAAATGCAGGTTTTTTTTATAGGGGCGGGTTTCAATCCCGCCCCTACCATAGAGATGGCGTTGCGGAAGTGCCGAGTCCCCGCAAAAAACAAAAACGCCGCCACGATGATAACCGTGATCGGCGTTTTAGGCTTCTCCATCTTAATTTGCCCTATTCATTTTCCTGGATCATAGATCCAGGCCACACGGTGAAAATTAAATAGAGGGCGACCGCGGGTCGCCCCTACGAATTTACAAAATCTTTCATGTTCTTTCTACCTAATGTGAGCGTTGCGGGAGTGGGCGAGCGTCTGCCAGAGGCAGACATCGCCGCCCACTTCCGCAGGAAGGGGTGTGCCAAAGACCCCGCAGCCCGGCTTTGCGGGCGCGGAGGCTTTGGCCAGGGGGAACCATTTTTTAATGGTTCCCCCACCAGGAGCCTTTGCATTAAGCCTGGTTCCCCCACCAAAGGGCCTTTTATTTGCTCTAAGCTCACCCACACTTAGAATACCCGCACGACTTGCACACCGAGCACCCTCCCTCGCTCTCCATAATCCCGCCGCACTCCGGGCACTGCGGGCAGTAGCCCATATCGAGCCCGGAAAACGTGATCTGCGGACGCGATTCTGCGCCCTGGACATCGGAGAACGCCTTTTCGAGCACCCGGCCTATCGCATCGGCGCAGGAGAGGATCATTTCGCCATCGTGCCAGATCGGGCTCGGGCAGCGGATGCCGCGGAGCTGCTCGACGATAGCATTCGGGTCGACGCCGGCGCGCAGGGCGAGGGAGACCAGCCGTGCCACCGCTTCGGCGTTCGAGGCTGCGCAGCCGCCCGACTTGCCCATCTGCGTAAATACCTCGCAGAAGCCGTACGAGTCGGAATTGATATTGACATACAGGGTTCCGCAGCCGGTCTTGGTTTTATAGGTGCGGCCATGCGTCACCGCCGGACGGGCGCGCGGGTGGATCGTGCCGGGGAGCCCGCCGGGCGCTGCTTCGGTCCGGCTGCCGGCGTTCCCGGCGGTCATCACCTGGTTCTGGCGGGAGCCGTCGCGGTAGACCGTGACGCCTTTGCAGCTGCAGTCGAAGGCGAAGAGGAATGCCTCCTCGACATCCGCGACCGTGGCGTCGTGCCGGAAGTTCACGGTTTTGGACACCGCATTGTCGGTGAACTTCTGGAAGGCGGCCTGGATGGCGATATGCGCCCGGGGATCGATATCGTGCGCGGTCACGAAAACATCGCGGATGCGCCGCGGAATCCCGTAGATCTTGTGGAGGCTGCCGGATTCGGCTACCATCTTCATGAGCTCGTCGGAATAGAACCCTTCCTCCTGGGCAATCCGCTGGAATGCGGGATGCACTTCGAGCAGGCGCTTGCCGTCAAGCACGTTCTTCTCGTAGACAATGGCGAACAGCGGCTCGATGCCGCTCGAACACCCCGCAATCATCGAAATCGTACCGGTCGGCGCGATGGTGGTGACGGTGGCATTCCGGATGACGGAGTCGCCGCCCTTGTCGTAGATCGACCCTTCGAACGTGGGAAAGACGCCGCGTTCGCGGGCCAGGAAAGCGCTCGCCTTCCTCCCCTCTTCCCGGATGAATTTCATGACCTCTTCGGCGATGGCCGTTGCCTGGGGAGAGTTGTACGGAACTCCGAATTCGACCAGGAGGTCCGCGAATCCCATGACCCCGAGCCCGATCTTCCGGTTACCCTTGGTCATTTTCTCGATTTCCGGCAGCGGATACTTGTTGACCTCGATGACGTTATCGAGAAACCTGACCGCGGTACGCACGGTATTGCCAAGCTTGAAGTAGTTGATCTCCTTCTTGCCGTTGTTGTCCGAGATCATGTGCGCGAGGTTGATGGACCCGAGGTTGCACGATTCGTACGGCAGGAGCGGCTGCTCTCCGCACGGGTTCGTGCTTTCGATCTTGCCGACATGCGGGGTCGGATTGTCCGCGTTGATTTTATCGATGTAGACGATGCCCGGCTCGCCGTTTTTCCAGGCAAGCTCGACGATCCGCTTGAAAACCTTGGATGCCTTGAGCTTGCCGACAACTTCGTCGGAGCGCGGGTTCCGCAGCGGGTATTCCTCGTCGTTTTTCAGCGCTTCCATGAACTCGTCGGTAATGGCGACCGAAATGTTGAAGTTGGACATGACCCCGTCCTTCTCCTTCATCTCGATGAATTCCATGATCTCGGGGTGGGAACAGTTGAGAATGCCCATATTGGCACCCCGCCTTGTCCCCCCCTGCTTCACGGTTTCGGTGGCGATATCGAACACGCGCATGAAAGACAGCGGGCCGGACGAGATGCCCATGGTCGAACGGACGCGGTCGTTTTTCGGCCGGATGTGCGAGAAGGAAAAACCGGTACCGCCACCGCTTTTATGAATAAGCGCGGTATTTTTCACCGAGGTGAAAATTTCGTCCATCGAATCCCCGACCGGCAGAACGAAACAGGCGGAAAGCTGCTGCAGCTCCCGACCGGCATTCATGAGCGTCGGCGAATTGGGGAGGAAATCGAGATCCACCATGGTATTGTAGAATTTCTCGGTCCATCCTTCGACATTGGTGCCTGCATTGAAGAGCCTTTCGGCTCCCGCGATATTTTCGGCAACACGGAAGAACAGGTCCTCCGGTGCTTCGCAGACAATGCCCTCATCGTCCTTCCTCAGGTACCGCTTCTGCAGCACGGTCAGGGCATTTTCACTCAGAGTGACTTTTTTCCTGGTGAGCCGCTCCCTGAGCAGCGGTTCCCGGGTTTCCTCGACAAAGTTTGATGCAACCTCAACGGTCATATCGGCAGCCATGATAACAACCCCTTTTGAAATCGGATATTTTGGTAAACGTGGATGAGCGGCAGTAGGAGGAGGAGTGTGGGTAACGCAGTGCGTCGTGAGTATCTTCTCTCTCCCGGTGGATTAAAAAATAGGTCATTCCCCATGAAAGTCAACATATTTTTTTATGGTGACCCCACTACCTGTTGCGATCGGCTCCCGGAAGGACCACAACTCATGGGGGAGCCGACCTCCGCCCCGGCAAAGCCGGCCGCCGCCCGGGCGCTCTGGTCCCGTAGACTTACGGCAATCCGGTCTCGCGTAAAAGAGGGCTTAACGTATTTTATAGCAACGGCTTCCCTGCCTCAAGAGACGGCGGGGACGGACCATCCCGTTCTTCACTACCATTTGAAAAGGAGTTGACGACCTATGGCGGATTCCCCGGACACGGCGCGCCTGAATGACCTTATGACAAGGCTTGATAACCTCCGGGGGTATCTTTGACGTCGACTCGCTGGAAAAAAAGGTAGCCGATCTCGAAGCCATCTCCGCGGAGGAGAACTTCTGGGCCGACACGAATGCCGCGAAAGTCACACTTCGCGAGATGAAGGGCGCGAAACGGGTCCTCGAACCTTGGAAGAAGGCGCTCGCCGAATGCGGGGATCTGCAGCAACTCTGGAAGATGTCGGTCGAGGAAAACGATGCCGCACTGCTTGCCGAGCTGGCGCCGCAGCTCGATACGCTTGAACGCGAAGTGATCCGCATAGAATTCGCCCGGAAGATGAGCGGCGAAGACGATGCCTCTGAGGCCGTTCTTTCGATTCACAGCGGTGCCGGCGGCACTGAATCCTGCGACTGGGCGGACATGCTGCTGCGCATGTATACCCGCTGGATGGAACGGCGGGGTTTTGCCTTTGAAATGCTCGATTACCAGCCCGGCGAAGGTGCGGGGATCAAGAGCGCGACCATAGAAGTCCGCGGCGAGTATGCCTATGGCTACCTCAAGGCCGAAACCGGGGTGCACCGCCTGGTCCGCATCTCCCCCTACGACGCCAACGCGCGCCGGCATACCTCCTTCGCCTCGGTATACTCCTACCCGCTCGTCGAAGAGATCGACGATTTTGTCCTTGAAGACAAGGATATCCGCATCGATACCTACCGGGCCAGCGGCGCGGGCGGTCAGCATATCAACAAGACCGACAGCGCGGTGCGCATGACCCACCTTCCGACCAATATCGTGGTATCGTGCCAGAACGAGCGGTCGCAGATGAAGAACCGGTCCGTGGCCATGCGACTCCTGAAGGCGCGCGTCCGGCAGCACTATAAGGAAATCGATGAAAAGGAACGGGAGTCGAAACTCATGGAAAAGAAGAAAATCGAATGGGGAAGCCAGATCCGTTCCTATGTGCTCCACCCCTACAATCTTGTCAAGGATCACCGCACCGAAGTGGAAACCTCGAATACCGGAGCGGTGCTGGACGGGGATATTGACAAGTTTATCGAGGCATGGTTATTGCAAAAGGATGAAGGGTGAAGTAGCTGAAGGGGCCTCTAAAAATTGCTTTATTCGTCCTTCGACAAGCTCAGGACGAACGGTAATCCCTTAAAATTGAAGAAAAAGACCGTTCGTGGTGAGCCTGTCGAACCATGAACGGTATTTTTAGAGGTCCCCTTAAAAAAATTCAAATTCTTTTGGATGGCTGAGCCGGGTCACCCGCACGAGGTGGGAGTGCTTCATAAGCGGCACCCTGCGGCGGGGACCCACAAGCCTCTGCGAAAAGAATTTAAAACCAGCAATGTCGTAATGAAAAAGTTGATTTCAGCAGCAAATGTTAAGCAGAAAATGCCCCTCTCCGCTTGTGGAGAGGGAACCGAGGGGTAAGGCGGCCTTGGCAGGGGTTCAACATGTTGAACCCCTGCAAGGAATCACCTGGATCCCGATTTTTTATAATGTTCTTTCTACCTATTGGGGCGTTGTTGCGTGGTTTGGATTTTTTAGCTTTTATTATACCTCTCCGGGCGGAGAGGTCCGGTCGCCTTGGGCCGGGGTGAGGTCAGGGGTGTGCCAAAGACCCCGCAGCCCGGCTTTGCGGGCGCGGAGGCTTTGGCCAGGGGGAACCGCCTACGGCGATTCCCCCACCTGAGTCAAACAGAAAGGATGCACCATGAGGCGAAACACGTCAGATACGAAAACGATTACCGTCGGCGCTCCCCGCATGGATATCGTCCGCTACCTCAATACGCTGCTTGCCATCGATTCCATTGAGGACGTCTCCCGCAACGGGCTACAGGTGGAAGGGACCGAAAAAGTCCACCGCGTCGGGCTTGCCGTGGACGCCTGCCTCGCCTCCTATAAGGCGGCCGCTGCCCATGATTGTCAGATGCTCATAGTGCACCACGGCCTGATCTGGGGCGGGCTCCCCTACCTTACCGGCGCCGTGTATCGCCAGGTCAAATTTCTCATTGAAAATTCCCTGAATCTCTATGCCGCCCACCTGCCGCTCGACCTGCACCCCGAACACGGCAATAACGCCCGGCTCGCCAAAGCCATCGGCATGGAAAACCCCCTTCCTTTCGGGACGTATCATGGTATCGCCATCGGGATCGAAGGAATGGTGACGCCGGAAAGAAGCGTCGAAGCCCTCAGCCACGCCCTTGCCGAAGCAATCGACGTTACGCCGCTCTCGCTCCCCTTCGGAAAGAAGCTCTGCAGGAGGATTGCCGTCGTTTCGGGCAGCGCCTCTGAGATCATCGGGGAGGCGATTGAAAAGGGGGTCGATTGTTTCATCACCGGCGAGCCGAAACACACCCATTACCATCTGGCGCAGGAGGCCGGGCTGAATGTGATTTACGGCGGGCACTACCACTCCGAAACGCTCGGCGTCAAGGCGCTCGGCGAGGTCCTTGAACAGGAGTTCGGCATAGAAAGTGTTTTTCTGGATATTCCGACGACGGTGTGAGAATTACAGGATGAATAAAAAGTTACTACTATGTGGGGAAACGGAGCCTAAATCAAATGCCTATGAGGGGGAAACCTCACCATGCGGGTTTCCCCTGGCCTGAAGCCGCCAAAGCGCGTCTTCAGGCACACCCTTTCCTGCGGAAGTGGGCGGCGATGTTTGCCTTTGGCAAACGCTCGCCCACTCCCGCAACGCTCACATAGGGTAGAAAAAACAGAGAAGATATTTTCAGGAATTTTTTGATAGCTTTTTAATGTGTTTTCTACCTTATGGGGCGTTGCTGCATAGTTTGGATTTTTCAGCTTTTATTATACCTCTCCTGGCGGAGAGGTCCGNNGGCTTTGGCCAGGGGGAACCGCCTTCAGGCGGTTCCCCCACCTGAGTAGTAGCAATAAAGCATGATAAACAGCCCTTTTATAACCCGGAGCAATAATGTCCCCTCAAAGAATTATTCCCATAATCGACTATGCCTCTCCGGCAGGAAAAAACTTTCTTACTAAGCTCCTCTCCCTCAGAAAGCGAAACGATGAATCCGTTTCGGCAAAGGTCGCCGGGGTCATTGCCCGGATCCGGGACAAGGGCGACGCCGCCCTGTTCGCCTATACAAAGGAGTTCGACGGCGTCTCCCTGACCGCAAAAACCATGCGGATCAGCCGGGCCGAAATCGAAAAGCAGGCGGCAAAAGCCGCGGCTCCTTTGCAGAGCGCTATCCGCGAAGCGGCGAAGAGGATCCGAACCTATCACCGCGAGCAGCACGGATGCGAATTTTCCCTGTCGACGCCGGAGGGAAATCTGCGCCAGATCGTACGGCCCCTCGGCAGAATTGCGGTCTATATTCCGGGTGGCCATGCGGTGTATCCGTCGAGCGTCCTCATGAACGTCATCCCCGCGCAGATCGCCGGGGTTGCGGAGATCGTGGCTGTCACCCCGCCGAGGGCGAGGCTCGATCCGGGCATCGCTTTCGCCCTGAAACTTTGCGGGATCGACGAAGTCTACCGGATCGGCGGGGCACAGGCCATTGCCGCGCTCTCCTATGGCACCCAGGCGATCCGACCGGTCGACAAGATCGTCGGGCCGGGGAACGCCTGGGTGCAGGCGGCAAAGCGGCTCGTCTATGGAACCGTGGATATCGACTCGATTGCAGGCCCGAGCGAAGTGGTTATCGTTGCCGACGGCTCGGCGGATCCATCCTGGGTGGCTCTCGATCTCCTCGCGCAGGCCGAACACGGAAGCGGTGACGAACTTGCGGTGTGTATTGCAACCGGCAGGCAGGTCGCCCAAAACATAGCCGATGCTACCGTTGCCGCTATAGATGCGTCTCCCCTCGCCGAAACCTTCCGGAAGCTGCCGGCCCACGCCATATCCATTTTTTGGACGTTGAACCGCAAGGCGGCCTTCGACATGGTGAACATTCTCGCTCCGGAGCACCTCGAAATCCTGACCAAAACAGCTGAGAATGACCTGAGGCTCGTTAAAAATGCCGCGGCGGTATTCCTTGGTGCCTTTTCACCGGTTGCCCTCGGGGATTACTTCATCGGCACGAACCATGTGCTGCCGACCGGCGGCGCTGCACGATTTTCTTCACCCCTTGGGGTGGAAAGCTTCCTGAAGCGGATGTCCGTGGCAATGGTTTCGGAAAAAGGATTGAAAAAGGCCGCGCCGTACGTTTCGACCTTTGCAAGGGCTGAGGGATTTGTGCATCATGCGATGAGCGTGGAACGAAGATTAGATTAAGTGGTGGTGCTTTTGGTGGGGGAACCGCGCAAAGCCGCGTCTCCGACTCACCCCTTACCTCACCCCGGCCCNNGGCCCAAAGCGGCCGGACCTCTCCGCCCGGAGAGGTGTTATAAAAGCAAGAAAGTCCAAACCATGCGGCGATGCCTGCCTCGCTTACGATCCGCAGGCGCTCTCGCACCCCTGCAACGCTCCCATTTGGTAGAAAAAACATAAACGGCACAAAACTTCTTGCAAAATCCTCCATTTATCCCCCTTAGTAAGGGGGCGCCGAAGGCGGGGGATCCACAGGCAAATTCGGCAATAATTCTATCTACCTATCTGAGTAGTAATAATGCAAAAAAAATTTGGGTTCTTTTTCTGAGTCAAAACACAAGGGCGACCGCAGGTCGCCCCTACAAAATCTTTTATGTCCTTTCTGCCTAATGGAGGCGTTGCGGAGGAACGAGAGCGCCTGCTGAGCATAGCGAGGCAGGCATCGCCTCGTTCTTCCGCTGGAAGGGGTGTGGCTGAAGACGCGTGCTTTTCGCGGCTTCAGCCCAGGGGGAACCATTTTTCAATGGTTCCCCCCTTAAAGGTTCTATTACTATTTCTTCTTTAATTTCTTCTATTTCTTCTATTTCTTCTCATTATTTTATTAAAATTTCCTCTAAATTCCATAATTCGAACATTGTATTTTTTGCAGGCGCCGCGGTAAACCGGGGAGCCGGAAACCCCATACGGCACATCGCAATATCCGGGATGGCGGAACGAATTTTCGAGCCGTGGATGGTGCAATATCTATGGTATAATAATCTTCTCCCCCTTTGAGGACATTTTTAATTCTAGCTGAAAGGGATCATCCATGCCCATGCCGAAGCGCCCCCTGTTCGCCTCGAAGGACAAGGCCACCGTCACTCCGGAAATGCTGGAGGACCAGAAAAAGTTTATAGCATCGTGTGCCTGTCCGGAAAACCAGGCTCTTGCAATGCAGAACAGCGGTGCCGGCGGACTCTCTGAGGCTGAAGCCGCGGCGCGTCTTGAAACATACGGGAGAAACCTACCTGCAGCCACGCGAAAGGTCTCTCTTGCAGCCGACCTCCTGGCCCGCACTAAAAACCCCCTCGTTATCCAGCTGCTCATTATCTGCGCCGTTTCGGCGATCATGGGGGATATCCCATCCGCCACGATCGTCGCCGTCATGGTAGTCCTGAGCTTTGTCCTGTCGTCCTACCAGGAGAGGCGCTCCATCAAGGCCGCCGAAGAGCTTAAAAAGATGGTCCAGACCACAGCCGTTGTCATGCGCGACAACCGCGAGCTGGAAATCGACATCGGCGACGTGGTTCCCGGCGATATCGTGGTCCTCGCCGCAGGCTCGATCATTCCCGCCGATCTCAGGGTGCTCTCGGCCAAGGATTTCTTTGTCAATCAATCGTCCATGACCGGCGAATCCATGCCGGCTGAAAAATTTCCCGCAGCGGCGGCCGTATCCGTCAGCGAGCCGCTTGAACTGCCCAATGCCTGTTTTCAGGGAAGTACCGTGGTAAGCGGCGCTGCGCGCGGCATCGTCATCTTAAGCGGCAGCCGTACCTTCCTGGGCGCTATATCGCGCAATGCAACCAAGGCAAAGGTACCGACCAATTTTGATAAGGGCGTCAGTTCCTTTGTCTGGCTCATGGTGCGGTTCATGGTGGTCATGGTCATGACCGTATTCTTCATTGTCGGCATCAGCAAGCACAACTGGATGGACGCGCTCCTGTTCGGCCTCGCCGTGGCGGTCGGGCTCACTCCGGAAATGCTGCCGATGATCATTACCGTCTGCCTTTCGAAGGGCGCCATCGCCATGTCGAAGAAGAAGGTAATTGTCAAGCAGCTCAAGGCGATCCAGAATATCGGCGCCATGAACATCCTGTGCACCGACAAAACCGGCACCCTGACGCAGGACAAAATCATCCTCGAACGGTTTGTCGATGTTTCCAACCGGCCAAGCGAAGACGTGCTCCGCTATGCTTACATGAACAGCTATTACCAGACCGGCCTGCGCAACCTCCTCGATCGCGCCATACTGAGCCACACGAACCTCGATGTCGAACTCTCGTGCCGCAAGGTGGACGAGCTGCCGTTCGATTTCGAGCGGAAACGCATGTCGGTCATCATCGATTATGAGGACACCCGCGTGCTCATCTGCAAGGGCGCGGTGGAGGACATCAACCGGGTGGCCGACCGCTACCAGATCGACGACGATATTTTTCCCCTGTTCGACGTGGTCCGCAACGACATCCTCGAAGAGTACGAACGGCTGAGCACCGAAGGGTACCGGGTGCTGGCGGTTGCCTATCGGGAGTTCCCGGATAAAAAGGAGACCTTCGTCGCGGCCGATGAGTCGAATCTCATTTTCCTCGGCTATCTGGCATTTTTCGATCCGCCGAAGGAGTCATCGGCCAGGGCGATCACCGCGCTCAGTGAAGCCGGCGTAACCGTCAAGGTGCTGACCGGCGATAATGAACTGGTGACGAGGTGCGTCTGCAAGAATGTCGGCTTCGAACCGACACGAATCGTGCTCGGTCGTGAGATCTCGGCCATGACCGAGGAGCAGTTCTCGCAAGCGGTAAAGGAGGCAAATGTTTTTGCCCGCCTCTCCCCGCTCCAGAAAGAGTCGATCATTGAAATGCTCCGGCATCAGGGAAACACCGTGGGCTTTCTCGGCGACGGCATCAACGATGCCCCGGCTCTCAAGGCAGCCGATGTCGGCATTTCGGTCGATACCGCGGTCGATATCGCCAAGGAGTCGGCGGATATCATCCTGCTCGAACGCAGCCTGCTGGTTCTGCAGGATGGGATCATCGAGGGACGGCGTGTATTCGCCAATATCGTCAAGTACATTAAAATGGGTGCCAGTTCGAATTTCGGGAATATGTTCAGCGTTCTCGGCGGCAGCTACATTCTTCCCTTTCTCCCTATGGCGCCCATCCAGATACTGCTCAACAATCTGCTCTACGATATCTCCCAGACCAGTATCCCGACCGACCGGGTCGACCTGGAGAGTGTCGCCAAACCGCTCAACTGGGACATCAGCTTCGTACGGCGGTTTATGATGTTTATCGGACCCATAAGTTCAATTTTCGACTACGCCACCTTCTTCCTCATGCTCTATGTCTTCAAGTGCCGTCTCTTTTCAGCTGCCGCCACCACGGCGGTTCAGAAGGTCCATTTCGAGAGCCTCTTTCATTCGGCCTGGTTTGTCGAATCGCTCCTCACCCAGACCATGATCGTCTGGGTCCTCCGGACCAATAAAATCCCGTTCCTGCAGAGCAGGCCAAGCACCGGTCTCATGCTCACCACGCTCACGGTCATGGGAGTGGCAATCGCGCTTCCCTACTCGCCCTTTGCTCACGCCATTGGGCTCGCGCCGTTGCCGCCGATATTCTGGGCCTGGATGGCCGGGTTCTGCAGCGTATATTTCATGTTGACTCATTTTGTAAAAACCTGGTTTAACCGTCGCTTTGGAGTCTGACCATGAAAAGTCTTCTCACCGCCCTCGATGAGGGTCGTCTCGTCGAGCTGCCGGATACCGATAAAAACAAGGCGCTCGAATACCTGGCGCTTTTGATCGAGGCGATCCCCGGAATCGCCCAGCGCAACGATATCGTACAGGAGGTACAGAAGCGGGAGCTCTCCGGCAACACCGGGATCGGCAAGGGCATTGCCTGCCCCCATGCCCGCCGGGAAGGCGAGGGCGACCTGCTGTGCGCCATCGGCTGGTCGCCGCAGGGGATCGATTACGCAGCCCCGGACGGCCAGAAGGTCCATCTCGTGGTCATGTATTATATACCGGATTCGGAAAAGAATTATTACCTGAAGGAAATATCGAGCCTTGCCCAGGCGGTAGACAAGACCGGTGACATTTCCACCATTATCAAGGCACAGGATATTCATGAGGTGCGCAACCAGCTCCTCGACTGGGTAAGCCTGGCGATCGATGCCGCCGCTCCGGAGCCCAAGGCGCGCATGATCAAATTGCAGGAGCGTGAAGCCGCCGTAGCGGCAGCCGAAGCGGTCCAGGCAAAAACGCCCTTTCTCATTGTCCCCTTTTCCGTGGTGCTCTCGGCTGCGCAGAAACCCATCATCCTCACCCACAATGCTGATTTCCTGCGCATCGGCGAGTCGCAACCCACGCTTGCCGCCCTCCTCAAGGGGAGCGAAACCTTTTCGCTTGCCGGGTACCAGATCGTGGTCCGATCGGTGACGAGCTATGCCGCCGACTGGGCGCTTCATGAGTGCCTCGCAATAAAAACGGGCCTCTGATGCGGCGATGATGTATCTTTACTGGTGCATTTGCAGGGTACGATCCTTTACTATTTTTGGAGGCCGCGATGAATTATACCGGCGCCTTACAGACCAGAACGTTCAAACTCGTTGAAAAAAACCGTCTTTCAGATGATGATCTCCAATGGATCAGGTCACTCGGGCATGTTTCCGTAGTCACGGTGCAAAGGAAGACCATCAGGGTTCTTACTGAAACGGACGATGCCATTGCGGGCATTATTACTTCCATCAATACAAGGTACTGCAACAGCTCCAACCCAAAGCTCAGCCCTTTGTTTTAGTTTCCACCCAGACTATTCATTCAATAAATCTCAGGTGATAAAGAGCCGTGCGGCTTCTGGTAACAGAAGTCGACATTAGCCATGCCTGTGGTGGGAGAACCTCGCTACGCGGGTTCCCGCTGGTCGGAGCCGCGCAAAGCCGCGNNGACACACCCCCTCCCGCAACGCCCTTCTTTTACTGGAGGGAGGAGGGTCCAGATGGCAATGCTCTTGTTTCCCCTGCTTTTTTCGGCCTCAGCCATGTATCTGCCTGATTACATAAGTTCCTGAATTTACCTGAACAACGCGAGCGATCGGCACAGGCTGAACGCCTCTGCACCCTACCCACACCCTGCCCACAAATTCGGAGCGAAGTTGCGCTGGAAGAGCATCCGATACCGGCCTCGCATACCGCCTCTTTCGGAAAGGTGGAATGAAAATCTGATGCCGGGAAAAGGAAAACACAATAAAAAAGTTAAAGTGGCATACAGGGGATGCCGATAAATCTGAATAGGAGATACTTCATGCACTACTTCTCAAAGGAGGCCGGCATAAAATTCCGCAGCAGATAGAGTCGGAGCAGTCCCCGTATCACCAAAAGCGTGGTAAGGACACCACACAGTCACCACAAATGATGTGTCACCGGTTGAGCATCATTTCACCAAACAAGGAGGTTTTTTATGGTAATTCTCAGCAACACAGCCGCCATGAATGCGCAGGGCGCCCTTAACGATGCGAACAATGCCGAGAGCAAATCGCTCCAGGAGCTCTCCACCGGTCTGCGTATCAATAATGCATCCGATGATGCAGCCGGATACGCGATATCGCAAAACCTGCAGACGCAGGTCAACGGTACTTCCCAGTCGCTCCAGAACGCACAGGATGGAGTATCCGCGCTCACCATAGCGGAAGGTGCGGCGAACCAGATTACCGATATCCTGCAGCGCATGCGGGAGCTGGCGGTACAATCGGCCAACGATACCATGAGCTCGAGCGACCGGCAGTATACCAACCAGGAGTATCAGCAACTGACCTCGGAAATAAACCGGATCGCTAACGTCACCAACTTCAACGGCATGCAGCTTATCTCCTCCACGGGCTCGTCTTCCTCCGATCGGCTTGGCATCGGCGGCATGAACGGGAGCCAGGGATCGTCGATCTGGGTAGACGCCAATAGCAGCTATGGCGTGGACAGTATCACCATCACCATAGATACCATGACGACCAACTTCCTCGGCGCAGGCGCAGCCTCCGCCCCATCCAACCTTGGTGCATCGACCCTCACCTCGCAAACCGATGCGATCCAGGCAATGAACTCGCTCGATGCGGCGATCAACAGCGTGAACCTGATGCAAGCCAACCTTGGAGCATACGTTAACCGGCTCGAAGATGCCGTAAACAACCTGCAGACCGAGAATACCAACCAGACCTCGGCCCAGTCGCAGATCCAGGATGTCGACTTCGCCTCGGAAACGACGGAATATACAAAGACCCAGATTTTGGTACAATCTGCGACGGCAATGCTGGCGCAAGCCAATTCGGCGCCGCAGAATGTGCTGACGCTGATTAAATCGTAACCGGGGCAGTGCATGAGGGGGGAGGCGTCGGGATGGCGCTTCCCCTTTTTTTATTGCTATTATGTTACCGCTCAGGAGTTTCTTTGGAAATTCAAATTACTATGGATGACCGAGCCGGAATCCAAATGCAAATTCAAATTCTTTTGGATGGCTGAGTCGGATTACAATTATAGATTCAAAAGCAAAGTCAAAAGATTCAAAACGAATGTACCATGGATTTATCTGTAGGGGTTCAACATGTTGAACCCCTACAGACTTGAACCCCTACAGAGCGACATTATCCTTTATGTTTTTTTTACCTAATGTGAGCGTTGCGGGAGTACGAGAGCGCCTGCTGAGCATAGCGAGGCAGGCATAGCCTCGTACTTCCGCAGGAAGGGGTGTGCCNNGCAGCCCGGCTTTGCGGGCGCGGAGGCTTTGGCCAGGGGGAACCGCCGGAGGCGGTTCCCCCACCAAATGCAGCAACCAAGCTTACTATCACTCTCCCGGCAACACAATCTTCATCCTGCTCTCAATCGCCCCGGCCTTGATCTGCAGCAGATAAACTCCTGCCGGAAAATTATAATTTTTAAGGGATATCGCATAACTCCCGGAAGATTCCATTCGATTGAAATTAAATATCTTCCTTCCGAGTATATCGAAAAGCGAAACCTCTACCAGCGATTGTTCTTTCAGATTGTATGCTAACACGCCATGGGCAAAGCCGGCGATGCACAATGACCCGGCATTCTCTCTCTCCGGAAGAACAACCGTTACCACCGGTTGGATATAGAAATACCAGACAGTAGACCAAATGCCCGTTCCGCTCGAATTAGCCGCGTTTACACGCCAGTAACGATCGCCCGTTTTGCCGGCACCGTAATTGTAGGCAGCTGAGGTCGCCGTTCCGCTCTGATTAAATACGGTATTTGCAAAGGTCGACCCCTCTGAAACCTGAACCGTATAGGTAGTTGCTCCGGATGCCGCTCCCCAGATAAGGGAAACGGTAAGCGAACCGTTGTAATATGAGGAACCGTTCGCCGGAGAGGAAAGCGTCGGCGCTCCGGGAGCTGCAAGAGGGGTTGCAAAGCTATAAACAGATGACCAATTGCTTGTTCCATAGGGCCCGTCAGCATTTACTCTCCAGTAATAATTCATGTTGTTTGCCAGGCCGGAAACAGCAAGGGCCTTACCGGTAATTCCGGCCTGATTGCTGATGGTCGAAGAAAAAGCGGATGTCGCTGAAACCTCAACTCTATAGGACGTTGCGGTTGAGGCCGAATTCCAGCTGAGCGTCAACAACAACGCCTGATTAACCGCTCCATTGGTGGGCGATACGAGGGTGGGCGCGGTGGTCATCTGTCCGGTGGTAAAGCTCCAGATACCAGACCAGATACTCGTCCCGATGGGGTTGGTGGCATTCGCCTCCCAATAGTAGGTAGTTGCATTGAGAAAGGTATCCGCTACCGAAGTTCCCGTTATTCCCGATCGGGTGGAAAACAGGGAATAAAAGGTCGATGCGGTTGAAACCTGCACGCCATAGGTCGACGCACTTGCTAATCCGCCCCAGCTCAGGTTTAGAGCGACCGGCTGATTAATTGCACCGTTAGTCGGCAGCGTCAGGGTCGGGCTGGCAGGAACGGCGTTTACCGTCGTGAAACTCCAGGCGCCGGACCATGAGCCGGTCCCGCCTGCGCCGGTGGCATCCACCCGCCAGAAATAGGTGGTATTAATGGCAAGCCCGGTAACCGATAAGGAAGAGGAACCAATGTTCGACGAACTGATTACCGTGGTTAAAAAGGCCGAAGATTGCGATACCTGCACCGTATACGTAGAGGCCCCGGCGGCGGTTGCCCAATTGAGGGTAAGAGCCGTTGTCGAACGGCCTGTAGCACCGTTCGTCGGTGAGGTAAGCACCGGCGTCCCGGGAACCTGGGCCTGGATTGTCAGCGCAATAAATAAAATGAAGGCGCTGCAAGCTATGGCCGGATATTTCCTCAACCGAGGCATGGAAACCTCCTCTTCATGATATAGGAACCGCGGATTTCTTCACCTGGTACCAAGGATCTGTCCTAACGTTGTTGGTATATATAAATATTGTCATAGTATCCGGACACATATACCTGGCGGCTGGTTATCGCCGCAATACTGAGGGAGCCAAGCGGAAATGACCATTTTGCCACAGGGCTGCCGACAATGAGCCGACCCGTATTTTTATTGCGTGTCGACATGAAAATGCTGTCGTTCACCACGGCAAAACCGGGGTTTTGATTCGTATACCAGGGCATTGTCATAAGGAGCCGTGAGGCCCCGCCGGCAGCATTGCAGCTGTAGACGTTGAAGAGCGTGCTGTCCCCGTTATCGGTACTGTACTCCACAGCAAAGGTAAGGCCGTTATTTACCGCATAGATGCCTTGAATGTTATCGGCGTTCAGCGTGGAATATGCCCGGCTGGTATTAACGATTGTGTCGATAATTCCGGAAGAGGGATTAAGGGCGCAGATCTGGTATCCTGATAACCCGGACATTCCTGTTACAAAATAAAACAGCGAATTGGCTGCCCCGAGGTCGTTATATTCGGTAATTAAATTCCGACTACTCCATGTTGCTATCGAACCGGTACGGGTTGAAAGTACAATCAAGGCATTCTGGCCGTCAACAATTAAAAGAGAATCGCTTAAACATGCTATATTTTGAATTTTCCCGATGGAATCCGGGATTGTCCAGGAATTGACAAGGCTTTTTGACGTCGGATTATACTTTAGTATGAAGCTGTCCCGAACGGCGTACAGCTGTCCGGCAGAGCTTATGGCGAGGGAGGTTGGTCCTCCGCTATACGGCAAGGGAATACTGTCAAAAAGTTCGTAACGCCCCCGTATCGTGACGACGGCACCCTGACTCATCACTCCCACCGTATTTTGCGTGTCCACCACCGCCACGTAATATTCATAGCTCGAATCCTGTGCCCCGGTACTGTCACGGAACATGGTATCGGTGACAATAGGGCCATTTATGGCGGTCGGGAGGATGTCCAACGCGGCATTATTGCGATAAACCTGGTACCCCTTCACTCCGCTGCCCGAGAATGAGGGATTCCAGGTCAGCGTCACGACCTGCATATTGGTATCGAATTGGATACGTAACCCCGTCGGTATCGGGATGCCGGTGTATTGCAATGAAACCGGCTTCCTCAGGGTATCGATCTTCCCGGCTGTCACGGTGAAGTTCGTATCCTTGGGGTTGTAGCTGTTAAGCGTACTGAGGAAGCGCACATGGTAGCTGCCCTGAGCAAGGTTCTGGATGAAAAAGTTCCCGATCGAGTCCTGGGGTACGTAGACATTGCCGGTGCCGATGAAGATGATAAACACGGTGCGGGGGTCATCCCCGTTCTGCATCCGGATATCTCCCTGCAGCGCCCCCGGGGCCCGGAGCGTATCGGCCAGGCGGAGCGTGTCGCCCGCTTTGATAGTAATCGAGTAATGGTATGCCTGGGTCGTGTCACTGGATGCCAGAAGGTTGTAACTGCCGGAATCCAGGTTCGCGCTATAGCGACCCGAAGCATCGGTGATGGTGTCAAGAATCGCCACAGCGGACACGGCAGCGGATGTTCCTGTTTTGGCAAGGCCCCCGTTCTGGGGATTGTAGTTGACAGGATAGAACCGCACGACGGCGTGAACGGCGGGCACACCGTTGGCGTTGTAGAGAATTCCCGACACGGTCGACGGGTTTCCCGTATGGATCACGTTTCCGCAGCGAACCATGATCAAGACTGCCGCCAGGACCAACACTCCGGCAATGAGCTTCGTCTTCATGATTTCCCTTGACCGTTACCGATCCGTGAGACCGGGAAAAAGTGAAAATTCAGCTGGTAAACCATATCGGAATCCTGGTCTTTTTCGGCTATTGCAATGATGGATTCCTGTGCGGCATGAATGACCTTGCAGGTTTCTTCGTACGCACTCTTCGAAATCCCGAGGGTGAGACCGGATATGTTGCGCTGATCTTGCGGTAACTCCTTCAGTGCCTTTGCGGCGAGGTCCATACAGTCAAGGTGAAATTGCAGGATCGCAAGGCTCTGGACTTCGTGGCCCGTGGAAAGAACCTTGTCGAGGATTTTATACCCGCCATCCTTCCCGACTTCTATGAGCCCGAGGCGGAGGAGCAGTTCGATCGATTTTTTTACCTGGGGGGACTTGAGAGGCGGCCTGACCATGGCAGCGAGCCGCTCCGGTTCCTTTATATCGGGATAGAGGTCGATGAGCGAGCGAATCACCGCATGGTACCAGTTGGAATAGAATTCATACTGATCGTTCCGCAGTTTTCGGGCGCTGCTCGCTTCCGGGGAGGAAGGCCTGATGGCGCTCAGTTTCTCGAAATAAAAATTTCGTTCCTTGAAATTCGAGGCCTGGTTGAAATAAACCAGGGTCTCGAAATAGGCGGCTTCAGTCTTGCTCAGTTTCATTGCATCGCAAAGCTTCACAATGGAGCCGCGACCCAGATTCTTCCGGCCGTTTATCACATTGAAAACAAAGGATTTACTGGTAAATCCGGCCTTCTGCGAAAAGTTCTGGTACGAGAATCCGAACCGTGAAATCTTTCGCTCATCGTAATAGTCGGCCAGGAATTTCCGGTAGTCGCTGTAACTGAAAATATCGGCCATTGCATCCTCCCCGCATAAAATTTACAAGTCCCGAAAGGGAAATGCAAGAGGGTGGCTGCATTTATGGTGTTCTCTTGGAGAACGATCCGTGCGATCGGCAATGGCCGGCATAATAATTTTTCTTCCGGATCAAATAAGATTCCCGGGTAACGGACGTGTTTTCAAAATATATACGGTAGTAGCATGGACGCAAGAGGCATTTCCCGGCAAGGAATACAAAAGCAAAGTCAAATGCTGGGCGTTCCGGAGGGGGAGAGCGTTTGCCTATTGNNGCCAAAGACCCCGCAGCCCGGCTTTGCGGGCGCGGAGGCTTTGGCCAGGGGGAACCATTTTTATGGTTCCCCCATCAAGAGCATTTGATTTAAGCCCGGTTCCCCCACCAAAGGCATTTGCATTAAGTCAGGTTCCCCCGCCTGAGCAGTAACCATATTTTTATACAATCCCCCCTCAAAGGAGAACCATGGACTTTCCCGCACTTGTTGCCCGACGATTTTCGGTACGCGACTATCTCGATACCCCGGTCAGCGAGAGCCTCATCGAAAAGGTTCTCGATGCTGCGCGTCTGGCCCCTTCGGCCTGCAACAACCAGCCGACAAGATTTATTGTCATCCAGGATCAGGAAACCCGCCGCAAGCTGCAACCGGTGTATAACCGGGAGTGGTTCCTGGCAGCCCCGGTCATCATCGCGGCCTGCTGCGACCGCACGCTCTCCTGGCGCAGGAGCGACGGCAGGGACTATGGTGACGTCGATGTCGCCATCGCCCTGGATCACCTGACTCTCGCCGCAGCCGAGCTCGGTCTCGGAACCTGCTGGATCGGCAATTTCAAGGCTGCTGAGGCGAAGGCCGCGCTCATGATACCTTCCTCGATCGACCCGGTTGCCTTTACCCCCCTCGGGTTTCCCGCACCGGGCACCGCTGCCAGGAAGACCCGCAAGCCCCTGACGGACATGGTTTCATGGGAGTTCTACGGGGGTCATCACCGGTAGCCCGTCCGGTCGGGCAAGGGGGTGACTTCAACCTTCGGAAAATCGTATTTTTATCGGTTCCTCCGGCTGACTCCTTGCCGGAGGAGGATCCGCTCGCTCCCTGATTCCGAAACGGCCGGCACCACCCTATGAATCCGAAGTCGCTCCCATTTACAAAAGATCAAATAGTCCGGATTGCCGGGCGCCACCCGACCCCTTTTCATATCTACGATGAGGCGGCGATCCGCCGGAACGCGCGGGATTTGCGCAAGGCATTTTCCTGGGCCGAAGGGTTCCGGGAATATTTCGCCGTCAAGGCAGCGCCGAACCCCTATCTGCTGAAGCTCTTTCGCGAGGAGGGCATCGGCGCCGATTGCAGCTCGCTTGCGGAACTGATCCTGGCCGAGCGTAGCGGCCTAACCGGCGAAGAGATCATGTTCACCTCGAACGACACGCCCGCGGGCGAATTCGTGAAGGCGCGCGAGTTCGGTGCGGTCATCAACCTCGACGATATTTCGCACATCGATTTTCTCGATCGCCATGCCGGGCTTCCCGATCTCCTGAGTTTCCGGTATAACCCCGGCCCCTTGCGAAGCGGGAACGCAATCATCGGAACACCCCAGGATGCCAAATACGGCTTGACTCGGCAGCAGCTCTTCGAAGGGTACGGAATCTTGAAGGAACGCGGCGTGCGGCGATTCGGACTCCACACTATGATTGCCTCCAATGAGCTTGATCCGCGCTATTTCATCGCCACGGCCGCCATGCTGTTCGACCTGGTCGCCGTGCTTTCCCGCGAACTGGATATCAGGTTCGAATTTGTCAATATTGGCGGCGGCATCGGCATCCCCTACCGGCCCGAAGAGTCGCCGGTGGACCTGGCGGCGGTCTCCGCGGGCATCCGGGACGCCTACGACAAAACTATCCGCGCCGGCGGGCTCGATCCGGTGCGGCTTTACATGGAGTGCGGCAGGATCATGACCGGGCCCTACGGCTACCTTGTTTCCACCGTCCTGCACCAGAAACACATCTACAAGCACTATGTCGGACTTGACGCTTGCATGGCAAATCTGATGCGGCCCGCGCTCTACGGCGCCTACCACCACCTGACGGTTCTGGGGAAGGAGTTCTCTCCCCCTGTCCGGATGTACGACGTCACCGGATCGCTCTGCGAGAACAACGATAAATTCGCGATCGACCGCATGCTGCCCGACATAGAAATCGGCGACATCGTGGTAATCCACGATGCGGGGGCGCACGGACACGCCATGGGATTCAATTACAACGGGAAGCTGCGCTCGGCCGAGCTGCTGCTGCGCGCCGGGGGCGAGACGATCCTGATCCGCCGGGCGGAAACGGTCGACGATTATTTCGCAACGCTCGATTTTGCCGGGCTTAAAAATTTCAATGCGGAAGACTGAGCCCGCCGGATTCCCTTCCGCCTCACCTCATTCTGTAAAGATCAGGGGACGACATCGTGGGTAACCAGGAAATTCGACTACGCTACGGGTGCAATCCGCACCAGGCGCCGGCCAGGGTCTACGCGGCGCACGGTGCACTTCCTATCAGGGTCCTGAACGGGAACCCCGGCTATATCAACCTGCTGGACGCACTTAACTCGTGGCAGCTTGTCAGCGAGATCACCGGGGCTCTCGGGCTGCCGGCCGCCGCATCCTTCAAGCATGTGAGCCCGTCGGGAGCCGCGGTCGGTGTGCCGCTTACCACCGAGCTTAAGCGCATCTATTTCGTGGACGATGCCGAGCTCTCGCCGCTTGCAGCCGCCTATGCCCGCGCACGCGGTACCGACCGCATGTCGAGTTTCGGCGACTGGGCTGCGCTGTCGGAACCCTGCGATGTTCCCACTGCCATGCTCCTGAAGCGCGAGGTTTCCGACGGCGTGATCGCGCCGGGCTACGAAGAGGGCGCGCTCGATATCCTTCGCAAAAAGAAAAAGGGCAACTATGCGGTGGTCGAGATCGATCCCGGCTTTACGCCGCAGGAGATCGAACGGCGCGAGGTTTTCGGCCTCACCTTCGAACAGAAACGCAACACGGTAAAAATTACTGCCGATACGCTGAAAAACGTCGTCACGGAAGCGAAGGTGATCCCTCCCGAAGCGGTGCGCGATCTCATCCTGGCGCAGATAACCTTGAAATTTACCCAATCGAATTCCGTCTGCTTTGCGCTTGGCGGCCAGGTGATCGGCGTGGGAGCGGGACAGCAATCGCGCGTCCACTGTACCCGCCTGGCGGCATCCAAGGCCGACAAGTGGTTCCTGCGACAGCACCCCCTCTTCGCACGGCTTGCATTCAGGGAGGGCATCGCCCGACCCGACCGGGACAATGCCATCGATAAATTGCTCGAAGAGAGCCTGACCCCGGCAGAGCGATATGCCTGGCAGGATGATTTTGCCGAGGCACCCGAGACTTTGAGCGCTGCGGAGCGGGCCGACTGGATCAACCTGTTTTTCGGCGTCTCGCTCGCCTCGGACGCATTCTTCCCCTTCCGCGACAATATCGACCGGGCGCAGAGGAGCGGCGTCCGCTACATCGTGCAGCCCGGCGGCTCGGTGCGGGATGACCTGGTGACCGAGGCTTGCAACGAGTACGGCATGGCAATGGCCATGAGCGGCATCAGGCTGTTCCATCACTGATGCAGATGAATTACTCATCAGTTAATAAGTAAGTTACAGCAAACGCCGTTCGCCCTGAGCCTGTCGAAGGGCGAGCACAGGAAATTCGGATAATCATGGTTTGCTTCGACGGGCTCAGCACCGGCTCGCTCACCATGACCGGTTTAAGGTGGCATTACTTATAAACTGCTTAGTAAGTGATAGACGGAGTAAGGCGATAGATCGAAGCAGTAGTTCTATATGTTTGAATGTTTGACCGACGAAAGGATATATACGATGGCACAGCAACCGAAAACCGCAATTACGCCCTGCCGGGCCGACGACTACCCGGAGTGGTACCAGCAGGTAATCAAGGCGGCAGACCTGGCCGAGAATTCACCGGTCCGGGGGTGCATGGTGATAAAACCGTGGGGATACCGCTTGTGGGAGAATATCCAGCGGGTTCTTGACAAAATGTTCAAGGACACCGGCCACCAGAACGCCTATTTCCCCCTTTTCATTCCCAAGAGCTTCCTCGAAAAGGAGGCGGCGCATGTGGAGGGGTTCGCCAAGGAGTGCGCCGTGGTTACCCACCACCGGCTCGAAGCCGGACCGGACGGCACGCTGGTGCCTGCTGGGGAACTCGAAGAGCCGCTCATTGTGCGCCCGACCTCCGAAACCATCATCGGCGCCATGTTTGCAAAATGGGTGCAATCCTACCGCGACCTTCCGCTGCTCATCAACCAATGGGCGAATATTGTCAGATGGGAAATGCGTACCCGGCTGTTCCTCCGCACCACCGAGTTTCTGTGGCAAGAGGGGCACACCGCCCATGCATCCCTCGACGAAGCGCGCGAAGAAACGACGAGAATGCTCGGCATTTACACGAAATTCGCCGAAGAGTATATGGCCATGCCGGTCATACGCGGCGAGAAGACCGAGCTGGAGAGATTTCCCGGCGCCGTGTCAACCTACAGCATCGAGGCCATGATGCAGGATCGCAAGGCGCTCCAGGCAGGCACCTCCCATTTCCTGGGCCAGAACTTTTCCAAGGCATCCGAGATCAGGTTCCTTGACCAATCGGGCAAGGAAGAGTACGCCTGGACCACCTCGTGGGGGGTCTCCACCCGGCTTATCGGGGGCATCATCATGACCCATGGCGACGACGACGGGCTCATCCTGCCCCCGCGGCTTGCCCCGGCCCATGTCGCGATCCTGCCGGTCATCCACGGCGACGACACCAGAACCGCGGTACTCGACTACTGCGACTCGCTCGCCCGGGAACTCGCCGGCGTCAGCTACGACGGCCGTCCCCTCGAAGCGATTGTCGACCGCAGCGAAGGACGGGGAGGCGAAAAGGTCTGGGCATGGATCAAGAAGGGAATTCCGCTCTACTGCGAAATAGGTCCGCGCGACATCGCGGCAAACGGGGTATTCGTCGGCCGGCGCGATAAATCGCGCAAGGAACGGTTTACGCTTCCGCGCGGCGAATTCATCGCGAAGGTCACTTCGATCCTCGATGAAATCCAGGCGAACCTTTTCAGCCGCGCCCGGGATTACCGGGATAATAACATGAAGGTTATCGATACCAGGGAAGACTTCTACTCCTACTTTACGCCGAAAAACAGCGAAAAACCCGAAATCCACGGCGGCTTTGCCCTCTGCCACTGGAACGGCAGTCCGGGTGTCGAGAAGCAGGTGCAAGACGACCTCGGCGTCACGATCCGGTGCATTCCTCTTGACTCTGAAGAAGAACCGGGAACGTGCGTCATCTCGGGCGAGCCCTCCCGGCGAAGGGTCATATTTGCAAAGTCGTATTGACATGCAAGCGGTCGTTACCATTGAAAAGCTCGTCTACGGCGGCGCCGGTCTCGCCCGGACCGAAAGCGGCGTCATATTCGTCGACAACGCGCTGCCGGGCGAAACCGTCCGGATCGAGCCGACCGGGAAAACAGGCGGCATCGCCAATGCACATGCAGTCGAAGTGCTCGTACCCTCGTCCGACCGCCGAACGCCCCCCTGCCCCGTTGCCGGAATCTGCGGCGGGTGCGACTGGCAGCACATAGCATACAAAGCCCAGGTGGCGGCCAAAACCGCGATCTTCAGGGAGTGCATGCAGCGGATCGGTCGCCTGGCCTCCCTAACCGCCCCTGAGGTTTTTTTCGCCGACGAGTTCGGCTACCGGCAGCGGGTACAGCTGAAAATCAACGCCCGCAGGGAGGTCGGCTTCTTTGCAAAACGTTCCAATGAGGTGGTCCCGATCGGTTGCTGCCCGCTCCTCCTCGACCCGCTCAACGCGCTCATCGCCGGACTTCCCGACCGGTTGCCGTCAATTCCTCCGATCGATTCCCTCATGGCCGTCGCCGGGGACAACGGCGCAGTCGCCTCCTTCCCCGTAATCGGGGGGTTGACCGCCGAATGCGTCACGATCACCGTGGGAAACAGGCAATTCAAGGTTGCCGGAAATGCGTTCTTCCAGAGCAACCGGCTCCTGCTCGAACCACTTGGAAACTGGGCCCGGCCAATGGTTCAGGGCGACCGGTTCGTCGACCTCTACGGCGGCAGCGGCTTCTTTTCCTGCATGCTTGCCGACCGTTTCGCCGAAGGGCTCCTCATAGAATCGGTCGGGCCGCAGGTAAGGGCCGCGCAGGAGAATTTCAGCAGAAACGGCATTCATCAGATGAAAGCGGTGGAAGGCAAGGCGGAGTGGCTTTCCCAGCTTGCCGGCAAAAAGCCGGTCTCCTGCCTCATCGTCGACCCTCCGCGCGCGGGACTCTCGCAAAAGGTCAGGGAAGCGGTTGCAGCGATGAAGCCGGAAACGATCGTCTATATTTCCTGCAATCCCTCGACCCAGGCAAGGGATGCCGGGTTTCTTGCCAATAAAGCAGGGTATGAGATCATGCGGACGGCGATTTTCGATCTCTATCCCAATTCCTACCATATTGAGTCGATAATGATTTTGAAACGGAATACAATTTGCTTGCCTTAAACTGAATAATCAATTCCACGAAGGGATGAGCCTATGAACCGGGAATTGCATCCAAAGTTCTGGATCGTTGTGGTATCAAAAGACCACCTGGAAATCGGAAAACGGCTCAACATCGTCCAGGCAAATCACGGCAAGGCCGCCCCGATGAAGCGGATGATGCCCGGTGATTTGATTCTGTTCTACTCGCCGAAACTGCATTTTGAAGGTAATGATCCTTTGAAGAAATTCACCGCGATTGCACGGGTAAAAGATGGAGAAGTTTACTCCGGGGATATGGGGGGCGGGTTTATCGCTTACCGCAGAAATGTTGATTACCTTCCCTGCAGGGAAGTGGACATTGTGCCGCTCATCCCGAAGATGACCTTCATCAGGAACAAGAAAAGCTGGGGGTTTGTCTTTAAATTCGGATTTTTTGAGATCCCCAAAGAGGATTTTGAAACGATCGCGAAAGAGATGGAATTAAATGATTAGGCTGCGCTGATGGTTTAGTCTATGGGTATTTTGATCTTTTTCCGATTTACCGGCGAGGCAGAAAGACAAAAGCACGGTGAATTAGCAGTGGTTCCCTCACAAGAAAAGCCATAATTACTTATTAAGACTCTCCTTTACCGCCTCTATCACATCCGCAACATCCTCGTCGCTGAGCTTTGGCGAAAGCGGCAACGACAGCGTACTCGCCCCCACCGCCTCGGCATTCGGAAAATCCCCCTCCTTATACCCGAACGTTTCTCTATAGAAACGGTGGAGGTGCAGCGCGGTGTAGTGTACCCCGGTACCGATGTTCCTCCGGTAAAGCTCCTCCATGAGGCTGTCACGGTCAAGCGGCGAGTCCGCCTTTGTCCGTACCGCATAGAGGTGGCGGCTGTGGCGCGTGTCGGGCAAAGGCTCCGGCGGAAGCGTCAGGGGGAAATTTGCAAAGGCTTTGGAATAGGCCCGCCAGATCTCTTCGCGGCGAAGGAGGTTTTTCTCGATCTTTTCCAGCTGATGCAGGCCGAACGATGCCTGTATATCGGTCATGTTGTATTTAAATCCGGCGCCGACGACCTCGTAATGGCGATACCCCTTGTCCGAATAGCGCGCCCAGGCATCTTTGCTCATCCCGTGAAGGGCAAGCACCTTGATCCGCTCGGCCCAGTCGTCGCGCGCGGTCGCCACCATCCCGCCCTCCACCGTGGTCAGGTTCTTCGTGATGTAAAAGCTGAAGCAGGCTGCATCGCCGAAGTGGCCCATTTTTCTTCCATGATACTGTGTCTCGATCGCATGCGCGGCATCGTCGATGATAAGCAGGTTATGCTTCGCCGCTATCGCGGAAAGCGAATCCATGTCCGCCGGTCTCCCATGGAAATGCACGGGGAGAACGGCGCGCGTCCGCGGCGTGATTTTCCTTATGACGTCGGCGGGGTCAAGCGTCATGCCCGGAAGTTCAATGTCGGCAAATACCGGCCGCGCCCCCGCATGAATGACGGCATTGGCGCTGGAGCAGAAGGTCATTGCCGGCACGATTACCTCGTCGCCGGGTCCGACTCCTGCGGCCAGCATGGAAAGGTGCAGCGCAGCGGTGCAGGACGACACGGCCATGCAGTGTTTCACTCCGAGGTACTCGGCAAATTCCTGTTCGAACCGGATCGTCTTGGGACCAGTGCCCAGCCAGCCCGAGCGGATGGTATCGACTACCTCGTCGATTTCCTCCTGCCCGATGAGCGGGCCGCCGAATACAAGGAATTCCTTACGCATAACCTTTAAAATGCCGCCTTTTCGCCCGGGGGGCCTCGTTTGAAACAATTATGCCTTGTTTGCGATAAAAATATATTGAGACGCGATAGAAATTGACCGGAGGGCTTCTTACAAATTAACTTTTTTTAGTTACTGCCCTTGGTGGGGGAACCTCGCTACGCGGGTTCCCCCTGGTCGGAGC
>PLTF01000144.1 GCA_003164335.1 Fibrobacterota bacterium
CAACTAAAAACGGGACATTTCCCTTGCTTACTATACTTTATCCTGCATGTTTGCTAGGACTGGAGATAAGCAAAAAGCACTTAAAAGCCTTAAAACTGCTATTGATAAAGGCTTTGATAATCTGCTTCGGCTTAAAAATCAGAAGGATTTAGATTCCCTTCGAAGAGATCCCGAATTTATTCGGTTATTGGAAATTGTTAAAAAAAGAGTGAAGGCGAAAAATTTGGATAAGAAAAAAGATCTGGATCAAAGCACAGAGTAAAATATAGAATTCTTCTCTGCTGCCTCGGAATGATGTCTTTTCATAGAGAGCCTCATCGTCGGAAAAGTATATTTTAAAGATAATTTGAATCTATAAATACCTCTATATTTCATTTAATTCTACTAAAAAAGAAAAATTTTAGCGATAAGGATAGAAGGTATCATGGGAAACATCAGGAAATCCGCCAAACTCGATAACGTCCTGTACGACATCCGCGGCCCGGTGCTCGAGGAGGCAAAGCGTCTCGAAGAGGAGGGCTATCGCGTCATCCAGCTCAATACCGGCAATCCGGCACCCTTCGGCCTCTTTGCACCCGATGAGGTCATTCACGACATGATCATCAACCTGCCGGAAACGCAGGGGTATTGCGACGCCAAGGGACTCTTTCCCGCCCGCAAGGCGATCATGCAGTATTGCCAGCAAAAAAACATCGCCGGGGTGGAGACCGGGGATATTTACGTCGGGAACGGTGCGAGCGAATGTATCGTGATGGCGATGCAGGCGCTTCTCGATAAGGGCGACGAGATCCTGATTCCGTCCCCGGATTATCCGCTCTGGACCGCAGCGGTCAACCTGTCCGGCGGAACGGCGGTTCACTATCGCTGCGACGAACAATCGGAATGGTGGCCGGATATTGCCGATATCAAAAAAAAGGTCGGCAAAAACACCAGGGGCATCGTGATTATCAACCCGAACAACCCCACCGGCGCCCTGTACCCTCCGGAGATACTCCGGGAGCTCGTTGAAATCGCCCGGCAGCATAACCTCATCGTCTATTCCGATGAGATTTACGACAAGATTCTCTACGACGATAATGTCCACGTATCCACCGCATCCCTTGCCGACGACATCCTGTTTGTCACCTTCAACGGTCTCTCGAAGGCCTACCGGGTGGCCGGGTTCAGGGTGGGATGGATGGTGGTCAGCGGCAACAAGAAAATCGCCCCGGATTACATCGAAGGCCTTACCATGCTTGCCTCGATGCGGCTGTGCAGCAATGTCCCGGGACAGTCGATCATCCAGACCGCCCTCGGCGGGCGGCAGAGCATTTACGACCTGACCCGGGCAGGAGGCCGTCTCTACGATCAGCGTGAGCTCTGCCACGGAATGCTCACGTCAATCGAAGGGATATCGTGCGTCAAGCCCAAGGCGGCATTTTATCTTTTCCCGAAAATCGATGCGAAACGGTTCAATATTACCGACGACGAAAAGTTCGTGCTCGATTTCCTGCGGGCGGAAAAGGTACTCCTCGTGCACGGCCGCGGGTTCAACTGGCCGGAGCCGGACCATTTCCGCGTTGTCTACCTGCCGAGGGTGGAGGACATTGCGGAGGTCATGGAGAAGTTGAAAAGGTTTTTATCCACATACCGTCAATCTTAAATTGAAAATAGCCCTCGCTTAAATCAAAGGCCCTTGGTGGGGGAACCTCACCCCGGCCNNAACGCCCTCTTTTAGGGTAGAAAACACACAAACAAAATCAATACGTAAAAGCGTAGAAGCGTTGATGCAGGAAAGATTTTAAATCCTTTCGTTTTACGCATATACGATTATACGGTTTTGGTTTTCTGCATTTTCCTCTTGTGTTTTCTACCTTATGGGAGCGTTGCGGGGGTACGCGAGCGTCTGCCGAAGGCAGACATCGCCGCGTACCTCCGCAGGAGGGGGTGTGCCTAAAGACGCGTGCTTTTCGCGGCTTTAGGCCAGGGGGAACCCGCGAAGCGAGGTTCCCCCACCAGGCGCTACTAAAAAGTCAATATCTTTGATTACTCCTGCCCGGCAATTTCTTCTTTCAGAAGTGAACACGCTCCCATAACCAGTCCTGCACATTTCTCCCGCAGACCGCTCTCCTTGAATTGCGCCTGGCCTTCGGCGGACAAGAGGTTGCAGCCGTTCAGGAGCGCTTTGCAGGTTATGGAACCGTACTCGCCTTCGAATGCCGCCATGAACCGGCGCACGCGGACGTACAGCGCATCTTTTTCTGCATGGGTTCCTTGTTCACCCTTGCTGAAGAGAAGGCCGAGCACCATGATGCCCCCGGTTACCGCGCCGCAGACACTCTGGTTGCGCCCCATGCCGCCGCCGAAGCCGTCGGCGAAGCGCAATGCGGTATCAGGATCCAGGCCGGTTTCTTTCTCAAAGGCGGCGAGAACCGACTGGGAACAGTTCCGTCCCGACTTGAAGTGGTTAAGAGCAATTTCTGCGTTTGCCATAGTGGACTCCGGAAAGGCCGATTAGAGAGTTGGAGAGTTGACGGAACCCTGCAAAAAATTGAAATGCTATGCCTAAGTTGCTTTGATTTGCTGCTTCTGTTTTTTCTGCTGTTACAGTGTTTTTTCTACCTTATGGGAGCGTTGCGGGGGTACGCGAGCGTTTGCCAGAGGCAAACATCGCCGCGTACCTCCGCTGGAAAGGGTGTGCCTGAAGACGCGCTTTGGCGGCTTCAGGCCAGGGGAAACCCGCGAAGCGAGGTTTCCCCACCTGAGCAGTACCTCTGATCTAACCTACTATCTAAAGTCCCGTTTCTTCCGGTACTCCAAGCAGGATGTTCATGTTCTGCACTGCCGCTCCGGATGCGCCCTTTCCTAAATTGTCGAGCCGCGCTACCAGCAGCAAGTGATCGTTCCTGCCGAAGACAAAGATTTCGAGCATATTGGTATTATTGCAAGCTGTCGGTGACAGGAACCCATCCGCGATCGAGGCGATCTCACCGGCGGGCGCTACCCTGATAAACCGCTCGTCTTCATAATAATCGGCAAAGTAGCTGAGCACCCCCTCTGCTCCGGGATTTTTCAGCATCAGCGACGGGTAAAGAGGAACAAAAACCAGCATTCCCTGGAAGAAGTTCCCAACGATGGGGGTGAAAATCGGCGGCTGCTTCAGTAATCCGAATTTCTGCATCTCCGGCAGGTGCTTGTGAACCAGGTTGAGATTCTTCGGGCGGCAGCATATCTCCTCACGGTTCTCCGCCGGGGTACCCTGAAAGGCGGCGATCATCTGGTTGCCGCCGCCGCTGTACCCGGTAATGGAGTACGACGACACCGGATAATCGGGCGCAAGCAGGCCGCCCGATACCAGCGGGTGCAGAAGCGCGCAGAAGCCGCTCGCATAGCATCCGGGCACGCTGATTCGTCTTGAATGCTTTATTTTTTCCCTCTGGCCCGGATTGAGTTCGGGAATGCCGTAAATCCACCCCTCGGCGGTACGGTGGGCCGTGCTTGCATCGAGGACGCGGACGGCAGGATTGGTCAGCAGGCCTACCGATTCGCGGGCTGCCGGGTCCGGCAGGCAGAGGAATACGATATCAGCACTGTTCAGATAGTGCTGCTTTGCCTCCGGATTTTTGCGTTGTTCGGGGGGAATCGCCATCAACTCGATATCGTTCCGATTATCGAGCCGTTCATGAATTTTCAGCCCGGTTGTTCCGTGCGATCCATCGATAAATACCTTTTTTTTCATAGCGGCTTTCTCAGGTGCAACGGGCGCTCCTGATGAGCGCCTTCAAATCCGCACCTGCTCATGGCGGATTTTTACGGAAAAAAATAGCTTTTGCCAACCGTCAAATCCAGCCCAGGGGGAACCGCCGTAGGCGGTTCCCCCTGGGCTGAAGCCCCCAAAGCGGGTCTTCAGCCACACCCCTTTCTGTGGAAGGGGGAACCTCACCCCGGTCCAAAGCGACCGGACCTCTCCTATCAGAGAGGTATAATAAAATCAAAAAAAATCCAAACATTGGCAAACGCTCTCCCCCTCCCGC
>PLTF01000148.1 GCA_003164335.1 Fibrobacterota bacterium
GCTCAGCCATCCAAAAGCATTTGAATTTTCCTTTGGATTCCGGCTCGGCTTTGCCGAGAGCCCGGCGGAGGCGCGCCGTTGGTCGCCCTGAAGTTGACTTTGATTTAGAATTCGGCACTACCGGTCCTTATCCACCTCTTTCTCAAGCTCATTAAATTTCTTTTCCCTCAGGAATTGCTCCGGCTGTTTTGCGCATTCGATGAGCTGTTCGAGGAGGAGCGCATGCCGCTTTTCTTCTTTAGCAAGAAAGGTGAATACGGCGCCCTGACCGGACGAGGCGGTCCTGTTCACGGCATCCTCGTACAGGGCCACCGATTTCTTCTCCAGCTCGTAATCGTCGGTCAATACCTGGAGAAAAGACCCGGCACTGTCTTCTGCAAATTCCGTCACCAGCGTGTCGATCGGGAATTCCGACAGCAGCTGTCGTGACTTTTCAAGAATGTCGGTCGGCACCGCCGCGTCGAAGGAAAGGTCCTTTTTCCAGGTTTCAAGGACCCGGTAATGCTTCTGTTCGTCCCTGACCAGGAGATGATAGATGGCCCTGAATTCCTTGACCGGCGTCGTTTCTTCGAGCGACTGATAATGCTCGATCGACATTTTTTCCATCTGCATGGCAAGCGTCAGGGCATCGACCGAATCGGGAGCCGTCACCGGGGAACTGCTTCGCGGCTTTTGCGGAGACATCCCTGAGCTTGCATGACCGCTGTAATCCATCAGGAGTCCCACAGCAGTGACGGTAACGAGGACCCAGCCCATAATCATCTCCCTTTTCCCTATGTCATATTAATAAAAAAGCAATAAATATGCCGGAAAAAGCATGGGTTCATCCCGGCTGCGGGGCCGTCATGCACACCGGTTCGAACAAGGGGAGTGTCAGCGGGGTGGTAACGTATTTTAAGAGCATGTTCTCCTTCGACCGGGCGGCTCCTTTCCTTGCCCTCTATGCCGAAACCCACTTCCGGTTCTTCCGGTTTTTTCCGAGCTATCTGTTTACGCGCAACCCTGAGATCATATTCGATGCGCCCCGGCGGCTCGATCCCGGGCAGGACCTCCCGGTTATTCTCATCGTCAATGATCGCCACCGCTTCCCGGTTGAACTTTCCGATTGCGCCATCGCCTTGTCGCGGCCACGCTGCCCGGCCAGACGATTCGATTTTCCGGACCTGGGCGCGTTCGAGGTTGTCCACCCGCTGCGAAGCACCCTGCGCGCCTTCGTGCTTCCCATTTCCCGGTCCGAACTTTCTACCGGGGCCGTCGCTATCACCTGCACCCTCAGTGCCCGGGTCGGGCGGCGGCACGAAGTCGTTATCAACGACAACCTTCGGACAACCTCTAAAAAGCCGCTCACCTGTTTCGTTGCCGACAAGCGATATCCCGGCAGCACCCGCTGCTCCTACGGAGACCTGCATCTTCACTCCCATTACTCCCAGAGCCATGTGGAGTTCGGGCCGCCGCCCGGCATTATCCGCCGGGTAGTGCAGGCGAGCGGCCTCTCTTTCGCCGCCATTACCGACCACTCGTACGATCTCGCCTGTTCAATGGACAATTACCTGAAACCCGATCCGGGCCATGAGCGCTGGCAATCTTTTCTCGCGGAGCTTGCGGCTTTCGATGCGGCACCTCCCTTCCTGATTCCCGGCGAGGAGGTCTCCTGCCTTAACGGGCGGAACAAGGTTGTCCACCTGTGCGGCCTTAACTTGCGCGATTTTCTTCGGGGATCGCTCGATGGTGCACGGCCGGGGAGGCGCAGGGAGGCGCAGCCGGGCTTACGCGAAACCATCGGCGCCATCCACGACCAGGGCGGCCTGGCAGTCGCCGCCCATCCGGGCGTCCGACCGGGTTTTCTCCAGAGGCTGCTTCTCAGCCGGGGTGAATGGTCGCCCCCGGACCTCGATCAACCGCTCGATGCGATGCAAATTGTCAACAACGGCTTTTCTCCGTCCTTTTACCGGGGCCACGCGATGTGGCTTGAAATGCTCCGGCAGGGACGCCGTATCCCGATAGTTGCCGGAAACGATGCCCATGGCGACTTCAACCGGTTCCGGTCGCTCGTCATCCCCTTCCTGGCGATTTCCGAAAACTTCGGTCGCTACATGGGTTTCGGCAGGACCGGGGTTTATGGTGACCATCCCTCCCGGAACGCAATCATTGCCGGAATAAAAAGCGGGAGCTGCTTCGTAACGACGGGACCCTATGCCGAAATTGCGTTCGGTGCCGGGCAGCCCGAAAATGCCGCGTCGGACGTCACTTCCCGGAGCGCGAGCGAGCCCGTTATCCGCGCAATCAGCACATCGGAATTCGGGCCCCTCAGGAGCATTACCGTCTATGGATTCCAGCGCGAGAGTGGAAAAGAGACAGTAGTGCATTCCGGAAATTATGCAGGATTACCCTCAACCTGGGACGTTGAGTTGCCGCTGACGCTGCCCTCAGCACCGCTCTCCTATTTGCGGGCCGAAGTGGTCAGCGCCGGAGCGGGGACGCCGGAGGCGAAGGCGTATACCAGCCCTCTTTTCCTGCAAACATGACCGGAAATTGAAGTTCCCGGGTCTGGTTTGATTTGATTTTCAGGAGCCTGATTTCTCACGGCGTGCAAAGGTATTTGCCTCTCTGTGCACTCCGGGCCCATGGCGGTAAGGCGGGATTAAGGTGTATTTTAGATTAACTTTTCGTTATTACTCAGATGGTTTCTTTAAAAATTCAAATTGAAGATCCCCGAAGCAGAGCTTCGGGGACCGCGAAAGCAGCCTGCCATGTGCTCGCTGTGCCTGTTCATTTGGACGGCCGGTTCTGCTTTTCCTGCCTTTCAAGTGTTTTTTCTACCTTATGGGAGCGTTGCGGGGGTACGCGAGCGTTTGCCAAAGGCAAACATAGCCGCGTACCTCCGCTGGAAAGGGTGTGCCTGAAGACGCTTTTCGCGGCTTCAGGCCAGGGGAAACCATGAAATGGTTTCCCCACCTAAGCATTAAAAAAAACTCAGCCCTGCGCTATTCAAGCGAGAAAGATCATTGGCAGATGGTGTTCCGCCGAACAATTTGCGATATATTACTCCTTCTTTTAGGAATCGTCTCCTGGCTCTTCGCCGCAGATTTCGAGCTTCTACCCGTCCAGACCCCATTTTTCAGCGCCTCGTCGCTTGATTTACGATCCTACCTTTTCACCGGTTCGGAAAATGACCGTCTGGTAAACCATGGCAATCTCGGGCTCGATTATCCCCTGGTAGGGTATAAACCCGTGGATCTCACGGCCGGTATCGGGGCAGCGGTGCACCTCGTCATGTATCCCGAACATCTCAAATGGCCGGTGGATAATCTTTACGCCACGCTGGCTGCCTATATCGACTATATGCCGTGTTCGCTGCTTACCGTACGCCTCTACCCGGTTTACCATGTATCCGGCCACCTGGCCGACGGCACGACCGATACTTCCGGTCCCGCCAGCCTGAAGGATCCTGAGGCCGTTTCCGCCGAGATGGCAAAGCTGGAAGCGGATTTCAAACCGCTTCACGGGCTCTCCCTGACCCTCGGGTATGGTCGCTATTACCACGTGTGTTCCCAGACGACGCTTACCGACCATGCCGATGCAGGCTTTCAGCTGCAACCGTGGCAGAAGGGCGTCGTCCGGCCCTACCTCATGGTAATGGGAGAGGCGGTCCATATGGCGCAGTGGTATCCCGGTTGCGATATGGAGCTTGGTACGCAGTTCGCAAACTCCCGGAATCGCGCCATCGGCGTCTGCATCCGCTATTTCAACATCATGGATCCGGGGTATTATTTTATGAGCCGGGATAAAAGCCTGGGCGTGCAGGTTAATTTTCTTCTGTAGGTTTTATCCGCAACGACGTTCAATACAAATCGTACTGATACAGCCGGCACTCCAGGGAACCGCTCATGAAGGTGATTCGCCTTTTCGATTTGAGCCCCACCTGGCCGGCAAGTTTCGGTGAGCCGGTAAACAGGTAGCCTTCGTAGCCCTTACATCTCTTTTTGAAGAAGTCGCCGATCTTGCGGTAGGTCCCGACGAGCGCCGCTTCATCGCCCAGGCGAATCCCGTATTCCGGATTGACCACAACGGTGCCACCCCCTTCGGGGACCGGCGTTTCAGCGATATCGCATACCGAAAACTCGATCCGGTGGGCGACGCCGGCGGTCTCGGCGTTTCGCCGTGCCGCATCGATTGCTGCGGGGTTATGGTCGCCGGCGATTATCTTACCGGTCAATTCGGCGTTGGCAGGGATTGCCTCTGCGCGGATCTGCTCCCAGGCTTTTTTATCGTAGAGCAACGTGTGCATGAAACCGAACGAGGGACGCACCAGCCCCGGCGGCCGCCTGAGAGCGATAAGCGCAGCCTCGATGGCAAGAGTTCCGCTGCCGCACATGGGATTGATAAAATTTCCCGCTCCGCTCCAGCCCGCTGTCAGGATCACCCCGGCGGCCAGCGTTTCCTGCATCGGCGCATCGAGGGGCATTTTACGGTACCCGCGCTTCGAAAGCGGTTCTCCCGAGGTATCGAGATAGATTTCGCACTCCTCCCCGCGCCAATAGATATTCACGACCGTGCCCGTCTGCTCGGGTCCGGCATCCGGACGCTTTCCCTTCTTCTCCTTGATCCGGTCCACGATCGCATCCTTGCAGCGAAGGTTGGCATAGCGGTTGTCGCGTATCGTTTCGTTTGCGATATGCGAGGACACGCTCACATAGCCGTCGGCCGGAATGAGACTCTCCCAGGGAACGGTAAAGACCTCCCGGTACAGGTCGTCGGCATTCATGCATACGGCGCTCTTGATGAGGAACAACACCCGGTGCCCGGTCCTGCAGTGCAGATTGAGCCGCATTGCATCGACGAACGTGCCTTCCGTTTTAACTCCCGAACTTCCTGCCCAGAGAACCGGCAGCCCGAGCGAGGCAACCTCGCCGCGCAAAGTATTTTCCAGACCACGTGCGGTAGTAACCATTATCTGCGTTTTCATAGGGTTCAAAATTATATTGTCCGACATGAAGATCAGCGGTTTTTCTTTCACCCGGAATGCCGACTCGCTTTATTACCCGGTCGTCGCATCGATCCGATCGATCCTGCCGGTCTGCAGCGAATTCAACATTGCCGTCGGCCGCGGCAGCGAGGGCGACCATACCCCCGAGCTGATAGAGGGCATCGGCGACCCTAAAATCAGGATCATCGACACCGATTGGGGCGCCTTTGACCCCGCCGACCGGCATATTTTCAGCAGGCAGACCGATCTCGCCCTGGCTGCCTGTACCGGGGACTGGTGCTTCTACCTGCAGGCGGACGAAGTAATCCACGAACGCTACCTCCCTGTCATTCAAAAGCGATGCGAAGAGCTCAATGACGACCCCGAGGTTGAGGGCCTCCTTTTTTCCTATAAGCATTTCTGGGGGGACTTTGACCACTTCCACCGGAGCCACCGCTGGTATCCGGAGGAGATTCGGATCGTGCGGAACCGCAGGAACGTCGGCTCCTGGGTCGATGCACAGTCGTTTCGCATAAACGGGAGAAAGCTTCGGGTCGCACGCGTCGATGCGGAGGTATATCATTATGGATGGGTACGGCCCCCATCGGTCATGCAAAACAAGAATCGGGCAATGGAGAGTGCCTACCACCGCGGGTCAGAGGTTGATGCAATGTTTTCCTCACGACCACCTGCCTACGATTATGGGCCGCTGACGAGACTCCCGGTTTTTCGCGACACGCATCCCGCTGTGATGCGCGACTGGATTGCCGCGATGGATTGGAAAGATGAGCTCGATTACCAGGGGGTATCGAAGGCGCGCCATCCTCACGACTGGCTCAAATACCGGCTCCTGACCTTTTTGGAACAGCGTTTTCTCGGGGGAAAGCAAATCGGGGGATTTAAGAACTACCGGCTCCTGAAAAGATAAACGGAGCGTGACTACTCAAATATAATAATAAGTAACTGCATTTTCGATACGAATCCCCCCGCCTTCGGCGCCCCCCTTTTTAAGGGGGGATAAAGGGAGGATTAAATTAGGCAAGGGATGTCACCTGAGTAGTAGCATCGGAGCCACTATGGCGGGCGTAAAAAACTCAGGCAGGCGGCCCTCTCTGGGGCGATCGCCTGCCTGGTTTAATGGTGGAGGTGAGGGGAGTTGAACCCCTGTCCGAAAAACTATCAACATGAGCCGCTACACGCTTAGTCCGTCAATTAGGTCTCGCCCTTATGCACGCCGGCGAACAGGCTTGCACAGGGCCAGTAGCGATTGTGTCGCTGTTCCAGCCGCCACCCTCCGGAACAACCAGCGCCTTATTAGACTCGGAACAAAGAAGCGCGCTTCATTCTCGAGAGGCTGCCTTTAATTAGGCAGCCATTGCGAAGGAGTAATCTTCCGCAATTAGAATGTCATCGGATTTTTACGAGGCCAACCGATGATCCTCGGCATGCTGCTCAATATCTCCTGTTTCCCGTCGAAATCCGGTACACCCCCATTATTAAAGGATACTTTAAAGATACATCCCCAGCCGGGCGGGAGGTTGCAGTATTAGTTGCCGCCGGCTCTTTCTGAGAAGTTACCAGGCAGTTCATAAGTATCAGCGCATAAAGCCGTTCGTGGTGAGCCTGTCGAACCATGAACGGCCTGCCATTTTTGCTCGCCCATCGACAGGCTCAGAGCGAACGGTCTTTGCCAAAGAACTTACCTATTAACTGATTAGTATCTCCCTGCAAATTACTTGTATTTTGCCCTGCTCACTGAGGGGGGGCCTGCGAAAGCTTCGAAATATCCGCTTCAATGTCCGCGGCCAGGGATTCCTGACCTTCTTCCCTGGCAAGTTCGAGAGCCCGCCGGTCCATCTCAATCGCCTCGCCCGGCTGGCCGCCCTTAATATAGACCGCCCTGAGAGCTTTGATTATATCGAAGTTGCGGGGGTCGTCATCGACCGCTTTCCGCAGTTCGAATCCGGCCTCCTGCACCTGTCCGGTAAGCATGAGCGCACACCCCAGGCTATAGTGGACACCGGTCAATCCCGGATTGAATGCCAGGGCGAGCCGGTACTCGGCGATACCCTCGTTATTGCGACCCATCTGCATCAGAGCATCACCGAGTTTGAAATGCGATTTAGCGTCATCCGGGTGGATTTCCAGAGCCTTTCGGTAGTGGACAATGGCTTCATCCGTCTCCCCGGTCTGGCGTAGCGCATTGGCGAGGTTGTATTGGGCCGGGGCAAAATCGGGGTAGACGTCCAGCGCAGCGCGGAAGTGCGGAATCGCCTCCCCCGTTTGGTTTGATTGCTGGAGAATGATGCCAAGATTGTTCTGTGCCATCCAGCAGGAATCATTGCCCTTCAAAACGCTTCGGTAGAGGGTTTCGGCGTCGGCATAAACGCAGCTATGATTCCAGCTTAGAATGGCCAGGACGCCGACAAGTATCCATACAGCTGCCCGCGCCGCAACGCGGCCTCTTCCCTTGAGGAGTTTGAACACCCGGTCCGCCAGAGCCGCGGCGAGCGTCACCGGGCCGACCATCGCCAGGTAGAGCCAGTGGTCTGCGACAAAGGAGAAGCGGAACCCGAACTGGTTGAACAGAGCCGAAACCGGAACGAGCATGATTACATAGTAAAGATATGCCGCCAAAGGCGCCCGGATACGGCGTCGCATTGCCCAGAGGCAAACGCCCAGAAAAAGCAGGGCTGCGGGACAAAAATACTGCCACCATTCAATCCGGTCCACACTCCAGCGGGGGAATATGAAGTAAAGTGGCGACGGCCAGAGCAGTTTACCGAGATAAAACCATGCCTCACGACCGGCAATGACGCACCGCATTATAGCGGGGATTGCGAAATAGCGTGCTTCGCCGCCGATATTATGATGTTCGATCTGCATCGTGATGAGCCCGAATCCGATGCCGGCAATGCAAAAGGGAATAAGCGGTACGACATCGCGCCGGAGGGACAGGCATCCCTGCCTCCACCATAACACAACCAGCATCACTGCCGGAAAGGGAACGATTGCGGTCTTAGCGGCGAGGCCGAGGATGAACATTCCCAGCGCAAGCGCGTACCATCGCGATTTTCTTTCCTCTGCAAAGTGAAGATATGCCAGTGCGCCGCCGAAAAAGAATACTCCCGACAGGGTGTTCTTGAGCTCGGTAATCCAGGCAACCGACTCAACCTGAACGGGATGGAGGGCAAAGATCGCGGCTGCCAGCCTCGCTCCGGGAATGCCGAGCCTCTGGAGGATCTTAAGGAGAATAAGCGACGAGAGCACATGCAGCAGAATATTGACAAAATGATAGCCGGTCGTCGATTCCCCCCAGAGGTGGTATTCAACCCAGGCGAAACTGTGAAAAAGGGGGTAGTACTGCTGCGTCGCGCCGAGCTGCGTCCAGATGCGGGCCAGCCCATCGACAGATCGCAGTGACGGCGCAGTAATGGTCGCGTCGTCATCCCAGAGAAAGCCCCCGTTCCATGCCGGCTGAAAGACTGCCAGGGTGGCGGCGAGGAGGACTATCCCGAAAACCCAATCGCGACTCAGGAGGCTCCGATTCGGGGCTCTAACAAGATTCTGCATTCAATCTCCATACGGGTTGGAATGAGCAGCCGGGGCAGCATACAGGCATAAGCACCAGAAAAATTAATTTATCAGCAGGCCTGGGAGATTGGGCGGAATTGCCGAAATCGTTAAAGGTAAAAATCCCGATCCCTCCTGTAGTGTTTCACCACAGGCTGGCCTGGGTTACCATGGGAATCCTTCTGAGCGCATCGGAAAAGGATAGCTTTGCCGAAATCACGACTACCACCGATGTAAAAAGCGATTTTCATCCGTTTGATTTCGGCCTTGATTTCGGCGCCGGTGCAGAGGTTAAGCTTGGTCCTGTCATTCCCTTTGCGGAACTCAGCTATTTATAAGGATTGGCCGGAGTCGCGGAGAGTGGCGGGCTGACTACCTACAATAATGGCTTAGAATTGAAGCTCCCCGAAGCAGCCTGCCATGCGCTCGCTGTGCCTGTTCAATGCTTCATATATTGGATTATATGATAGATATAACGTATTTAATAATAATTATTTATATTTGATAATAGTCACTAATGCTCTATCCTCATAAAGAGTCATGAAGACCGACGAAGCCAAGTTTTTTTCGCAGAGGCTTGTGGGTCCCCGCCGCAGGGTGCCTATTATGAAGCACTCCCATCTCGTGCGGGTGACCCGGCTCACCCATCCAGAAGAATTTGATTTTTCTTTTGCTTTTGGATTCCGGCTCATCCAGTTGAACTACGAATTCAACCTTTTAGGGCGGGGTGACCCCGCCCCTACAGGGGAAAATTCTTTTCATGCCGGAAGGGCGACCGCGGGTCGCCCTTCCGGCAGTGGAACGTTGCAGGTGTGCTCAGGCCCCGGGTCATAGACCCTGGCCACACGATTCTTGCTTTTGCTGTTCCCTGTGTTCTTGCTTTTGCCGTACCTGTGTTTTCTACCTAATGTGANNGGAGAGGTCCGGCCGCTTTGGGCCGGGGTGAGGTCACTTCCGCAGGAGGGGGTGTGCCTAAAGACGCGCGCCTTTCGCGGCTTTAGGCCAGGGGGAACCATTTTTATGGTTCCCCCACCAAGGGCATTTGATTTAAGCTCAGTTCCCCCACCAAGAGCAGTAATATAAAACTTTAACTCATTATCATATAAATTTAAATATTAACCAATTACGCCGATTCCCTGACTATAAATTTCGTCGGGAGTTCCTGCTGCCTGAAGCCCGCAGCCCTGCCTTCGATTTTATCGATGATCATATTGATGGCATAGTCGCCCATCTCAAGCTTCGGCTGGCGGACCGTGGTAAGTGAAGGCTCGACCATCTCCGCGGCAGGAATATCATCGAAACCTACTACTGCAAGCTGCGAGGGAATACCGATGCCCTTTTTCCTCGCCTCCTTCATGATGCCGATTGCCACGATATCCCCTGCCGGCACGAACACGGCAGTGGGCATAACCGGCCCGTGCAGAATTCTTTGAAACACGGAAGCACCATCGGCAAGACCATCATCCGTTGTCCGGAACACGAGGTCTTCTCTGAAGGGAATCCCCTTGCGCGCGAGTGCCCGCCGGTAGCCCGCAATCCGCTCCCCTATCGGTAACCCCCTTTTAACCGAGGCGACGCAGGCGATGGCCCGGTGCCCCTTTCCGATAAGGTATTCGGTCGCATCGGTCGCCCCGGCCTCGTTATTTACATACACACAATTAAGGGCGGGACATTTCCGTGCAACCACGATACTCGGAACCATTTCCTTCCCGAATACCGCAAGCTCCGCATCGGTGACCGTTGAGCTGATCAGGATGGCGCCGTCGATTCGCCGCTCCCGGCTCAGCCGCTGGAACAGCTGTGCCTCGCTCTCTTTCTTCCCGAGGGTATCGAAAAGAAGCATCATATAATTGAGATCGCGGTTGGTGCTCTTTATGCCCTGCAAAACGCGAACGACGAATGAGGAGGCAAGGTTCGGCACAATAACCCCGATTGCGCCGGATCGGCTCGTGGCGAGCCCGCGGGCGATGCTGTTCGGATAATAGTTGAGATCATGCGCTATTTTAAGTACTTTTTTGCGTGTTGCTTCGGAGATGTTCGGCTTATTATTGATAACCATGGACACGGTTGCCGAGGTCACCCCCGCCCTTCGCGCAATGTCCTTCAAGGTTACCGGCATACCGATTCCCTGCTAAAATTCCGTTGAGAGTGAAAACTGAACCGATTTAGGAGCGATGGCAAGATCCGGCTTGATCTTCATTTTATCGCTGTAATCGTGCAGGTAGGCATCAACCGTTGCGTCGAACAGAGAATAACCGTAGAAGAAAAGCGAGTACCAGATGAACGCGTTCCTGTTTGAAAACGCAGTGTAGCGCTCGCCTGACCAGTCATTTGAATATTGCTGGGAGACCTGCGATCGTCTTCCTTCAGCTGCCGAATCAGCGAAGGGGGTTTTCAGCCGAATATAGTCGTTCTGCGCAATGGTTACCAGCCGGTTGTTGTTGAACGCCATCATGCCGAGTCCCCACTGCCCCATTATGGTAAGACCTGCCTTGGACCATTCGCCATTATAAATCTGCCCCAGCCCTAAGCCGGGAATCAGGGCGAGGAGAAAAGCAGTTGTCGGATTTCGCGAATTGTTGTCCTTGAAATGATGCGATGCGTCGATAGCATCGAACACATTGAATATATGCGCCCCGATCGCCCAGGTGAGGTAGTTGTAACCGGAAAAGCGAGCCACGATGGCGTTGTAATGCTGGAACCGCCCAAGCTCCACATTGCTGGCACTGTCCTGAGCAACTCCTGCCGTATCCCTCGATGCGGATACCGCTTTGCTTTCCTGGTTTGCAAAATTTTGATAATAAGCTGCATTTGCCTCATCAGCCGCCGCACTTTGGCCCCAGAAATAGGCCAGGGAGCCTAAAATCGACTCGGCTCCAAGGAAAAATACGGCCTTGACAAAGTGTTTCGTGACCGCCTGCCCAAGCCCGGGAATGACGAACGACTCTCCCCCGATAAGCTTCGGGTCATACAGACGCAGCGGCGGCGGGGTGGCAATCGTATCGGTATCGCTTGCTGCGCGAAGCCGAACGATCTTCATCGAGTCCGTCGCATCGGGCGCCACCTGGGCCCAAAGCGAGCCGGCAAAAAGAAGAACCGCCATGCTGTATGCAAAAAACTTCATCAATGCCTTTATGCGTAAGTTTAATGAAACATTATAACTAAATATAATTCAATATGTTGTAGATATTTTAAGCAGGTTTGCATAATCTTTTATGTGTTTCTACCTTAAAAGAGAGCGTTGCGGGAGGGGGAGAGCGTCTGCCAAAGGCAGACATCGCCTCACCCTTCCGCAGGAAGGGGTGTGCCTAAAGACGCGTNNGCGTGCCTTTCGCGGCTTTAGGCCAGGGGGGAACCGCCGTAGGCGGTTCCCCCACCAGAGGCATTTGCATTGAGCTCGGTTCCCCCACCAAAAGCCTTAGAACGGTTTCCCTGCCTCAGCAGCAATTAAAATTACTATCAAAGCGGGGTGCGAAGCCAAGAATCACTTAACTGGTTAAATAGCAGCCGACGATGAAATTATCCGGGATGTTTCGCATGGCTTTCGCACTGTTTTATTTTTAGCTCGCTCCGGCGCATAAGCCTGCAGCAATAAATCAATTTATTACCCAGGGAGGCAATCGAACCATGTCGGAAAACCAGTCGCTCGAATTCCAGACCGAAGCAAAGCAAATCCTTCAGCTCATGATCCACTCTCTCTATACCCATAAGGAAGTTTTCTTACGGGAACTGATCTCCAACGCCTCGGACGCCCTCGACCGCCTCCGCTTCGAATCGGTGACAAATCCGCAGATTCTCGGCAGCGATACCGATCTCGCAATCCGGATCAAGCTCGATAAGACGGCAAAGACGCTCACGATCAGCGATAACGGCGTCGGCATGACCCGCAGCGAAGTGATTGAAAACATAGGCACCATCGCCCGCAGCGGCTCCAAGGCCTTTGTCGAGAAGCTCACCGGCGACCAGAAAGCCGATTCCAACCTGATCGGGCAGTTCGGCGTCGGATTCTACTCGGCGTTCATGGCGGCATCGAGCGTTAAACTGGTAACAAAGCGCGCAGGCTCCGACGAACCGGCAACCCAGTGGGAATCTTCCGGCGAGACCAGCTACACCATTGCCGAGGCGGAAAAAGAGTCCCGCGGCACCGATATTACCGTGTACCTGAAAGAGGATGCCGCGGAATTTGCAGAAACCTGGAACGTCCGCTCGATCATCAAAAAGTACTCCGATTTCATAGCCTTCCCGATCTACCTGCCGGACGAAAAAGGTCAGGAGACGGTAGTCAACATGACCAAGCCGCTCTGGAGCCGCGCCCCGTCCGAGGTCACTAAAGAACAATATGAGGAGTTCTATCAGCAGGTGCTTGCCGGATTCGATAAGCCGCTCGATATCATGCACAGCAAGGCAGAAGGGGTCATGGAGTACCATTCGCTCCTCTTCATCCCCTCCTCTGCGCCGTTCGACCTGTTCACCATGGAACGCAAGCACGGCATCAAACTCTACGTCAGGCGGGTGTTCATCCTCGACAACTGCAAGGAACTTCTGCCGGAATACCTGCGATTCGTCAAGGGGGTGGTCGACTCCGAGGACCTCCCTCTCAACGTCTCACGGGAAATCCTGCAGAAAAATCCGGTCGTCGACCGGATACGCAAGGCGCTGACCTCGAAAATTCTCGGCCGCCTGGCGGAGATGGCCCAGAACGAGCCGGAAAACTACAAGACCTTCTGGAAGTCCTTCGGCCAGGTGATCAAGGAGGGAATCCACAGCGATCCCGACAACAAGGAGAAGCTTTTAGAGCTGCTCCGCTTTCAGTCGTCGATGACCGGCAAGGACGACCCGGTCTCCCTCAAAGCCTATGTGAGCCGGATGCGGGAGGAGCAGAAGGAGATCTACTACATCTCCGGCGACAGCAGGGAGATCGTGGAAAAGAGCCCGCATCTCGAAGTGCTCAAGGCAAGGAGCATCGAAGTGCTCTTCTTCCTCGACCCCATCGACGAATGGATCGTTCCCGATATTTACAATTACGATGGCAGGAAACTCAAATCCGTCACCCAGGGCGACCTCGATCTCGGCGACCTCGGCAAGGAAGCGAAGGAAACTCAAAAGAAGGCGGAGTCCACCTTCAAAAAGCTGTCGGAACGCATGAAAAATGTACTTGCCGGTGACATCCAGGATGTGCGCATCGCTACCCGGCTCAAGGACAGCCCGGCCTGCCTCGTATCCGAAGAGAATACCATGGGCAGCCATATGGAAAAGATCATGAAGGCGATGGGCCAGGCGGTTCCGGCCCAGAAGCGCATCCTCGAAATCAACCCCGAGCATCCGGTCATCCTCAACCTGAATGCACGCTACGAGAAGGACCCTAAGGATGCGGATTTGGAAGAGTGGGTACGGCTGGTTTATGAACAGGCGCTTATCGCCGAGGGGCAGATGGTCCCGGATCCGCTTGCGTATTCGAAGAGAGTGAACGATCTGCTGGTGAAGGTATCAGGAAAAGATTTGTGGTGAGCCTGTCGAACCATGAACGGTGCGGAATTGCTGCTCGCCCTTCGACAGGCTCAGGGCGAACGGTCCTCATAGGAGACTATACCTATGGACTGATGAGTAAATGCAGCCGTATTTTTCCATTGAAATCCGGAGCACAATACCGTACACTATAAAGTAGGGGAAGTTTAACCATCCAAAGAAATGTTTATTACGCTTCAGTAACGATTGCTTTGCCCTGATTAACAAAGTCGATCCTTCAGGGGGAAGGACGCAGGCATTTTGCATCATTTACAGGATTTCTTTCAATCATTTCTATTGCAGCATGGTCGTTATAGACGGCAAAGGCAACACCGCTGCGGGGGGGGGGGGGANNATCGTTCACAGCATCATGTTGTCAACCGGGAGTTCGATCGTCGAATACATTCGTGAAAACGGCAGTTCTGATCCCGATGAAATAACCGATTTTATCGAGGTTAATTTTGAGAATATAGTCAGCAGCACGATCAAGGATTTGAAGAGGATGGATTCACTTTACGAAAATAACTGCGATGATGATGAATTGCGGCAGGAGGATGAGGGAAAAATATGATTAGTTGCCCTATCATTTCCCCGGTCCTCCGTAAATCCCCATATCGTTCCTCGATCCATCCGCGTTATTGAATTTTGGCGCAGGGTCTCCCGCATTGCGGCAGGGCGAATACGGCGAGAGGGAAAATCTGCCCGCATCTTCTTTCGCGGGAGCCGGCCTCTTCATGGAACCATGGATCACCAGATCCGCAAAATCGAGCATCCGCCGCTTCACTTTTTCAAAATTGCCGACTTTAGCCGTTTTCGAGCGCGCCAGGTATCGTTCCCGGGCAAGCGAATCGGCCATGGTTCCGGCAAAAGCCGGATCGCAGGCAAGATTGCCCGCCTTGTCAACCGAGTCGCCGTTCCTGTTCAAGGCGGCCATTCTGCCAAGTTGGGGGTCGCAGTCGAGATAGTTTCCGTCGCCATTGCCTGAAATGCAGTTATAGGAGCAACCGACCACCGAGTTCCCGTCGCCCCAGAGCCCGCTGCCGGGATTATTTTCGATAAGGCAATTTTCAATGACCGGGTTGGCACCGGCTACCCGGATAGCCGCAACGAAATTCCCCGTCAGGACGCAATTTTTAAGCGTTGCCGATCCGAGGCGGCGGCAGTTGACACCGATATTATTCCTCTCTATGACCGCGGCGCGGATCAGGGGACGGCACTCGCTGACCGTTATGCCGTCCTGTGCCCCGGTAATGTCGGTATAGGCGATTTCGTTGCCCTCACCGGCTCCGCGAAACTCGATTCCGTGCCACCCGACACTCCCCTCTCCAATGGCCGACGGCATAAACCGGATTCGCTTCCCGATAGTCCCTGCACACGTCAGCGTCCCTTTGACGATGATCGCAATGCCGCCTTCGCCTTCGCTGTCTGCAGGCATTTTGGAGGTGTTTTTTTTCGGCGAAATGAGGATGGTCGTTCCAGGCCCTATGAAAAGCCGGGCTCGGCGGGGAATGAGGAGAGTACGGTCAACGACATAGGGGGAATGCCCCTGGTCCCAGCGTCCGCCGCTGTCGAGCGTCCCGCCGACATGCACTTCTGCAGCAAGAGGCACCGCTATAAAGCCGATCGAGGATGCTGAAATCAGGAGCACGTTGAGAATTCGGAGCATATCCTAATTGTACCGGGAATGGGGGTTGGATACAATTATAAATTCTAAAGGCCAAAGGCAAAGTCAACTTCCGGGCGTTCCGGGCAAACCGGTTAAAATGTTTTACATAAAAGGCAACCGGAATGGTTTCGAACGGTTTTCAATTAGCTGATCCCAATTCATCCGCAAGTATTCCGGCAGACTTGTTGTTTCCAATAGGACTTCCCTTATAATTCTTAATAGTTCCGTGATTGATGATTTGAACCGCGTCTGGTATTTAATAAATGACAGTAGCAGGTAGAGGATCATTGCCACACACACCTGAGTCATGGCCGCATTTGAATTACACGCAACGATAAAACTATGTTCGCAACCCCTTTCTTCTTCACTTTTAACCGAACACTACCGGAAGATAGTATATTGCCTAATTATAAGGTCTTACCGAATATCTGCGATCTTTCTTCGCACCTTTCTTCTTTTAATATCGATTTGATGAGGGATGGACTCGCCGCCGGGATGTATTCCCTCAGTATGAGATCGGGAAGCCGCATGACTGCAACCAGGCTCATGCTGTATTGACTCTGCATGTGCTGTTGATTTAATTCGAAGAGGAAAAGCATGAAGAAGATGTTCACGCTGGTTTTCATCGGATGTGCGGCGCTGGCAGCGGTCCACTGCAGCAGGCATGTAACCGGCGGCAGCCCGGAGGATGGAGGCCTGTTCAGCGGCGCCACGGATTACACCGGTCCCTACCCGGCTCCGACTTCGATCGTGTTCTCCGATAACGGCGCCATATCGCGCGTGATGGCGTTCCCCGGTCAGGCCCTGATATTCTTCAACACCCCGCAGAGTGACACGATTGCATCGGGAATCATAACGGCGGATGGCGGGACGGTGCTGGCGAAAATCCCGAAACTCGGATTTTACCTTGTCGAAGTCACTTCCGGAACCGATTCGGCCTTCATCGCAGCGATGCGCGGCGAACCGAACGTCTGCTGGGCCGTGCCACATGTCGTAGCGTTCCCCAGAACCGGCGCCCTGATCCTCGACCTGTGCGGCGACGAACATGGCGACAGCGTGCAGGCGGTGTTCGCACGCTATGGGGGCAAGGGGGCAGCCTGCACTGACGTGTCAACGAAGGTGGGAGGCCAGGTCTTCTTCAACAATTGGAAGACAATCAGCGGAATATTCCACGCTGTTAACAATAACCCGGGCGGAAGCATTCTCATCAATTGCTCATCGAGCGGGGGGCTTGATTATGAAGATTGGGCGCTGGCAACCCCCGACAAGAAGAAGCAAGGCCTCGACAGCTGGTTCAACGACATGGGCGTCCTGCTGCAGGCGCTCAGCATCCTGCAACCGTCCCAGCGGGCGAATCTCGTCATCACGATCGCGGCGGGAAATGAGGACATGCCCATCGATTCCCTGCTGAATGTGCTGCGGCAGGATTACGCCCAGTTCGCGGATATCCTCACGAACAACGTGCTGATCGTGACCACTTCCATGAAGGTCGGAGCGGATTCTCTTCGTGCCAACTATGCGGGGAACGATCCCGATGTCGCAGTCAGGAACAATCGCGAAGCCGCAATGGGAACGTCGCTGGCCGCGCCCTCGGCGCTGGCCGTTATCCAGAAGATCGTCGATTCGTTGCACGTCTCCGCGGCATTGGCACTCAAAGGGGTCAAACTGGCGGTGAGCCGCAACGCCAATCATGAATTCATCCAGTCGGAGGCGTTTACATATGTGCAAGGCATCCGCGACGGAACCATCGATACAACGGTCGTAAACCGTCAGGGCACCTACAGCTCGACCTTCACCGACCCGATTTCCGTCACGACCTCGCTCTGTTCGTGGACAGGTTCCATCACCGCGACCTTCTCAGTCACCATCACCGGCGGCGACGGATCATCCAGCTCTCCCTATACCGGCACTATGTCACTGGCCGGAACGGTATCCACGCAGGTTACACAGGGCGGCGACAACTGCGCCGACTACAGCGGGCAGGTGACGCAGTCAGGGACGGTATCCGGGACCGACCCAACGGTGTCCGGCTCGGTCACATCCGGACTGGCCATGGCGTTCAACGGCACGTTCAGCAGCGATGGACTTACAGGGACGGTGACGCTGAATTCGCCGGGATACTGGCTTGTACCGGTAGTATTGAATGTCAACTTATTAAAATAAGGTTTGAAATTCCTCTCCGGTTGTGGCCTGCCGGCAGGAAAGAATTGACCAGGATTGACGATACCTTGAAAAAGCTCCTTCCTGCGCTGAAGCGCAGGCCACACGCCTTTGTTTCAACGACCCGGGTGCCAGCATAAGCTAAAACACCGAGGTGTCCCGGCTTTCCCCCCGGAAGCTTTTTGACATTTCCAATAACTCCGGTGATATTGGTAACGCAATACTCACCGGTAGGCTTATTAACCAGGCAAGCTCTACCAATCCCAGATAGCGAATTGCTGTTTATATTTTTTCCATATAATTTCGAATCTATCGGTCGGCTAAATCACCTTATATTTTCCAGGGATGCCCCTCATGCTCCGCTACACCCTCTTCCTCCTGCCCGTCCTCATTGCCTGCGCCCCGTACGATGAAGGCATGCCGGTCGATTCTCCTCCCTCTGCCCTGGTCTCCGTCCCGCTTGGCGACCAGGATTTCGGCGATTACCATATTGCGGCGGCCTACTACCCGATCCACGGAAACCTTGACAATCAGAATTCAGCGGCATTCGTGAGCACAGCGCCGACGCTTCGGCAGAGCCTGGACTTTTCACTTTCCATGCCGGTTTATACCTGGACCGTGCTGCGCGGGTTCAGCGAGGTAAAGACGATCACCCTCTATGAGCGCTTCGACGGATGGAAGTTCCAATGGACCTGGTATGTCTTCGATGACTGGCACAAGACCTACCGAGCGTTCCCGGCGCACTACGCGGGGCAGCTGGCAGAGCACCGGTACCGGGAGCTGACAAATCCGGACAGCCTCTACGCAATCAGCCTTCCGGGCGACTCGCAGGTTTCGGCCATGCTTGAGAGTACGCAGTATGACATTGTCCCCTATAACCTCATCCTGCGCAAGCTCGACAAGTTTATCCGGGTGCACCGGCTGAACGATCCGGCGGTGGATGTCGATCCGCAGCCCGCCCCTTCCGTCCAGGGAGGCGGAGGAAGACCGGGGCAATCCCGGACCGGCAGCAAATCGACGACGCAGTCATCCGCGCAGGCCTCGCCTTCCGACCCCTTCGTCGTTGCGGGCAAGGCGCTCGATCCTGCGGCGCACAGCTGTCTGGTCAACCTGTACAACAATCAGGCACGCATGGCAGGCAGCCACGCCGCGTGCACCATTGAGGAATCAATCAGCTCTCCCGCAGGGGCCGGACCGGCCATTACTAAAAAAAACCGTACCTACAACCTGCCAACGCTCCCCTACCCGGCAGGTGATTTCGCTGCGGCCCTGTTTCCCGGCTACCGGTCCGGCGATACCTTCACTGTACAAAATGAGAGTAGCGGCAGCATCGCCATTGCGGTGAAATCGTCAAATCCGGTTTTCAGGCGCTATCTTCGCGACGCAGTTCTCCAGTTCGACCGCTCTACCGGATCCCAGGTCGGATTCACTGCCTTTGCGGTTCTCCCGGCAGATGAGTCCGACACCAGGACGACCGGCCCCATCAATCCCACGGTTGCCCTCACCATTCACTATCGGCAGCAGGGATCCATGGTTCTTCCGTCAGGGAGCAGGTTTTCGCAGGAGATTCTTCGCGATGGGAAACCGGTGGTGGCGGTTCATTCGATGATTTACAAATATTGACGGGGTTTTCGACTCGGAATGTATTGGTTTGCATGCCTTTGACCTCTCCCCGGCCCAAGGCGGCCGGACCTCTCCCACAGGGAGAGGTTATATAAAAGAAAGAAGCAATTATGATCGCAAGGGCGTTGCGGGAGGGGGAAGGGGTGTGCCNNCGGCTTTAGGCCAGGGGAAACCGCCTTAGCGGTTCCCCCACCAAAGGCTTTATTCTTTCTCTTCCTTTCCTCATGCCCAAGCGCCCTGACTCTTATAATAAGATGAATTATCTTTAAAAGGTTCAGCATCCATCACGCTCCATCTACCGCTTTATTTTGAAGGCGCTCATGCACCCAATCTCCTCCTTCGGCGTCGTTGCCTTCAGCCAATGCGACCACCTCGACGAGGTAATCGGCCGGCTCTGCGCCTGGTCGGCAACCGAGAAGGTCCCACTCATCCTGCACCCGTTTTTCAAAGGCATGGTTCCGGGCGGCGTCACTATCGCGGAGAGCGAGGCCGGACTCCTTGAAGCAAGCGAAGCGGTGATTTCGGTCGGCGGGGACGGCACCTTCCTCTCGGTGGCACACCTGTGTCGTTTCACGAAGAAGCCGGTGATCGGGATCAACCTCGGAGGGCTCGGGTTTCTCACCGATATCGGGCGGGAGAACATCGAAGAGAGCCTGCAGAAAATCCGCCAGGGGCGCTACGCCATTCTGAGCCGGATGGTGCTCGAAGCGTGCATCAAGCGCGGAAACGACTGCGTGTGCGCCTACAACGCACTCAACGACATCTTCATTAACCGGATGAACGTGCCGAAACTGACCTCGATTTCCGCCTGGTACGGCAACGACTTCATCGCCGACTTCCATGCCGACGGTATCATTGTAGCAACCCCGAGCGGATCGACCGCCTATTCGCTCTCGTGCGGCGGTCCGATCGTCGAACCCGATGTCAAGGCACTGCTCCTCACCCCCATCTGCCCGCATTCGCTCAATGAACGGCCCATGGTGCTCCCTACGGAAAAGCCGATCCGTCTCCTCATCAACGACAAGAACCCCGACCTGCTCCTCTGCGCCGACGGACTCGAATCGGTCAAGCTGCAGAGCGGCGACGAGGTCATCATCTCCTACGGCGGCGCCAGCACCAACCTCATCCAGCTCGCCGAACGGTCCTACTTTTCTCTCCTGCGGAACAAATTGGCATGGGGCAAGGGTTCGAAACGGCAAAGCGGCGGCTCATGATCCGGGAGATCCATATTGCGAATTTCGCCCTCATCGACGAGCTTTCGCTCGAATTCGATGACGGGCTCACGGTTTTTACCGGCGAGACCGGGGCCGGAAAATCGATTCTCGTTGACGCCATTGGCCTCCTCCTCGGGGAGCGCGCCTCCACCGGCCAGATCCGCAGCGGATGCGAGGAGGCCGAGGTTTCCGGCGTTTTCGCGCTGCCGCGCGGCCACGCCCGGCTTTCGGCTCTCCTCGAAGAAATGGCAATCGCGCCACAGGACGGAACCATCATCATTCGCCGCCGGATAACCCGCGGCGACCGCAACCGGATTCTCATCAATCAAACGCCCTTTCCCCTGGCCGCCTTAAAAAAACTCGGGCAGGGGCTCGTAGACCTTCACGGCCAGCACGACCACCAGTCGCTCCTTGACGAGGGAACCCATGCTGCAAGTATCGACGACCTGCCTGAGGTGCGTGCTCCGGTCGAGCGGTACCGGACCGCCTATGAGGCCTACATTGCGGTAAAGACGGAGTTCGACTCCTTCGAAGCACGCGCCGCCGCGCTTTCCGAGCGCCGCGAGATGCTCGAATTCCAGAGCCGCGAACTGCGCGACCTTGCGCTCAGGCCCGATGAAGAAACCGCTATCGATGATGAGCTGCGGCTCCTCTCCTCTTCCGGCGAGCGCAGCGAAGCAGTTGCCGCAATCGTAGCGCTCCTCGCCGACCCGGACGACTCGATCGAAAAACGAATTGCCGCGGTCATGAAGAAACTGGATACGCTGGTCCGCTTCGACGCGTCGGTGAAACCCTGGCTCGACGATGTGGGCAACGCGCTCGCGGTCATGGCCGAACTGGAGACATTCTGCGGCGCCTATCTCGATAAAACCGGCGCACCCGACCCGGCGAGGCTCGACTGGTGCAATGCACGCCTCGCAAAAATCCAGCGGCTGAAAAAGAAATACGCCTGCTCCTTCGCGGAGCTTGTCGGCAAAGCCGACAGGCTCTCTGCCGACCTGGCGGCAGTCGACAACATCGAGGCGGACCGGGCGCAGCTCGCGGCAAAATTGCGTTCTGCCCGTGAGGCCTGCACTGCCGCCGGAAATGAGCTCGGAGCGGCCCGCAGGAAAGAGGCGAGGCGCTTCGATGCGCAGGTTACCGCCGCCATGGCACGGCTCGGCTTTACCGGCGGCGTCTGGAAAACCGAGTTCACCCCGCGCGAAGAACCCTGTTCGGACGGCCTCGAAGGAATTCGTTTTCTCGTGCAGACCAACCCCGGGGAGCCGATGCTCCCGCTTTCCGCAACAGCGTCGGGCGGCGAGGTGTCACGACTCATGCTGGCGATCAAGAGCGTCATGGCCGGACACGACCGCATCCCGATCTTGATTTTCGACGAGATCGATACCGGCATCGGCGGTGTCCTTGCCGGCAACGTTGCCCGCGCCCTCTCTGCGCTTTCCGCAACCCATCAGGTTCTCTGCATCTCCCATCTCCACCAGATCGCTTCGCAAGCGGAACATCATTTCAGGGTATATAAGGAGCAGGAGGCTGGGAGGACGGTGACGCAGGTCATAAGTCTTCCGGAGGGAGAACGGATCGACGAGATTGCGAGAATGCTGGGCGGAGATTCGGCGGCGGCGAGGGAACATGCGAAAGAACTGCTGGGGAGACGGAAAATATAAGGCCGGGGTGAAATTAGAAATTGAACAGAGTTTGCTCTTGCTGTTCAACGAATTCGCGCAACGATTGCGGTCAGGCGGCGTTCTCCCTGCATTTCTTTTGCCTTCCAATTTTCAGGCAATTCCTTGCTACTACGGGCTACGAGCCCGACAAGAAGAATATGCAAACGGGTCGTTGCACAAATTTCCCGGCGAATGCCGGCAGGATGAAACAAAGTAATGGAAGTCCAGGTCTAATGGATTCTTGGTTCCATCGTCTATGACATGGGGTATTCGCGGGAAGGCAACAATTAGATTAGAGTAATGGGGGGTCTTTTTTATCAGCGGGGGAGCTGATGGGAAAGACCGAGATGCGAAGGCTCACCCGACAACGTTATCGTTCTCAAGTGTCGTCCTTTGCAGGGTTGTTCCACAAGGTTCAGGTTCGGGAGCTATGCAAAGTAACGGTTCATTTGCCCGTAAGGGTAGTCTTTGTGCATTACTCTTCGCCTTTTGTTTTGTTTCAAACTGCGCGGCTTATTTAGACTCCGGTGCCGGAAGCTACCTTTTCCAGGTTTTAGCTGCATTTTTCATCGGATTACTCTTCTCGTTAAAACGGGTTGCGAAAGCTGTCCCGGCGATCCTTCGCAAAATCATAAAGGGTCGGGATAAGAAATGAGGCTCGCCGCTTCGTTTCGCGATCCTGCAGGCTTCCTTTTCTCCCAGAACGGCATTTTGTATCGCCAGGTAAATACTTCCTTCCAAGATGATTTCCGGTTCCTGCATGATTCGGGTTTATATCGGGATCTGCTTGATCGCAACCTGATCATTGCGGCCCCCTTGTCGGACGAACAGCCGGAAGCGGCCGATTCCGCCTTTGCCGTTCTCCGGCCCGAACGAATACCTTTCGTTTCGTATCCCTATGAATGGTCGTTCAGCGGCTTGAAAAACGCCGCACTGCTGACGCTTGAACTGCAACGGCACGCGCTTGATCACGGAATGGTTCTCAAGGACGCGACAGCATACAATATCCAATTCATCGGAACAGGCCCCATACACATAGATACCCTTTCCTTCGCCCGGTATTGCGATGGCGAGCCGTGGGTCGCCTATCGGCAGTTCTGTCAACACTTCCTGGCGCCGCTTACGCTCATGGCAAGCGTCGATCCGCGGACCGGACTGTTGCTGCGAACCTTTATCGACGGCATTCCGCTGGATCTGGCCTGCAGACTCCTGCGTGGACGGGTTAAATTCAATCCATACCTGTTCATACACCTGTTCCTGCACGAATGCTTTACCCGGAAGGATATCCATTCGGAAAGACGCGCTCCCCGGGTGCACCGGCTGGAGAAGAAGAAACACCTTGATCTGCTGCAAAGCCTTGCATACGCCATCTCCGGGCTTTCGCTTCCCGGTCGGCGAACGAACTGGACCGATTACTACGACAGAAACAGGTATTCCGCCGGAGCCTTCAGGGCGAAATGCGCTATCGTCAACGGCTGTATCGATACGATCAGGCCGTCGAATCTGCTGGATGTCGGAGCCAACAGCGGCGTCTTCAGCAAAGAAGCTGCCGCAAAGGGAATTTACAGCGTTGCCGTCGATTTCGACGCCCAGGTCATCAACGGCCTCTACGATTCGCTGTCGGGTCCGAATGCTTCCGCGCTCCTGCTTCCGCTGGTCATCGACAGCACCAATCCCAGCCCCGCCCTCGGATTCGGTCACGAAGAGCGGGAATCCTTCTCTTCACGGTGCGATTTCGACGCCGTGCTCGCGCTGGCATTGATGCATCATCTCCTGCTCACCCACAATGTCCCGTTTTTCCGTATGGCCGGGTGGTTTAAAAGCCTCGGGAAGAATCTCATCATCGAATTCGTACCGTCAAACGACTCCCAGTTTCAGGGAATGGTCGCGACAAAAACAGGCGTTCATCAAGATTACACCCGCGCCGGTTTTGAAAAGGCCTTCGGGGAGCACTTTCTTATTGAAGAGAGCGCCGCCATTCCGGAATCGACAAGAATCATATACAGGATGCGCAGAAAATGAAAATTCGATGCTTTCACCCGTTGCTGTTTGCCATAATGCCGATCGCCATGATCATTGCGAGCAACCCTCACGGCTTTGTGCTGGGCCAGGCTCTTTTCCCGGCCCTTTGCATGCTGGCGATAACCGTGGCCCTATGGGCAATCTTGTTTTTCTTCTTCAGGGAGCCCTGTCGCCCTGCAGCGTTTTTATCCGTGGGTATCGTGTTTTTCTTTGGCTATACCTCTCTTTTCGATCTTGTCTTCCGCCTGCACGGAGTTCTTTTCCCAACCGGGCATCTCAAACAGTCCACTTTCGGCATCGGTTTGCTGCTCGCCCTGGGTTTGATCGAACTCCTGCTTTTCCTGAAAAAAGACCTGAAAAAAATAACGACATTCTTCAATGGATTCGGGATTGCAATACTTGTGGTTTTGGCCACGCAGGCCGGATTTACTCAGGTGCACCACGACTGGACGGACGCTCCCGCTGGATTGCAAAAGTATTTTCCGCCGCAGGAAAGCGAGGCTGCCGCACCGCTTGAGCCCGGCAGCGACACGCTTCCCGATATCTACTGGATACTTCCCGATGCCTACGCTGCGGAGGATATTCTCAGAAACAGTTACGGATTCGACAATACTCCTTTTCTTTCCAGCCTGCGGCAGCGAGGGTTCCATATCTGCAAGAGTACCAGCAATTATCCTTACACAATCTACTCGGTACCCGCTACCTTCAACCTCGACTATCTTCCCGGTACGTACCGCCCCGCCGCTCAGGTCAAAGATTACATCGTGGAAAACCGGGCGGCCCGCATGCTCAAGGCCCAGGGATATGCCATTGTCACCATGACAATGCGCATGGCCGTAGCCGATACGCTCATTGTCCCTCAGTCGGAAAAAAACGGCATCGATGTCCTGTACGCCCTGGCCGAAATGACGGTGCTCCGGGAGATTATTACCGTCAAAGGGGTCTGCCTTGGGAAATCGGCCACCGCAGCCCGAAGATATATAAATAGCTCCTTTGCGTCGATCCCGACAGCGTGCCGATATGCAAAATCGCCCAAATTCGTTTTCTTGTATCTTCCGACGCCTCACTGGCCCTTCCTGTTCCGTCCGGACGGCTCGCCCATTTCCATCGGCGACTATATCAAAAAAAGCCGAAAAGAGCTGTACTGTGATCAGATAAGCTATATCAACACAAAAATCCTTGCCGGCGTCGATTCAATCCTGAAAAATTCCCGCAAGCCTCCCGTGATCGTCATCCAGGCCGACCACGGCCATGAAACGGAAAGGCCGATCAGCAAGCAGAACGATCTTTTTCTCAAAGAGCGGTTCCGCATGCTGAATGCACTCTACCTGCCCGACCGGGACTCCGCTCTCTTTTATACCAACATAACGCCCATAAATACCTGGCGGACTATTTTCTCCCACTATTGCGGCATCCCGCTGCCGCGACTTCCGGATCGCTGCTTTTATGCCGTGTCGGATATACCGCCGTTCACCTATCGCGATGAGACAACGATAGCGCAGTACCGATGACAGGTGTAGCGAGCGGCAAGGGAGCATTCGAAGGTTTTCATCCTTTCGCAGAGGCCTCGTGGGTCCCCGCCGCAGGGGGCCAATTATGAAGCACTCCCACTTCGTGCGGGTGACCCGGCTCAGCCATCCAAATGAATTTGCATTTGGATTCCGGCTCGGCTGTGCGGAGAGCCCGGCGCGCCCAGAAGTTGACTTTGCTTTTGAATTTACTGTATAAGAAAATGCCCTATTTCTTTTGGGTTCTAAATTGTCTGTAGAATTCCCGTATGTCCCGGGCCAGAAGTTCGGGTTCTTCCATGGCAGCAAAATGTCCGCCACGAGGCATTAAAGTCCAATGAGCTATATTCAGATTTTGCTCAGCCCATTTTCTGGGCGGCAACAAAATATCCGCCGCAAAGAGAGCAACACCCGTCGGGACATCGATATGCCCCATCGGCGGCAAGGAATGCATGTTCTCATAGTATATGCTCGTTGATGAATCGATAGTATTGGTGGTCCAATAAATCATTATATTGGTAAGGAGTTCATCCTCGCTGAATCGCTGTCCAAGGTCGCCGTTGCAATCGCTCCATGCACGAAATTTTTCAATGATCCACGCCGCCAATCCTACCGGCGAATCGGAAAGGCCATACGCCAGAGTATGGGGCTTTGTCGATTGGAGTGCTATATAGCCGCCTTCCTGGGAAATCCATTCCTGAGCAGCTCTTTTATAGTCACGTTCTTCTTCTGATAAGCTTGCCGGATCTGGTGAAGCCATAAGGCTTCTCAGTATACCGATGTCGGTAAGATGGATGCCAAATAGAAGTTCGGGATTGGCAGATGCCAGATATCTGGTGACACCGGAGCCGAGATCTCCACCGCCGGCCGCAAATTTCCGGTATCCGAGTTCTTTTGTCATCAGTTGAGCCCACAGCTTGGCAACTCTGTAATTGCTGACACCGCCATGGTCGGGACGACCAGAGAACCCGAATCCGGGCAGTGACGGAACAATTACATCGAAGGAATCATCGGCGTTGCCGCCATATCGAGCCGGATCGGTAAGAAGAGGAATAATCTTTTTGTAGCGAATGAAACTGTCGGGCCATCCATGGGTAAGGATTATCGGTAACGGATCAGGCCCTTTGCCGCGCTCGTGGACAAAATGCACATCCACTCCATCGACAGTACAACGAAACTGAGAAAGGCGGTTTAATTCGGCTTCCTGTTTGCGCCAATCGAAATGGTCACGCCAATACGCGACGAGGGATTGTAAATAGCCGGGTTCGGTTCCTCGTTCCCAGGCGGCGTTTTCTGCTTGATCGGGCCATCGGACGTGATCCAATCTACGTTTAAGATCGTCAAGTACTGCATCGGCGATGTGGATGCGGAAACGTTCAACGGTCATAATGATTCTCCTTCAGCTCAGTGACGACACCCGGTCTTTTCAACCATGATCGGCTGGATCTCAATGGTAGAATCGTTTCAAATTTTCTTTTTAAACCTGGATGCTCCACATGGAACCAAAAAATACGTTGCAAAAACCCTTTTTTCACCTGTTTTATTGGACAAGAAGACTTGATTATAGCTTCAACATATACGGGAGAGATGTCGACAAAAACGGATAACGCTTGCATTTCATGCATCAAGAGAAGGTGTTGTGACCTCAGAAACAAATTTAACGGCAATTTTTGTTTGACAGTAAGATGAAAATGACCTATATTCAGGACGAAAAGTAAGGCAACTGGAGCAGGATTTCTGTTTTTCAGGTTTAAATGGAGGATTCCAGTTACAAGAGCCCTACCGTCTACCGCAAGAGAATCCCCCTGTGACACAACCTTCAACTACTATCCTCCGTCGCTCCCCGTTCATCGAGGGTTTCGGATTCGGCATGTTGCTGCAGCTTGCTATCGGGCCGGTTTGCATCTTCATCATCAATGCCGCAGCGGTCAGCGGATTTGCGTCGGCGGGGTCGCCCTTGTTGACGCGCTCTACATCGCCCTCGCTCTCATCGGGGCGGGCACGGCGCTCCGGTCGTTGAAGCTGAAACGCCGCGCTGGCATCGCAGGAAACCTGATAGTCGCGGCAATTGGAGTCGTCCTCATGCTCCAGAGCCGCACCATGCATGCAGCGATGCCCGTACCGTCCTCAGCCGCAACGGCCCTGTTTGCAAAAGCAACCGTTCTCACGGCAGCCAGTCCCCTTACGATCCTCTTCTGGACCGGCATTTTCGCCTCACGCCTGGAAGAGCGGCGCTCCGGAGCCGACGGCCGGTTTGCAGCGGGGTGCGTGTTCTCGACCGTCGTATTTCTCACCGCTGTCGCCGCGGTCGGTTCGCTCCTGCATCGTTTCCTGCCCACCGCGTTTCTTCCTATCGTCAATGCCACGGTTGGATTGCTGCTGGCCGGCATAGGAATCGGACGGACGATACAATCTCTCCACCAAAGTCCGGAAGCCCTCTAACCCGTCTTCTTTTCATTCTTCTTTCTTATCTTTCCTTGAACTCATCTCTCCTGTTGGGAGCATTGCAGTTAAAGTTTCTATCAAACCTTCAACTGAACCTTATCTTTCTTCCTGCTATACCCCACCAGCAACCCGACATAGATAATCAGCCCAACAAGCGTCACCGCCAGCCCCACCCGCCAGAAGGGCGGTTCGAAGGAAAGCTCTATTCTATGGTCCCCGGCCTCTACCGGCAGGCCGGTAAATCCGAAATTGGCCCTGTGGAGCCGCGTAGTCCTGCCGTCGATTTTCGCATGCCAGCCCTTGTCGAAGGGGATTGAGAAGAACATGATCTTCTTATGCGCAAGGCTGATAGATCCCTTCAGGTGGTTCTCCCGGTGGACCGTAATTGCCAGCGTATCTTGTTTCAGATTTTCGATATCCGCGTGGAACCGGGCAATGGCGACCGGGTCACCCTTCGGAAGCCCGGTGAAATAGAGGCTGCCGGTGTCGGCCGGGTCCGGTGAGTCAAGGCCCGCGGCCATGGTGACCGACGAATCCTCAAGGACGCAGGCGCTGAGCATAATGAGGCGCCGCATGAGGCCCGGCATTTTCATCATGGCGCCTTGCGATACGTATTTGTCGTAGGTAAACCCGAGCGGCAGGAAGTAGTCGTTGCGTTCCACCGTCACGTCGCCGAATTGCGCTATCGAATCGAACCCGATCCGGTAAAACCCCGCGGCCGGGGACTTGGTGAAGTTGTATTTGACCGAGCAGAGCGACTGCAGGACCGGCCGGTTGCGGAGCCCGATGATCCAGCGCGTGGCGGTCTCCTCGGTATCGCTTATCACGCCGGTCTGCTGCAGGAAATCGACATAGCTCAACTGGTTGAACGACGAGTAGGTACGGGTTCCGAAAAAATCCTGGATCTGCGCATCATTGAAACTGGTATGGATAGCGGTTCCGGAAAAATAGTCTTTTGTCACCCGGTAAAACCCATGATCGATCCGTTTGAGGTACGCGGCCGCATCGACCGAAAAATCGTTATACCCAGTCCGTTCCTCGGCGAGTTCCCGGTTCGTCATGGTAAGGCGCTGGTTCACGCTCGTATGCGAAAAGGTGGCAACTTCGACGATGAGAGTCGCCAGGAGGACGAGTTTTGCGATGTTCCGGAAGACGGGAAATCTCATTGCGTAAATGAATGCGGCATAGATGGTCAGGAAGACCGCGACCGAAAGCCGTGCATCCTCCTGAACAATCCCGGGCCGGTCGGGGAAATTTATTCCGAACAGAAGCGCCATGAGACCGAGATAGGAAGCGGGGAGATACCAGACATTCGGGCTGGGCGTCCGATCGTAATAATCAAGCGCCCGCAGCCCGTAGAGCAGCATGACCAGGGAAACGATCAGGGATATCCCCGTTTTATAGTAGTCGCCGGCAAACAGGTTGTAGGCGTACCTGAAGTACGGAAAAATAACGATCAGCACCCAGATTGCCGCGAAGACGCCGAAAAGCCATTTCCGCCTTTTGTCGAGTGAGGCAAACATCGACGGAATCAGGAGCAGGGTAACAAGGCCGCAGTAGAAAAGCGGCGCTTCGAGGTAGTTGTACCACCCCCTGAAGTACACCCCTATTCCCATGATATCGCTTGAAAACATCCGCAGGATCGCGGTTTTCAGGTGCAGATACGGAACGCCCCAGCTTGCACGCGTAATCGACCAGTTTTCAAGGCCGAACATCGGCACCTGCCTGAGCGACTGGAAATACCCGACGTGGCCGCTGACGCGCGGGCTCTGCAGGATGTGCAGTGCCGCCCCGATGAAACAGATAAAGCTGATGGCGATCCCGAGGGCTCCGAAACCGGCCATTTTGAGGAGCAGCCGGGAGTACCGCCGAAGATTCCAGGGGTTTTCGTCGAGAAACCTGACAAGGGAGTAAAGCGAGAGGAATAGTCCATAGGTGTAAAGCGAAAAAACGGAAGAGCCAAGGAGCGCCACGGCGGGCGGAAACCAGCGGGCATCGTTATTCCGGTACAGCTTTTCAAAGGAAATGTCCCGTTTTTAGTTGA
>PLTF01000130.1 GCA_003164335.1 Fibrobacterota bacterium
CGGCTCCGACCAGGGGGAACCGCCGTAGGCGGTTCCCCCACCAAAAGCACTAAGCTTCAGGAAACACTATCCTGGCTTCCGCTCTCCGCCGCTATCAACCCGTCGTCAATGGTTATTATCCGGTGCATGCCGCCGGTAAGCTGGCTGTTGTGCGTGGCGACGATGAAGGTCTGGTTGAGTTCCCGGTTTGCACGATGGAAAAATTCGAGCAGGTGCTCCCCGTTCTTACGGTCCAGGTTGCCGGTCGGCTCGTCGGCCAGAACGATTGCAGGGTCGTTGAAGAGCGCCCGGGCGAGGGCGACGCGCTGGAGTTCTCCTCCCGAAAGCTCGGTAGGGTAGTGGGACATGATGCGTTCGAGGCCGAAGACGGCGAGGAGTTCGCGGCTTCGTTTTTCACAGGCTGCGCGGCCTTGCCCGGCGATCATGCCGGGAATCAGGACATTTTCGAAGGCGGTGAAATCGGGAAGCAGGTGGTGGAACTGGAACACGAAGCCGATCTTCCTGCTGCGGAAAGCCGCGAGTTCCGCCGAGCTGAGCGTGCTCAGCCGCTTCCCTTCGACCACTACTTCGCCGCCTGTGGGCCGGTCGAGCCCGCCGAGAATCTGCAGGAGCGTCGTCTTCCCTGAGCCGGAGATGCCGAGCAGGGCGATCATCTCCCCGCGGTTAACGGAAAAGGAGATATCCTTCAGGACTTCGAAGGTTCCGGCCTTATCGGCAAAGGTTCGTTTGATGTGCTGGACTTCGATCATGGAATGCCGAACACTTTATCCGCACGCTGTGGTGCGGTTTGATTTAAAGTTGAATGAGTCATCTTACCCTCTGCGCAATGGTCTTATTCTATCATTGTATTCGGTACAGGCTGATTTCAGCGAGTCGGGAAGAGCATCCACGGCTTGCGCCCCGGTATTACAGCGTTGCACCAGATTGTCCACCGCCGGCCAGCAATCGCTTTCCCGTGCTAATTTTGAATAGGGTGTTTCTTCATTCACTTGAGTTCCATTCAAGAAATGGATCCAAGTTTCAATATTGCGCTTTGGAATGGCTATAGCAACGGCTTCGGTGGCTCGTCGAAATGGTATGGATTGAGAAGCACATTCATTTTGAAAATCCTTGATCCGATCTCGCAAGGTTAGCAAATCTGCATCAATCATGACGATTAAAGCAGAAGCAGCCTTTGCCTGCCGTTCCCGATAGATTATAAGTTCATTTAAAAATTGTTCTCTCACCCATTGTTCGGCTGACCCCTCGCCGGAAGGACTTATTTTCGGCTTTAAGCTTCTATTATTCCATCCCATTTTTTGCAGAAAGCGTCGCATGAAAACATCATGTTGAGAATCTTCGCAGAGAAGCACAATTTGCACACGGCGGGTACTCATTCCGTCCATCCTCTGGCGATCTGTTCTGATAGTGTCAATCCTTTAGTAATTTTCGTGGGCATTTCCTTCACACGGGTTTGCCCAAGTGGCTCGCGTTCGATCCATTTCCCGCATTCCGGGCCGAAATAATCGATAAATTCGGGATGGTGGCTTATAAGTACTGCCTGGGGAAATCCCTCTCCACAGGCATCTTTGATTTCCATGAGCCAGGGCTGAATTTCCGGTAGCGCAACGTAGTTTTCAGGTTCATCGATAAAGAGTGTTAGTCCCCAATTCTTTAAACCGAATAGAAGCGCGTAAAGGACTATTAGAGCTCGTTGACCATCAGAGAGATCTTCGAACCCGAAGAAATCCATTGAACCATTATCGTTCCCCCCGTTGAATCCGGCTTTGAGAATTCTATAATTTCCGGCCTGTTCGAGCCTAAATGTATTAAAGTCTGGAATGATGTCGCGTAACTGTTCAGTTAATTGCCATATTTTATCGGGATTTTCCTGAGCATGATATCGGTACCAGGAGGCGAAGTTTGTACCATCACGGTTCAGCCAGGCCGATTCCTCCTTGGTTTCCGAGCCCATAGCTTTAGGCTGAAGACTCACGATAAACAACGACTCCACCCATTTCTTGAACCATGTCAATTTTTTATTATCCGTCCTCGGAACGATGGTTGCCAAGGCCGAGACCGACCAGTCAAAAGTATAGGTTGGACCCGGTGCGTGGTCATCGTGGTAAAGTTTTACCTCTCCTTTATTGAATTCAAACAGCGGGTTCCCATTAAAAAGAAGCAGCTCAAGCTCAATGCGTTGCTTCTTGTGATCGGGGGTATGCACAATTATTAATTTGTAGGAAAAATGGCCCTCTTTGCTATCTGCATCGAGCTCAAAGGTTTGTTCATCCTTATTCATCCATGCGGTTCGGCTTTCCGGCTGAAAATCTTCAGTAACTTTTGCGTTATCCATAATCAGGTGCTGGATTTTAAAGAGCACATCAAACAGGGTGGACTTACCCCCGCCATTCGGCCCGACAAGAAGGGTGAGTTCGTCAAATTTTATCTCAAAGTTAACCAGACAACGATAATTATCCGCGTAGAATCTTTTGAGCATAAATTATCTCCCTTTGCCTTATCGGGTTTAACCTCTTTGATCAAATTTCCGGAATCTCTGGTTTGTCATCACTCTTCTTTCGCCTTACCCCGTTGCTTAGCCGCCGCCCCTCTCCACGAGTGGAGAGGATCAAGCCGCGGGCGAAGGCCGCTTCGGAAGTGAGGCGGTTTGGATTCCGCGAGGATCAGCTTCGGAGGTATTAAATCTTTTGGCATACTTTCCCCGAACGCCATTACTGAAATCATACTCCTCCAAAAGATCCCAATCTTTAGGCCTTTTTTTCGCAGTGTTATTATTTTCACTCATACCTGATCGACTCCGCCGGCAACGTCTTTGACGCCCGGTAGGCCGGATAGATCGTCGTCAGCCAGGCAATGACATTGGCAACCACATAGACCGCAATTACGTCGACCGGCCGGATGATTACCGGCAGCGTATCGAGGAAGTAAACATCGCCCGGAAGCGGGATCAGGTGAAACCGGTACTGGATGAAGCAGAGGAGGACGCCGAAGGCTACGCCGATGGTCGAACCGACGAATCCTACCACCATGCCGTAGAAGGTGAATATGCGCATGATCGAGGAGGAGTTCGCCCCCATGCTCATGAGGATGCCGATTTCGCGCCTTTTTTCGAAGATCGTGGTAATGAGCGAGGAGATGATATTGAGCGCCGCAACCACCATGATGAGCGATATGACGAGAAAAATGATGAGCCGTTCGAGCTTCATCCATTTGAACAGCGATTTATTCTGCGACTCCCAGTCGGTTGACCGGTAGGGATAGCCGCCGAGGGTCTGGGTGATGCGATAGGCGGTTTCCCCTGCAGTAAACAGATTCGTGGTCTTGATCTGGATTCCCTCGACGCCCGGTATATTGAACAGCTTTTGCGCTTCGGGAATGGCCACATACACCAGGTTCAGATCGTATTCGTACATGCCGGTTTCAAAGATCCCGGTAACGGTGAAGCGCTCCATTTTCGGGGTGGGCTCAACTTCCCCGTGCGCGGCGGCGAGGGCCATGACGACGACCTCGGATCCCACCCGCATGCCCATCTTTTCCGCAAGCCCGACGCCGACGACGATGCCGGGAAACATCCGCTCCCGGTCGGACTTTGCGGGCTTAAGCGAGAAACGACCGAGTGATATTTTGCTCGCGATATCGGTGACGCCCGGTTCGGTGGAATCGTCCACCCCCATGATGAGCACCCCCTCCTGCGCATCCTCATGCTCGACGCCGCCTTTACCGGTGATATAAGGCGCGGCGGCGGTCACGCCGGGCTGGCGAAGGATTATCCGCCTCAGTGAGTCGGCATTGTCGATATACGATTCGCCGAACTGGAAAATTTTGGCATGGGCGAGCGTGCCGACGATGCGGTCGCGCACTTCCTTTTCGAACCCGTTGGCGACCGAGAGCGCAATGATCAGCACGAAGCTGCCGACCCCGACGCCGAAGGCGGTGATGTAGGTCCCCACTTTCCGGCGGCCGCGCAGGTACCGGAAGGAGATGAAGCGTTCGAAGGAGATCATGACGGACGATCCGACGTCATGCGGTTTCCGCGTCCGGACGAAGCAAGGGGAAGAGAATGGTGTCGCGGAGCGTCGATGCATTGGTCAGGAGCGCCACCATGCGGTCGATTCCCATGCCCCACCCGGAAATCGGGGGCATGCCGTACTCCATGCACAGGACGAAGTCGTTATCGACCTCCATGGCATCGGCGTCGCCCATGGCGCGAGCGTCGGCCTGCTGCCTGAAGCGCGCCGCCTGGTCGATCGGGTCCACGAGTTCGGAGTAGGCATTGACGATCTCCCACCCGTTGACAACAAGCTGGAACCGGTCGGCGACCGCGGGGTTCGCATCGTCGGTCCGGGCGAGCGGGGAGAGGTCAAGCGGATGGTGCGTGATAAATATCGGCCGGATAAGCTGGGGCCGCGAAACTTTCTTGTACAGAAGGTCGATGAGCGTTCCGCGCCCGGTCTTCTTGATATCGACCCCGGCTTCGAAGCGGATCTTCCTGCGGGCGATCTCGGCGGCAAGCGAGTCGCGGTCCGGGAAGGCGTCGATGTCGATCCCGCAGTCGCGGATGAGCAGGTCGCGGAAGGAGATGCGCGGCCAGTCACCGCCAAAATCGATTTTTGTGTTATCGTAAGTCAATTCGAGGCCGCCCGACACCGTCTGCAGGAGGTGCTTGATGAGCGTCTCGGTAAAGTTCATATTATCAATGTAATTCCAGTAGGCGCAATAGTATTCGAGCAGCGTGAAGTCGGGAAGGTGCGAGGCGTCCACGCCTTCGTTCCGGAAACTGCGCGCGAATTCATAGACGCGGTCGAACCCGCCGGCGATGGCGCGTTTAAGGTAGGTCTCCGGGGCGATACGCAGGTAGACGTCGATATCCAGGGCGTTGTTGTGCGTGACGAACGGTCGCGCCAGGGCGCCGCACGCCTTGTTCGAAAGCACCGGGGTGTCGATCTCCAGGAAGCCGTTGGCATCGAGGAAGTTGCGGATGGTTTTTATGATGAGAGTGCGCTTTTTGAACCGGTCGCGCGATTCGGCAGAACTTATAAGGTCGAGGTACCGCCGCCGGAGCTTCAGTTCGGGGTCGGCGATGCCGTGGAATTTTTCCGGCAGCGGCCGCAGGGTCTTCGAAAGGAGGACGAAGCCGTCCGCATCCACGGTTTTTTCCCCGGTACGGGTGGTCATCATGGTGCCGGTGACGCCGACGAAATCGCCGACGTCAACTTCGTGCATGGCCGCCTCGAATACCGGCCCGAGCTTGTTTTTCTGAAGCGCAAACTGCACCTTGCCGTCGCAGTCGTAGAGGTGCCCGAAGGCGAGCTTGCCGAAGCTGCGAAGGGCCACGATGCGTCCGGCCACCGATACCGGGCCGGTCCCGTCCGGGAGTACCGCTGCTTCGTGCAGGCGATGGGTCCGGCTGAAACGGTCGGGGTAGGGATTCACGCCGCGCTCGCGCATGGCGGTGGTTTTATCGATGCGCACGCGCATCTGCTCATTGGTATCGGGAAGTTGTTCGGTCATGGCGGTCCGTAGAAGAGAGGGAAGGGGACGATAAGCGATAAAAAATACTTCAGGCGGGGATATTGGAGGAGGAGAGGGGGGAAGGGGGAATGATGAAAGATGAAAAAAGAAAGATGAAGAAAGAAAGATACTGCCCAGGTGGGGGAACCGCTTAGGCGGTTCCCCCTGGCCAAAGCCTCCGCGCCCGCAAAGCCGGGCTGCGGGGTCTTTGGCACACCCCCTCCTGCGGAGGTGCGAGGCGAGGCCTGCCTCGCTTACGCTCAGCAGGCGCTCTCGCACCCCCGCAACGCTCCCATTAGGTAGAAAAAACATAAATGATTTTGTAAATTGTAGGGGTTCAACATGTTGAACCCTTCTTTTGAATTTAAATTTTCAAAAAAATTCACCTGAGAAGTAACGGAAAAAAAGGAATTTTATAAAATCCTTACTGCCTTCATTTTTTAAAATCCGTGGAATCCTTTAATCCGCGTAATCCAGGTTCAGACTTTATTTCGGGAATTTGCTTTTCTTTCCCCTCTCCTTGTGGGAGAGGGGAGCCGGGGGAGAGGTCAAACGAGGCTTAAAATTCTGTCTGAACTATGATTTCATTGACTTATAAGATTAAGATGATTTGTTAATCAGGGAAATCAGAAAAATCAAGGAAATCACAGTTCAGACGTTATTATTTAGGAGGGTTTAAAAAGCCTCATTGATTGATAATGGGGATGTTTTTCACCGGCCCATTTCTGCCTCGATTCCCTCATCCGTCATCCTTTTCTTCTATTTATTCGCCAGCAGCCTCTCCCACGCCGACTCCTTCCGTCTCCGCGACGGCCGCCATATAAATCGGCATGAGGTGCATTTGATCCGGCGTTTGCCGGCAAGGGTGCGCATCGGCGCGAAGAAAAAGGGGTCGTAGTATTCCGTGGCGACGCTGCCGCACTTCGGGCAGGCTGCTGCCGGGGGGTTCCAGAAGGAGTCCCAAAGTTCCCGCATCCGGGTCTGGTTTCGGCCTGCGGAGTGGCTCCGCGAGACATGATGTCCATGGTGGCTATGCGGCATGATGATCGCTCGATTCGGTTATGGAGGTAAATAGCATTAAAACAGTATCATGGTTGTGCAGGGGTTTCAAGTTTCCCCGGGTGAACGAGGCTTGGTTGCGCATCGGCGAATTCCGTTTCAGCGAGCCGTGATAAATGGTTTTGCCCGAGTGCATTCGCTCCAGCTTGCGCCGATGTGTCCCTTGACCCGATACCAATAAGTCATTCCGGGGCGCAGCTTCCCGACGCACGTTGCTGCGGTATCCACAAGCGTGTCGCTGAAAACAGGCGCAGCAAGGGTAGAATCGCCTGCCGCCTCCACGATATACCGATCGGTGCCGCTTACGCCCGCGGTCCAGAGAAATGCCGCGCTGTCGGCAGCAACGGTGGCCGAATCGCCGGGCGAGAGGAGGCGGATCGGCGTTGAGGGGACGCTCGTAGCGGTGAGGCTTGCCAGCACGGAAATGCCGTTGACGACGTAGACCCCTCCGGATGTCGGGCGGAATATGACCTGCCCTGTTGGTCCGAGCATCCCGGTGGTGCTGTAGGTCACCGCAGCCTTAGCTTCTATCCGCCGAGCCGAATCCCAGACACGATAGCGCATTGAGTCGCCTATTCTGATTCCGCCTGTTTTGGAATTTTGCGGGTCAAGGCCCCAGACGTTTAAAACGGCATTTTTACCGGGACCCTTCCACTTCGTACTCCAGAGACACTCGCCATCCGGGGTGAAAACCGCAATTTCGTCGCCTTTTGCGAGCGGCTTTCCATCGATGGTCGGATTGCTGGACGCGGGAATCAGCACGGTCATATCGTTGCCGGTAATGACATGAATAGGATAGTGGCCTGCGGCCTTGGTTTTTGCCGGATTCGCCGCGCTGTTTGTCGGAGAGGGGAGAGCCGCGCTCTTCGGCTGGGGGGACGGCACCACCCCGGGTTTGGCCGCGGTTTGCGCGGTATCCTGCGCAGGCAGGGTGGTGAAGGCTCCTGAGCAAAGGTACAGGGCCAGCAGGGGTAAAAGGATTTTTTTCATGGACATTCCTCTGCAATAGCACGAAAATGCGTGCGTTGATCAAATCCTTGTTCTGGAGGAGTAATTTTTTAAAATATATAATTGCAGGAACCGGGGATAATTAGATGCTCAGGTGGGGGAACCGCCGCAGGCGGTTCCCCCACCAAGGGTTTTGGAATCAAGCGCGGTTCCCCCACCAACGAAGCCTGCACTGAGAATCCGCCCCTATATTTGGATATATTTTTAATATTTAATATTATAGACTTTATTACGTAGTATTACCTTTCCCGGGTTCAAGCCCCTCGACAAGAAAGATCTTATGTCCCGATCGTATAGTGAGTTACTGCAAAAGAGAATCCCCATCATTTTTGACGGAGCCTTCGGAACCGAAGTGCAAAAGGAACACCTTCCGGTCGAAGCGTTCGCCGGGCATGAGGGATGCAACGAAATTCTCAACCTGACCCGGCCCGACATCATCCGGCAAATTCACCGAGCCTATTTCGATGCGGGAGCGGATATCGTTGAGACGAACACCCTGGGGGGAAATCGTCCAAAGCTCCGCGAAAAGGGGCTGGAAGATAAATTGTACGAAATAAACAGGGCAGGCGCGATGCTGGCCGCGCAGGAGGCTGCCGCGGCAGGATGCGAAGGACGCATCTGTCTGGTTGCCGGTTCATTGGGGCCGACCGGGTTTCTTCCCTCATCCAAAGACCCCGCGCTCAGTGCCGTTTCGTTTGAGGATCTGGCCGACTGCTACGGAGAACAGGCCGCCGCGCTGCTTGACGGCGGCGTCGACCTGCTACTCCTCGAAACCTCGCAGGACCTCCTTGAGGTTCGTGCCGCCATTCACGGCATCCGGAGACTGTTTGCAAAAAGAGGCGACAATGTCCCGTTGCATGTGCAATGCACTCTCGATATAACCGGGCGGATGATCCTGGGGAGCGATGTCGCCGCCATTCTCGGCGCTGCGGGACTCGGCGCGGACGTGGTCGGCCTGAATTGCGGAACCGGGCCCGCGGAAATGGCGCCGCATATCGAGAGTCTCCTCGCATCGACCGGCCTGCCCGTCGCCATGATGCCGAATGCGGGCATACCGGTCAATATCGACGGAAGTGCGGTGTACTCCCTGACGCCGGAGGAATTTGCCGCAGGCATCGTGCCCTTAGTCGTGGAGCGCGGCCTGCCCATGGTCGGCGGCTGCTGCGGCACCACTCCGGCCCACATCCGCGAACTGAAACGGCAGCTTGACGGAAAAAAGGTGGCCGAACGGGCGGTGCGGCAAAGCACTTGCTTCTGTGCAACCGGAATCTCAGGTGTCGATCTCGAAACCCTGCCCCGGCCGATTATCATCGGCGAGCGTCTCAACGCGCAGGGGTCAAAGAAGACCAAGGAGTTTATCCTTGCCCGAAACTGGGACGAGCTCTATGGGCTCGCCCGCGATCAGGCCGCGCGGGGAGCCGCCCTCCTCGACCTCTGCGTCGCGATCAACGAGCGCGATGACGAAGCGGATACCATGAAGACGCTCGTCGGGTACCTTGGCGATCGCGTGACCGCGCCTTTTTGCATCGATTCCACCGATGCTGCGGTGCTGGAAATTGCCCTCACGGCAAGTCCGGGCAGCGTCCTGCTCAACTCGATCAACCTGGAAAAAGGTGGGGAGCGGGCAAAGAGGATCCTGCAACGCGCGGTGGAGTTCGGGTGCCCGGTCATCGCCCTCACCATCGACGACCAGGGAATGGCGAAAACGCTCGATCGCAAGATCGAGCTTGCGGCACGACTTCGGGAACTTGCCTGTACGGAATTCGGCTTGCCCGCGCACTACCTTTATATCGACCCGCTGGTCCTGACGCTTGCAACCGGAAACCCGCAGGATGCTGATGCCGCGGCGATAAGCCTCGAAGCGCTCCGGAAAATCAAGGCCGATTCCGGCGTACGGACGGTCATGGGAGTGAGCAATGTCTCCTACGGCCTGTCGCCCGGTGCACGGCGCATCCTGAACAACCTGATGCTGTACCATGCGGTGGAAGCAGGGCTCGATGCCGCGATCTTCAATCCGCTGCACCGCGACGATGTTGCGGCATACGATCCCGAGGCGCGCCGGCTCGGTGAGGCGCTGCTCTTCAACCGCTCCGCCGATGCACTGCAAACATTTATCCGGCATTTCGAGGCAGCCCAACCTGCCGAAAAGGTCGCCGCAGTTTCGGCACCCCGTCAATCGCTGACTCCTGCGGAAACCCTGCGCCAGGCGGTTCTTTCGCGCGATCGCCGCGAGGTGCAGGGGTCCATCGAGAAGCTCCTTGCCGAACAATCGGCAGTCGCCATACTCGACACGATTCTGCTCCCGGCAATGGACGAGGTGGGGAAGCGGATGGCTGCGGGAACCATGATCCTGCCGTTTGTACTCCAGGCCGCCGAGGTCATGCGCGAAGCGCTCGCCCTGCTTGAGCCGCACCTCAGGAAGGATAACGCGCCGAGTAAGGGAACCATCGTTCTGGCGACGGTGTTCGGCGATGTCCACGACATCGGGAAAAACCTGGTCGGCTCGATCATGCGAAACCAGGGGTTTGCGGTGATCGATCTGGGAAAACAGGTCGCGCTTGAGGCGATAGTCAAAGCGGTCGAAGAATACCGGCCCGATGCCGTAGGCCTTTCCGCACTCCTGGTCACGACCTCGCGCGAGATGGCCGCCTGTGTTCTCGAATTCGCCCGGCTCGGATTGTCGATTCCCATCCTCATCGGCGGCGCAGCGGTAAGCAGTGCCTTTGCGCAGCGAATCGCCCGGACCGGTGACAATGCGTCGTATAAAGGCGGCGTTTACTATTGCCGCGATGCATTCGAGGCGTCGAAAATCATCGAAGCCTCCAAATCCGGGCTCCTGCAACCGAAGCCCGGCGAAACGGCCTTGCCGGGAACGGTCTCTGCAAGAACTGCCGGGCCGACGGTGCCGCTTGACTACGACTATTGCAGCGAACCGCCGTTTTACGGCACCGGCACGGTGCTGCGCTGGGACCCGCTCACGCTCCTGGACAAAATAGACACTTCCCGGCTGTTCAAGGCATGGTGGGGCGGCGGGCGGCTCAGCGATGCGGCATACGCCGAAGCGGTGGCAAAGGATTTCGCCCCTGCGCTTGAAAAACTCCGGGCACTGATCACCGGCTCGTCACTCCTCGATCCGGCCGGGCTCTATGGTTTTTTCCCGGTCATTGCGGACAACAGCCGGGTCATCCTGCTCGATCCTGACGATTTCCACACCGAGCTTGCGTCGTTTGACTTTCCGCGGATGCCGAAATCCGGAAACCGGTCTCTGGCCGATTACCTGCGTCCGGAGGGCGATCTCCTCGCGATCCAGGTTGTAACGACCGGCCCAGCCCTGGGTGCCCGGGTCGGAGAGCTTTTCAACGGAGAAAATTCCTACAGCATGGGCTATTTCCTCAACGGCATCGGCAGCTGCCTGACCGAAATGCTTGCCGATCTGGTGACCATTGAAATCGTCCGCGGACTTGGGTTACCGCCCGGATCCGGGCGGCGGTACAGCTTCGGCTATCCCGGCATGCCTGAGCTTGAGGAGCAGAAGAAGCTCTTCGAAATCATGGGCGTTGAGGAACGGCTCGGGGTGACCTTGACAGAGCGGTTTCAGATGGTGCCGGAGCACTCGACGATGGGAATATATATAGGTCATCCTGAGGCGCAATATTTATCGTAATATAAATGCCTTTGAGGGGGGAACCATTAAAAAAAGGTTCCCCCTGGCCTGAAGCCGCGAAAGGCACGCGTCCTCAGGCACACCCCTTCCAGCGGAGGTACG
>PLTF01000122.1 GCA_003164335.1 Fibrobacterota bacterium
GGGGAACCATTTTTTAATGGTTCCCCCACCAAAGGCCTTTATACCAAGCTCGGTTCCCCCACCAAAGGCCTTTATACCAAGCTCGGTTCCCCCACCAAAGGCTTTTATATTGCGGGACGTATATTTATCAAGCCAAATCAACCCATTATCCAAATCTCTGAGGCTTCGTCCGGCATGTCTTCCACTTCCGATTCGGTCCGCGTCCGATTCGCTCCATCGCCTACCGGCTATCTCCATGTGGGTGGGGCACGGAGCGCCCTTTTCAATTATCTGTTTGCGCGTCACCACGGAGGCACGTTTATTCTCCGGATCGAGGACACCGACCGCAGCCGCCTCGTTCCCGGTGCAGTGGAGGAAATTTACGAGAGTCTTCGCTGGCTCGGCCTCGAATGGGATGAGGGGCCGGAGGTCGGCGGCAAGGTCGGGCCGTACGTCCAGTCGGAGCGCTCTGCCCTCTACGGCGACCATGCGCGGCAGCTCATCGCATCCGGCAATGCCTATCGCTGCTTCTGCACCACCGAGCGGCTGACCGCACTTCGCGAAGCGCAGGAGAAGAACAAACTGCCTATAGGCTACGACCGGAAATGCCGCGAGCTGCCGCAGGCCGAGGTTAATCGACTTCTTGCCGAGAATGCGCCCCATGTGGTGCGGCTCAAAATTCCTGCGGGCAAAACCATTGCCTTTACCGATGAAATCCGGGGACGCATTGAGTATCAGAGCGACATTCTCGACGATATCGTGCTGATCAAATCGGACGGCTTCCCGACCTACCACCTGGCAAATGTCGTGGACGACCACCTCATGGGCATTACCCACGTTTTGCGGGGAGACGAGTGGATCGCCTCGACGCCGCGCCACGTGCTCCTCTACGAGGCGTTCGGATGGACCCCGCCGAAGTTTGCCCACCTGCCGGTCATCCTTGCCGAAGACGGCAAGAAACTTTCCAAACGCAAGGGCGCCGCTTCGGTCATGGATTACCGGCGCGCCGGGTTCCTCCCTGAGGCGCTGTTCAATTTTCTGTCGCTTCTCGGGTGGTCGCCGGGGGAGGGGGATAACCGGGAGAAGATGTCTCAGCAGGAACTCTTAGAAGCCTTCTCACTCGGCCATGTTTCACCCAAGGCCGCGGTATTCGACGAGAAGAAGCTCGAATGGATGAACGGACTGTACCTGGCCGGGCGCAGCGCCGAGTCGCTGCTTGACGACATCGTTCCGGCATGGAAGGAACGGGGATGGGTCGACCAGGACCGGAACCCCCGCGATCCGTACTTTGCCGGCGTTGTCAACCTCCTCAGGGTGCGCTCGAAGAAATTGACCGAGGTTATTGACGGTGCGGTTTATTTTTTCCGGGATCCCGACTCGTACGAGGAGAAAACGGCGAGGAAGCTCTTTACCCCCAACACCGCTTCGCTGCTGGTCCATCTCACCGGCAATATTGAAAGCCTGTCGGTCTTCGATGCCGAAGCGTTGGAGGCGTTATATCTCGATTACAGTGAACTGCATAAGATTCCCACCGGCAATCTTATCCATCCCACGCGGCTCGCCCTGAGCGGGGTAAGCTTCGGGCCGGGACTCTTCGAGCTCATGGCTCTCCTCGGCAGGGAAACGGTTGTCCGGCGTCTGAAAAAGGCTGCCGGGTTCATTGCAGCAATGCAGAAATAGCCGCACCATCAACGATTCAGGTAAGGATTACTCCATGCACAATGAAAAAGTCAGCACTGAAAATCAGGGAACCGAAGCTCCGGCGAATTTCATCCGCGACGCCATCGTCGAAGACCTGAAAACCGGCCGGTTCACGAGCGTCATCACCCGGTTCCCGCCCGAACCCAACGGCCACCTGCATATCGGCCATGCCAAGGCGCTGCACATCGACTACGGCATGGCCGTCGAGTTCAAGGGTGAATTCCACCTCCGCTTCGACGATACGAATCCGAGCAAGGAGGAGGAGGAGTATGTCCAGGCTATCATCGCCGATGTCAAGTGGCTGGGCTGCGATTTCGGCAACCACCTTTACTATGCCTCGGACTATTTCGAAAGAATGTACGAATGGGCGGTCATGCTTATCAAGGCGGGCAAGGCGTATGTGTGCGACCTGGACGCCGATGCGGTACGCGCCTACCGGGGAACCCTGACCGAACCCGGCCGCAACAGCCCGAACCGCGACCGCACCGTCGAGGAGAATCTCGACCTGTTCGAACGCATGCGCAAGGGCGAATTCGAGAACGGTTCGCATACGTTACGGGCGAAGATCGACATGGGATCGCCCAATATCAACCTGCGCGATCCGGTCATGTANNACGACTGGGCGCACGGGCTCGAAGATTCTATCGAAAACATCACCCATTCGCTCTGTTCGCTCGAATACGAGATCCATCGCCCGCTCTACGACTGGTTTCTCGACCAGCTTCCCGTCCACCACCCCCGGCAGATCGAGTTCGCCCGGCTCAACCTGACCTATACGGTAATGAGCAAGCGGAAGCTTCTGATCCTGGTACAGCAGGGACACGTGTCGGGCTGGGACGATCCGCGGCTCCTCACGCTTTCCGGGCTTCGTCGCCGGGGATACACCCCGGAGGCGATTGCGCTTTTTGCCGAGCGGATCGGAGTCGCCAAGCGCGACAGTACGGTGGACATGGCCCTTCTCGAATACTGCATTCGTGAGGACCTCAATAAGAAGGCGCCAAGATTCATGAGCGTCCTGAACCCGCTCAAGGTAATCATCGATAACTATCCGGAGGGTCAGGCCGAGGAGATCGATGCGGTCAATAACCCCGAGGAACCGGCGGCCGGAAGCAGAAAGGTGCCCTTCAGCCGCGAGCTGTTCATCGAACGGGATGATTTTATGGAGCAGCCCCCGAAAAAATTCTTTCGGCTCGCACCGGGAAGGGAAGTCCGGCTGCGCTATGCCTACTTCATCACCTGTACGGGAGCGACCAAGGACCCGGCGACCGGCGAAATCATCGAGCTCCACTGCACCTACGACCCGGCGACACGCGGCGGCAACGCGCCCGACGGTCGGTCGCCAAAGTCGACCATACACTGGGTTTCGGCAAAGCATTGCATCGAAGCCGAGGTACGTCTCTATGACCGGCTTTTTACGAAAACCAATCCCGACGACGCTCCGGAAGGGAACTTCCTCCTCAACCTGAATCCGAACTCGCTCACCACCATCTTTCCCGCGCGGGTCGAGCCGTCGGTAAAAGGGGCGGTAAACGGATTCCGCTGTCAGTTCGAGCGGCTCGGGTACTTCTGCGTCGATCCCGATTCCACGGTCGACCGGATCGTATTCAACCGCACGGTGACGCTGCGGGACGAGTGGGCCAGGATACAGCAGCGGGATCAAAAATAGCGACACGTAGATTAATGAGCAGTTACTACCTAATTCATTCCAGCTCAGGTGGGGAAACCTCGCTTNNGCACACCCCTTCCTGCGGAGGTACGAGGCTATGCCTGCCTCGCTACGCTCAGCAGGCGCTCTCGTACCTCCGCAACGCCTCCATTAGGTAGAAAACACATGAAAAGACTATCAAAAAGGATTTTTTCCTGAAGCCTGAGATCTGAAGCCATCTTCCTGTCATCAATGCCGATTACGCTATGTCTATC
>PLTF01000152.1:0-15055 GCA_003164335.1 Fibrobacterota bacterium
GGCGGTTCCCCCACCAGAGGCACTTATTATAATCCCCGTAACAATAATTATTCCAATATCGTCTAATTGTCTTAAACAATCCCGCACCGTGGAGGCCCCCGCTCCCGTCCCCCTGCCGGGCAATCTTTAACCTATTCTATAATTAAGGAACTTATCCTTTATTTAAGCGATGCTTACCTATGGCAAACCGTAAACAGCACACCGAAACGATCATGGAAAGCATGCGCCTTGCGCGGCATGCCCTCGCCGAGCAGAGCCTGCCCGGAGCGGAAAAAAACGGAACCAACTCCCGGAAAGCGAAGGGCGCGCCTATCACGCCATCCCAGTGGGCGATTCTCTCCATGATTCTGGAGAAGGGCGAGCTCAGCAACAGCGAGGTGGCACAGGGGCTGGCGATAACCAGCGGTGCGGTGACGCAGCTCGTCGATGAGCTGGTAAAAAAGAAGTACCTGACCCGGGAGAGCACTGCCGAAGACCGTCGCCGGCTTGCCCTGAAAATTTCGCAGAAATGCAGGCGGCAGTTGACCGACATGAAGGCGAAGGCCGTGCAGCGGACCATGGCGATCTTCTCCGGGTTCACCGATGAGGAGATGGCCCGTTACGCCGATTTGAGCCGGAAATTCACGGAAAGCATCCTGCAGCTCAAAACCGCCGGACGATGAATGCGCGAATAGCGATTTGCGGAGGGTTGTTGCTGGCCGCCCTTGCGGGCGCCGACACCCTGAGCCTGCACGGGTATGTCGCCCTGGCGTTGCGGCATAACCCCGGGCCGAAGATCTCGCAGGGCGCGGTGGACGCAAGCCTTGCGAACCGGGAATCCGCCCTTTCCGCGCTCCTGCCGAGCATTTCCGGCACTGCCGGCGTGTCGCGATCCGCGTCGACCACCACGCAGATTATCGATACCAGCTCATCGACCCACAGCATCGGCGGCACCATTTCGAGCATCTATGTAACGCCCCCGGGCAACGATGTCTCGGCCGGAGTAAACGGCAGCCTGCTCCTCTTTGACTTCGGGAAATCGCCGAGCCAGTATGCCGCATCGGGCAAATCCGTCGACGCTGCCCGGGAGAACCTCAAGGGCGCGAACCAGACCACCATCGTGGCCGCCCGCACCGCGTATTACAACTATTTACTTTCAGGCGAGCTGCTTGCGGTGGCGCAGAATGCCCTCAAGCAGACGACGCTCCACTACAATGAGGCCAAGATACTCACCGAGGTCGGCAAGCAGACGCAGCTCACCGTGATCCAGGCCAGGGTCGATATGGCCAACGCCGAGGTAAGCGAATTGACGGCGGAAAACACGGTCAACCTTGGCCGGGTGCAACTGGAAACCGCCGCCGGCATGACATTCAGCGAGCCGATCGTCTTAACCGACAGTCTTGCAGGTACCGAAGATTCGATCGCGCTCAAGGATGCGCTCGCCGCCGCCGCCGTCTCCCGTCCCGATATTTTAAGCGCCACCCGGAGCCTCGAAGCGGCGCGGCTGCAGCTTACCGCGGCCAGGGCATCATACCTGCCCCAGCTGAGCGCCTCGGGCAGCTACTCCTGGAACGGAACGAGCGATAATGGAATGTCGTCGATCTTCGACAATACCCAGCGAGGGTGGAATTTCGGAGCCGCGCTCTCGGTGCCGCTTTACGAAGGAGGGTCGGTCCAGGCGTCGGTCCGCCAGGCCGAGGCATCTGTCAAGCAGGCCGAGGCGACCCTCGAACAGACGGTTTTAAACGCGACCCAGAATGTCGAGCAGCAGTTTTACGCCGAGGACCAGGCGCACAAGCAGATCCGGGCGACCCAGGTCGTTATCGACGAATCGACCGAGGCGCTGCGCCTGGCCGAGGAGCGGTACCGCGCCGGACTTGCGCTCGCCATTGAAATCACCGATGCCGAGCAGACCCTTGCTTCGGCGCAGAGCAGCCACGCGCAGGCGGAGTACAACTACCGCGTCGGCCACGTCAACCTGTTAAACGCCATGGGAGTTTTGCATGAATAAAAAATCCGGCATGCCGGTTCGCGGGAGATCGGCCTTAGTCCTTGTCGCCATACTCGGGGCGGCCCTTCTCGGCTCGCTCTCCTCCTGCAACCGGGCGGCTCCGGTGCAGTTCCGGACCATGCCCATCGAACGCGGCGACGTTGACGTCGAGGTGACGGCGAGCGGGACGATCAATCCGGATACCACAGTCCAGGTGGGAACCCAGGTCTCGGGAACCATCAAGAAGATTTTCGCCAACTTCAACTTCCATGTCAAGAAGGGCCAGCTCATCGCCATGATCGATACGACCTTCCTCGCCTCGGATGTGGAGGATGTGGCGGCGTCTCTTGCCAAGGCGAAGGCGCAGGAAGACCTGGCGCGCAGCACCGACGAGCGTGAAAAGGCGCTCTTTGCCAAAGGGCTCGCCGCGCAGTCCGATATCGATCAGTCGACCTCCAATTATGAGGTTGCCAAGGCCACCACCATTTCGGCGAAGGCCGCGCTCGACCAGGCGAAGATCAACCTTGCCTATGCGTACATCCGCTCGCCGGTCACCGGCGTCGTCGTCAACCGCGCCGTCGATGTCGGCCAGACCGTGGCCGCGAGTTTCAGCACGCCCACGCTGTTCGCGATCTCGACCGACCTCACTAAAATGCAGGTGCAGGCGGATGTGGACGAGGCGGATATCGGCCAGGTAAAGGTCGGGCAGGCGGCGCACTTCACGGTGGATGCGTACCCGAACCGCACCTTCGACGGCAAGGTAAGCCAGATCCGGCTGCAGCCGCAGACTACGGAAAATGTCGTCAGCTACACGGTCATGGTCGATGTCGCCAACCCCGATCTCGCCCTGCTGCCGGGCATGACCGCCAATATCACCATATCGGTCCAGGAGGCGTCGGACGTGCTGAAGGTCCCGCTCGCGGCGCTCAAATTCTTTCCTCCGCACCAGCGGGGGAAATGGAATTTCCACCGGGGTACCGGAAACGATTCGGGTGCGTCCCGCTGGGCCCGGGGAGATTCAGGCGCGGGCGACCGCCACCACCACCACCACGGCGGGCAGGGCGAGGGTCGGTTTGCCGAAAGGCAGGGTGACTCGGGCGCAGGCTTCCGTCACCGGGAGGAAGGCGACAGCACCACCCATGGGCGGATATTCATTCTCATCGACGGCAAACCGGTGCGTAAAGCGGTAACGACCGGGCTGCGCAACAGCGGCTACGTCGAGATCGAGGGCGACGTCAGGGAAGGGGACCAGGTCATCGTCGGCATCCTTTCCTCGGGCCCGGTGACGGCGACCCCGCCGGCAGGGTCGCCTTTCGGCGGCAGTCCCGGCGGGATGCGGAGATTTTAGCGTGGCGACCGACGTACTCATCAGGCTTTCGGACATCGCGAAAAACTACAGCATGGGCACTTCGGTGGTTCATGCGCTTCGCGGCGTCTCGCTGGCAATTGCAAAGGGCGAATTCATCGCCGTCATGGGAGCGAGCGGGTCCGGGAAATCGACCCTCATGAACATTCTCGGGTGTCTCGACGTGCCCGATACCGGGGAGTATGTAATTGACGGAGAAGAGGCCTGGAAGCTGACGCCGAACCGGCTGGCCGCGCTGCGCAACCGGAAGATGGGCTTCGTATTCCAGGCATTCAACCTGCTGCCGCGCACCACCGCCCTCGAAAACGTCGAGCTGCCGCTTTTGTACAATCGCACCGTCGGCGCCCGCGACACCCGCCGCAAATCCCTCGACGCTCTCGAACGGGTGGGCCTCAGGGACCGCGCGTATCATTTTTCAAGCCAGCTTTCCGGCGGGCAGCAGCAGCGGGTCGCCATTGCCCGCGCAATTGTCAATGACCCGGTAATCGTGCTTGCCGACGAACCGACCGGCAACCTCGATTCGCAGATCAGCGTCGATATCATGGCGGTGTTCCAGCGCCTCAACCGCAACGGCATCACCATCATCATGGTGACCCACGAGCAGGATATCGCGCAGTACGCCTCGCGCAGGATTACCTTCCGCGACGGAACGGTCATAACCGACGAACCCGTGGCCGCCCGCAGGAACGCGGAAGCGGAGCTTGCCGGGAGGAGTATCGGCGGGCAGGGGGGCGCATGAGGTTCCGCAGCATTCTGAAATTCGCCGTCCGGTCGCTCAACCGCAACAAGATGCGGTCGTTCCTGACCATGCTCGGGGTCATCATCGGCGTTGCCGCGGTCATCGCCATGCTTGCCATCGGTCAGGGAGCGCGCAACGCCATCAACCGGCAGATCGCCGCCCTGGGAAGCAACGTGATCCTCATAACTCCGGGAGCTTTTTCGCAGCGCGGCGTGCACGCCGAAGCAGGTACCACCTCGCATCTGAACGAAAGCGACATCGCGGCGATGAAAAAGCGGTGCGGTTCAATCGGGTTTTGTTCCCCGATGGTGCGCGCCGGGGAGCAGATAAAGTTTGCCGACCAGAACTGGCGGACGTCGGTCTGGGGCGTTTATGAAGAGTATCTGGACATTCGAGACTGGACGCTCGCCGAGGGGCTCCCCTTCTCGGATGCCGACGAACACGGCGCCACCAAGGTATGCATCATCGGGAAAACCATCGTCGACAACCTCTTCCAGAACGGCGAAAACCCGATCGGGCAGTCCATTCGGATCCGCAATCTTCCGTTCAAGGTGATCGGCGTGCTGGCGCAGAAAGGGCAGAACGCCGTGGGACAGGACCAGGACGACGTCATCCTCGCGCCCTTCTCGACCGTCCAGAAGAAAATTCTCGGCATAGCCTTTGCCCAGTCGCTCATCGCCTCGGCGACCGCCGCAGAGACCATCGAGGAGGGACGGCAGGAGATTAACCAGGTGCTCACCGACCTCCGCCCCGGGTCAACGGGCGACGGCACCGATTTTACCATCCGGACGCAGACCGACATCGGGAATGCCGCCGAGCAGACGTCAAAAACAATGAGCATCCTCCTGGCCTCCATCGCCTGCGCGTCCCTGCTTGTCGGCGGGATCGGCATCATGAATATCATGCTGGTATCGGTCACCGAGCGCACCCGGGAGATCGGCATCCGGCTTGCCGTGGGCGCGCGGGGAAAAGATGTGCTGCTGCAATTTCTCGTGGAAGCACTGGTCATGAGCTTTACCGGAGGAATTATCGGCATTGTCCTGGGCGCAGTGCTTTCCTCGGTCATCTCGAAAACGCAGGGGTGGCCGGTCGCCGTCTCCCCCTTTTCGGTATCGCTCGGGTTCTTCTTTTCGGCGGCCATCGGCATATTTTTCGGCTGGTACCCGGCGCGTAAAGCAGCCGCGCTCAAACCGATCGACGCGCTCCGCTACGAATAGCACTGCCCCGACGTGAGGGCCGGGGCACCCTTCCATCGGTTATTTTTTTACGGCTGTCACCGCCCACCCGCATCCGGGAGAACCCGCCATGCTCTTCTCCGCCGACCACCGGCGTTCGCTCATACCGGTCGTTCCCTTCCTGGTCATTTACTTAGGCGGATTGGCCCTGTTCGGCCTGCACCGGCCCTGCTGGCACGACGAGTGCCATTTTGTCGACACCATCATGGGGTTCGAGCAGCAGTTTACGCTCTCGACGCTCACGCACTACAACGAAATGTCGATGCCGCTGCCGTTTGTGCTCTACGCTGCGTGGGGTAAAGCCTTCGGCGATTCGCTCATGGTCCTGCGGCTCTTTTCGCTGTGCATCACCGGTGTCACGCTCCTCTCGTTCCAGTATCTGTTCTTCCTGACGGTGCGCAATCGTACGGTCTCCTTCCTGCTGCTCCTTTTCCTCGCCCTCAATCCCTACATGGCCGGTGCCGGCGTTTTTGTCTATACCGATATGCTCATGATGCTTTCCCTGGCGCTTTTTATGACCGGCATCGTTCGCCGGAATGCTCCGCTGCTGTTCTTTTCGGCCGCGGCAGGACTCTTGTGCCGTCAATACTTTATCTTTGCCGTTGCCGCGGGAATCCTGTATTTCATCCTTTCAGGAACCCGGAACAGCGGGGAAGATTTGCCCTGGCGTGCCCCGGTCGGGGCGCTCCTCGCCGCGACGATTCCCGCCGCTGCGCTCTTTGCCCTCTGGCACGGGCTAAACCCGGATAATGCCGATAAAAGCCTGTATATATCCGGCGGGCCGCGATTCCACCCGAACTCGCTGACCCTTTACATTACGCTTTTTTCGGTCTATGCGTTCCCGCTCCTGGCAGTGTACCGGAAGCGCTTCTACCGGAACCCCCGCATCCTCGTTTGTTCCCTGCTGTGCGGACTCTGGTACCCGTTATTCCCGATCGTTGCCTCTGCGGTAGCCCTTGACGTAAACAAACCAACGGTGGGTTATTTCCATCGCCTGCTCCGGCGATGGCCCGGAGAGAGGTTCGAGCACTGGGTGTTTTTCGTATTGTTTACCCTTGCGCTTCCGGTATGTTTCCGGCTGGGAATCGACCTCATCGGGGGAGTACGGCTGCGAAAAGTTGACCTGCGGGTTTTTCTCGGCCTGGCGACCTTTTCATTCCTGGCCGTCATGCCCTTTTCGTACCTGCATTGGGAGAAGTATTTCCTGCCGCTTGTTCCGGTACTGGCGCTGTATTGCGCGACGGCGCCTATCTCTTCCGGGAGTAAACCCGGCCGCCGTAATACCGCAGGGCTTCCCTGAGGAACGGCCGGGATTTGAACAACCGCTTCAGTTCGATGATCTTCAACCGCCGGTCGAACAGGCGATAATACGGGTCGTTCCGGTATTTGCGTCGCAGGAGCGCTTCTGCCGCCTTGTAGCGGCTGAAGCTGCCGGACACGCTTCCCAGGACATAGGTCTTGAAGTAGCGGACGAGCATCGCATCGACCCCGCTCAGGCGGCAGCCGTGTGCGGTCAGCCGGATGTATAAATCCCAGTCCTGGAGTGCGGGAAGGGTTTCATCGAATCCGCCGATTGCCTCAAGACTCTCCCGCTTCACCAGTATCGATGAGGTCCCGCCGATGAAGTTGTCGTTCATGATCGACTTATGCTGGTCCTGAAACGGCGGCTTCATAAATACATACCGCTCGTACCTGCCGCCTGCCGCATAGATGCCGAAACCGGTGCGGCACCAGTCGGCTCCGGGCGGAGCCGTGACCGCATCGAGCTGGGCCTGCAGCTTGCCGGGTTCCCATACGTCATCGTCATCGAGAAAGGCGACAAACTCCCCCTGCGCAATGCCGATACCGGCATTACGCGCCGCATTGCCTCCCCGGTTTCCCGCGAGTTTGACATAGCGGATAGTGTCCGTTCCAAGAGCTGCGACCGAGTCGGCAGTGGCGTCGGTGGAGCCGTCGTCCGCCACGATGATTTCAAGGTCCTGCATGGTCTGGGCCCGAACGCTCGCAATCGCCCGTACCAGGAGCTTGCAGCGGTTAAAAGTGGGGATGACGACGGATACTCTCGGCATGGCGGTTCCCGGTGAGGCGTTCATTACAGCGCGGCAAAGCGCTCTGGAGCGGATTCGCGCAGGTGCCTTCCTCCGTCAACATAGAGTACCTGGCCGGTCACGCTGGTGCTTTTCAGGAGGTACACCACCGCATCAGCGACTTCCCGGGGATGTGCCGACCGCCGGAGCGGCAGGTTTTTCGCCATTTCGGCTGCTGCCCCGCCGTCTTCCGCACTGTCGGTGGCCATGAGTCCCGGCGCAACCGCATTCACGCGGATTGCAGGCGCAAACTCCCGCGCCATCATGGAGGTCATGGCGGCGAGAAGATGCTTGCTCAGGATATAGCCTGCATGCGCCGCATCGCCCCCGACGATACGGGTATCGAGGAGATTGACTATTGCTTTGCCGCCCCCTGCGCCGGGGCCGGACAACCGGCTCAGGGCACGCCCGAGGACAAAGGGTGCCCATGCGTTGACCGCCATAGTGTCCTGGAAATCGGCAAAAGTTACGCCTTGCAGGGAGTTCTCGGGAAAGACCGACGCGCTGTTGACCAGCAGGTCGATGCATCCGCAGCGCTCGACTGCCCCGGCAAAAAGCGCCGACGCAGCACCCGGGCTTCGGAAGTCCCCGCTCAGGGTGAAGGACCGGTCCCCTTGCCCCTCAAGCTCGCGGCAGAGCGCGTCCACGGTTCCGGCACGATTGCAATGCGCAATCACGTTCGCCCCTTCACCGGCCAGGGCCCTGGCGATTGCCTGTCCGATGGTACCGGATGCGCCGGTCAGGAGCACGGTTTTTCCGTGCAGGCCTTTCGGGGGGAACGCGACGGCCATGTCAGAAAATCCGTATGCGGATGTATTCGGCAAGCTCCCGGAGCATGGTGCCTTTCGCGTCGAGAAAGGCGATCTCTTCGCAGGCCGTACGGATGAGCGTTTCGGCGTAGCGTTTCGATTCATCCATGCCGCAAACCGCCGGAAAGGTAGCCTTGCCCCGTTCGCGATCGCTCCCCGCATCCTTGCCGAGCTGTTCGGTTGTTCCCTCTTCGTCAAGAATATCGTCGACGACCTGAAAGGCGACACCGATACGGCTCCCGTAGGCGGCGAGCCGGGCAGTGAGCTGTGCGGGCGCCCCGGCGAGCATGGCGCCGATGGTGACGCTTGCCCGGAGCAGTGCTGCGGTTTTCTTTTCGTGGATATATTCGACAACCTGACGGTCGACCGGTTTGCCCTCGGATTCGATGTCGACAACCTGGCCGCCGATCATGCCGTCGGTGCCGAGGGCGCGGGCAATCTCGGCTATGACATCCGCCCTGCCCAGCCGGGCGAGCACCTCGAAGGCGATGATGCAGAGTCCGTCACCGCCAAGTACCGCAAGCGCCTCATTGAAAGCGCGATGGGCAGTTGGTTTACCGCGCCGGAAATCGTCGTCGTCCATGCAGGGAAGATCGTCATGGATGAGCGAAAAGGTGTGGAGCATTTCGATAGCCGCGCCTGCGTCGACGGGAAACGGATCGCCAAAGGTGCCCCCGCAGGCCTCCCATGCCGCCATGGTAAGGCAGGGCCGGATCCGTTTGCCGCCCGCAAAGGTGCTGTAACGCATGAGCCGGTGAATGGAGGGCGGATAGGTCTCTTCACTGGGAAGCAACCGGTTGAGGGCATTGTCGGTGAGTTCGGCCACGCGCTTCATGTACCCGTTCAGGTCACTCATCGTTCTTTTCTTTCGTAATGAAGGATTCGAGAGCGGCCCCGAGCACTTTTTCGACGTATTCGCCGTTTTCTCCCTTTATAAGCTCGGTAATCCTGCCCTTTGCGTTCTTCAGGTGGCCGTCGCAGATCCTGAGCAGGCCGATGCCCTGTTCGAAGAGGCCAAGCGCCTGATCAAGGGAGAGCTCGCCGCTTTCAAGCCGGTCGATGATCTTCTCAAGTTCGATAAGCCCGGCCTCAAAGGTCGGTTCACGGCCGCTCCCGGTTTCAGGTCCCTTCGGGGTACGATTTCCCGCCATATATCCCTCCGGCTATGGAATAGTGGTAAAAATAGTTGTCAGGGAGCGATCGATGTCACTGTTGCCGCAGCGCTTCCCTCATGGAACCGCATTTTCACCGCCTGCCCTGTCGCGAGCTGCGATGCCGACCGGACAATCGAGCCGTCCTGCGCCGATACGACGCTGTACCCCCGCCTGAGCACCGCGAGCGGGCTCAGGCCGTCGAGCCGTGAGGCTCCGGCTGAAAGGCGCTCGCCGGCACTAACCACCCGGTCCCTGAACCCGCGAAGGAGTCCGAGAACCTCATCGTCAAGGGTCTGCTGCCCCTCCCTGATGAGATCCAGCGGCATCCGCAAAGTGCGGTTCGACAGTGCGCCGTCGAACCGCTCCCGGGCCTCGGCGAAAAAACCGGCTGCGCCGGCAGAAAATCGCAGCGCGGCCTGGTCGAAGTACCTTCGATTTTCCTGCCGGTCCGAGGACGCCCGCTCCGCAGCAGCCGAGGGGGTTGGTGCGCGGATATCGGCAACGAAGTCGGCAATGGTGAAATCGATCTCGTGACCCACTGCGGAGATAACCGGTATTGCCGATGAGTAAATGGCCCGGGCCACCGCCTCCTCGTTGAACGGCCAGAGGTCCTCCACCGACCCGCCGCCGCGTCCCACGATGATGGCATCGACCCTCCCCCACTCGTTCAGGGATGCAAGAGCCGCGGCGATTTTCGGTGCCGCGGAGTCGCCCTGCACCGGCACATCGACCAGAACGACATCCATCTGCGGCGCCCGCGATGCCAGGACCTTTACGATGTCCCGGATGGCGGCTCCCTGCTTTGAGGTAACGACGCCGAGTCGCCCGATGGAGAGCGGCAGGGGCCTCTTGTGGCCGGGATCGAAGAGCCCTTCCTTTTCGAGCCTCCTGGTAAGCTGCTCAAAGGCAAGGTAGAGCGCTCCCTTGCCCCGCGGTTCCATGCGATGGACATCGAGCTGGTAATAGCCCGCTTTCCGGTACACGCGAATGGTTGCGATAGTCAATACCGCGAGGCCGTCCTCCGGGGTAAAGGGAAGGGAAGCCGCGGCGGTCCGCCACAGCACCGCCGGAATCTGGCTTTCGGCATCCTTCAGTTTGAAATAGCAATGGCCATTGGTCGATACCCGCCAGTTGGAGATCTCGCCCTCGACCCAGACGAGCGTATTATGCGCCTCAAGAATGGCGGTAATGCCGTCGTTGATTTCGCTGACCGTGTAGGGCCGCTCGGCCTCTGCAGGCTGGAGGAAGTCGAAGGGCGAATCGATCATGGCTGAGTATTCGGACGGTCAGAGGGAAAAGCGGATTCGCTCGAAAACCCGCCGGATCGACAGCGCCCTTCCGGTATCGTCGTCCACGACGACCAGAACGGCGTTGAGCATCGGGCCCTCTCCCGCGGGCTCGAAGCGTACCGGCGTCTGCAGGAGAAACCGCCGGATGACCCCTTCCGCCTTCATCCCGATGATCGAGTCTTCGGGCCCGGTCATGCCGACATCGGATATGAATGCCGTGCCTTTGCCCAGAATCCGCTCGTCGGCGGTCTGCACATGGGTATGGGTTCCGATGACGGCGCTCGCGCGTCCGTCCATCATGGTGGCGAAGGCGAGCTTCTCGCTGGTCGTTTCGGCGTGAAAATCAACGATGACGATGCTCGTCTTTTCCCTGAGCGCCTCGATGGCGGCCTTGCCGGTCCGGAAAGGACAGTCGATTATTTCGCGATGGAAGGTGCGCCCCTGCAGGTTCACGATACCGACCGTGCGGCCGTCCGGCAGGGTCAGTACCGTTGACCCGTGACCGATATTGCCGGGAGGATAATTGAGCGGCCGCAGGATATGCGGCTCGTTCATGAAGGAGGAATCGTTGTCCGGAAAGGTGAACGAATGATTGCCCCCTGTTATGGCCGCAACGCCGTACCGGCGCAGCTTCCTGGCAAGGTTGCCGGTCATCCCGTGGCCGCCCGCGGCATTTTCCCCGTTGGCAATGCAACAGTCGACCCCCTGCTCGGCAATGAGGGATTCGAGCCGCTCGGACAGCACCCTCCTGCCGATATCGGCGAAAACATCACCGACAAAAAGGATTTTCATAGGCTATCACCCTCCCTGCGCATCGGGCAAAGCACCCTGCCGATGAATCGGCATGAGATGCAACGGCTATTTCGCATATTCGGTATACCGGCACTCCCGGATAATGGTCACTTTTATCTGGCCCGGATACTCCATCTCCTCCTGAATTTTTTTGGAGATCTGGCCCGCCAGCTCTTCGGCCTGGGCATCGTTTATCTGCTCCGGCTCGACCATGACCCGCATCTCGCGACCCGCCTGCATGACGTATGCCTTGCTGACCCCGCGGAAGGAATCGGCAATCTCCTCAAGGTTGGTCAGGCGATTGACATAGTTGGTCAGCGTTTCACGCCGTACACCCGGCCGCGTGCTGGAAATGGTATCCGCCGCCTGGATAAGAATCGGATAGATCGAGATCGGCGCAATGTCCTCATGATGGGCGCCGATGGCATTGCAGATGATCTCATTTTCACCGCTCTTGCTTGCAAGTTCCGCGCCAAGCTGTGAGTGCGTTCCCTCGGTTTCACGGTCGATAGCCTTCCCGATATCGTGCAGGAGCCCTGCGCGAACGGCCGTCTTGGAGTCAAGCCCGAGTTCGGAAGCCATGAGCCCCGCCAGCATAGCCACCTCCTTGCTGTGCTGCAAGACATTCTGACCGTAGGAGGTACGATATTTCAACCGGCCGAGCAATTCGACCAGGTTCGGCTTGAGACCATGAACATCGAGTTCGAAGATGACCTCTTCGGCCACGTCCTTCATGCTCTTTTCGAGCTCTTTTTCGCTCTTCTTGATAAGCTCCTCGATACGGCCCGGGTGGATACGACCGTCACTTATCAATTTTTCAAGCGCCATCCGCGCGACCTCGCGACGAATGGGATCGAACCCGGACAGTATCACCGCCTCGGGGGTATCGTCGACGATCACATCGACGCCCGCCGCCTCTTCGAACGACCGGATATTCCGTCCCTCGCGGCCGATGATGCGGCCCTTCATTTCATCGCTCGGCAGGTGCACGACCGAAACGGTGGATTCGATCGTTGCATCCGCGGCGCATCGCTGGATGGCACGCACCACGATCTCCTTGGCTTCCCGCTCGGCATCGTTTTTCGCCTGGTCCTTGATCTCCTTTATCATCTGCGCGCTCTCATAGCGTACCTGGCTTTCCAGGTTCTCCATGAGAATTTTCTTTGCCTCGTCCTGGGTCATATGGGAGATCTTTTCGAGCTTTTCATTCTCCTGGGAAATAAGCCGGGAGAGTTCGTTATCCTTGGTCCTGAGCGTTTTTTCCTTGGTATTCAGGAAATTCTCCCTGGCTGCGAATTCGGTTTCCCTCTTGGTGATGGTCTCCTCACGACGCCGAACATCCAACTCGGCTTCCTTTACCCGGGCCTGGTCCTGCCGGATCGCTTCCCGGATTTTCGAAGACTCCCGCTCGAAATCGGTTTTAGCCTTGAACCACTCATCCTTGGCCTCCAGAATTGCGGTTTTTTTCTGGAGTTCCGCCTCCTGCCGCGCCTCCTTAAGAATCAAATCCGCTTCCTGCCTGGCCTGGTGCTCCCTGGCCTCCTTGTATTTCCGGTCCGTGAGAACGCGCCAGAAATGGCCGGCGGCAAACCCCAGAACCAGACTTATTACTGCAATCAAGGGAATCAACCCTGCAATAGCTGCCATATATGACCTCCTGTAATCCTGAAAACGGTGAACAATCTATGATTAAAGGGATCGAAGCTTCTCGAAACCCCGGTATGTCAAATCGATCGGGAGCGCGGCGAACCGCGCCGCTCTGCAAGGCAGGGGATGATGCGGGCAAAAAGGCGATGCGCGCGACAGGCGCACATGCCTGCCGGGCTATACGGGGAAGATAGCGTGTCCTGCGTCACGAACAGGCCGTTGTGTGGCGGCCTGCCTGCCCGCCGAGGCGGGCACATACGGGAAAGGTGCAGTCAGAGAGGGCGGAGTGCTCCTTCGATCTTATTGCAAGGCGACATCGATTCGCCTGCAAATTGATTCAAGCCGATCGGTTATAGCGGTTATACTTTGAGCACTCTGTTCCTGTTTGGCTTTCAAGTCAAATAGCTCTCCTGCAATATTCAGCGCGGATAGGACGGCGATTTTGATGTTGTCGCGCGATGCTGTCGATTCATGAATTTCCGCCATCTTGGAATTAACATAGCGGGCGACCTGCCGGGTCATTTCCGAGTCGACATCGCCCTTTATAGAATATTCCGCACCGAAAATAACAACGCGTACACTTTCCGATGATGAACCCATTCACTGCTCCCTGTCGCCTGATGCTGCTGCATCACGACCCTTTAAACACCTTCTATTTTTGCAATCAGCCCCTGTACCTTCTCCGCGGCGGCCTTGAGCTTATCCTGGTGCCGCTGACTCTCGGCATTGAGCTCGCCGAGATTGTTTTTGAGCGCAAGGTTTTCGCTCTCGAGTTCGGCAAGCGCGGCCGTCTTGGCATCAAGGGCGCTTTTCAAAGCGGTATTTTCCTGGCGAAGCTGTTCGTAATTGCCGATAATGGCATCGACTTTATTTTCTAGGTCGGAAAGAAATTCGATTGACACAATGATCTCCCTTTCTATCGTAGTGCGACGTTTATACCGGTGAGACGAAACTTTACCCTTCACCTACTACCGGGGTAAATCACAACGAGTTAAAATAGAAAATACTACCCGAGTAAATATATCATTTAAATACCCGAAAATCCAGCAGGAAATACGCGAAAGACCAACCCGGATTGGAGTCAGGAGCGCTTCAGGGGCTATCTTTCAAAAATGCGATCCAAACCTCTGAACACCGATTCCATAAAAAGAGGAGTGAAGCTCCCCGAAGCAGAGCTCCGGGGCAAGCGCTCGCTGTGCCTGTTCATTTCGCATTCGATCTGTTCTGTTTCATTATCGATCGACATGAAAAGCGCGGGTCCCCGGATTGTCTCGGCGGCACTCAACCTGCCCTCCCCGCCGGCGGACAATAGCGCAACCGACCCGTTCATTATAACCGTCAAAAAGTCGATTATCGCTTTTTTAGACGGAAGAATCAAAGACTTATCGGATCTTCCCATCGACCTCTCCTTCTATACGCCTTTTGCGAGGCAAACGCTCCTCGCCGCCCGTTCAATCCCGTGGGGAAAAGCCGTCTCCTATGCCGGTCTGGCGGAAATGGCAGGAAATCCCGGAGCAGCCCGAGCCGCGGCTTCGGTCATGCGGAATAATCCCCTGCCGCTCATCATCCCCTGCCACCGGGTCATAAGGAGCGACGGGTCGGCGGGAGGATTCATGGGAAAACGGGAGGGAAGGGAAGTGGAGCTGAAGGTCAGGCTTCTTGCGAGAGAAGGGATACTATTAAATAAATGAGTACCTGATCTTGGTGGGGGAACCAGGCTTAATTCAAAGGCCTTTGATAGGGGAACCGCTATGGCGGTTCCCCCTGGCCAAAGCCTCCGCGCCCGCAAAGCCGGGCTTGCGGGGTCTTTGGCACACCCCTTCCAGCGGNNAGGGTAGAAAACACATAAAAGATTAGTCCCTACCCGGTTTGTTTTTTTACAATCCAAATTCATTTGGATCGCAGGTTCTGCTTTTCCTGCCTTTCCAGTGTTTTTTCTATCAAATAGGAGCGTTGCGGGGGTGCGAG
>PLTF01000152.1:15065-65162 GCA_003164335.1 Fibrobacterota bacterium
ACCATTTTTATGGTTCCCCCACCAAAGGCCTTTGATCTAAGCTCGGTTTCCCCACCTGAGTAGGTATAACTTAAACAAATCATCGCCCCGACACCATCACCTTCATTACCGATTCCCTGTTCCCTGCCCGGAAATGCACGAGATAGACTCCGGGCGACAGGTTGAGCGTTTTAAGGGAAAGCGAATATTGGCCTGAGGATTGGAAGCGGTCGATGACGGCCTTTTCTCTCCCGAGAATATCGCTGAAAGCGATGCGCACGGCGCTGGGTTGCGCCAGGGTGTAGCTCAGGTTGGTACCGTTCATGAAACAGGTCGATTCCGTTGGATTCACTCTGGAAGATAGAACCGATACCGAGCTTGTGGTAAAACTCCAAACGCTGGACCAGGGGCTTGTGCCTGCAGCATTGGTCGCGCTCACCCGCCAATAAAAGACCGTATTTATCGATAGATTAATCTCATGAAAAGCGATATTGGTGATTGTAGCCTGGGAAAATGAAACGAAATCGGTGGTGGTAGATATCTGAACGGTATATGAAGAAGCGGTTGAACTCGCATTCCAGTAGAGATAGGGCGATGTCGACACTTTGCCGGCATTGTTGACAGGAGAGGAGAGTATCGGAGCGCTCGGAGCACTGCTTATGGTCGCGAAGGTCCAGGTGGCCGACCAGAGACTGGTACCCCCTGAGTTTGTCGCATTCGCATGCCAGTAATAGATCGTGTTGGCGGCCAGCCCGGAAAGGCTGAGTCCGTTGTTCGCTGCTATGCCTGTTTGATTAGCAATAAACGATGAAAATGCCGAAGCGGTAGATACCTGAATACCGTAAGAAGCGGTCGCCCCGCCGCCGCTGCCGGAGGCCCAGGAAAGATATACTACTCCCTGCAAACCTGTAGAACCATTAGATGGCCATGATAACACCGGGGAAACGGGCGCAATATTGGCAGTTGTGAAACTCCAGACGCTCGACCATGGGCCGGCCCCGGTTCCGTTCGTCGCACCTACCTGCCAGTAGTATGTTGTGGCAATTGAGAGACCGCTTACCGAATGCGATGTTGAAGCAATGTCGCCGATTTGATTTAATATTGAAAAGGTTGAAGATGTAGAGGTTTGAAGTGCGTAGGAGGTAGCACCGCTGACGCTGTTCCAGCTTAGGGTAAGAGAAACCGATTGATTTGCTGAGCCGTTTAAAGGCGCGGAGAGCATGGGTGCGCCGGGCAGGCTTCCGTTGGTAGCAGTATCAATAGCAATTGCACGAGGTTCGGATCCCGTTGCTACTGTCGCGGTGACCACCTGAGCCCGGACATCAATTACGCAGGCCAGAGCCATAACCATCCCGAACGCCATCATCCTTCGGTATGCTTTCATACTACCTCCCTGTGCCTGTTAAGGCTCATGGTTAAATTGCTTGCACCGCAAGATTCGTTACTGAACTGCACATTGGTGATTGGTGCGAGTAGGATATCCGGATTTAATTGCCCCCGGAATCAGCAATCCTTTATCACTAATTTACTGCCAGGTCGCAGTGATATCAAGAACGCGGCACATTTTTCGTTCTCCGGCGGAATACGGCATCCGCGCAAGCACGCGAATGCCGTTTAAGCGGGCGCGAAAGCGTTCTTGTTCGGCCCGGTTATGGCGGCGGATTGGAAACCGGTTCCTGACCGGAGGAATGAAATCTGGATCAGAGATCCAGGGCACACAAAGCAGTGTCCCCCACTCAAGGGCCTGAACCCCGAGGGGCCCAAGCCTCCGCGGAACCTATTTTTACCCCCCATGACCCTTCTAAAAACCATTCTGGACCGGGATTTCCTCCCCTTCGTCGAAAAACCGCTGCGCTACGTCGGCGCCGAGCTGAACGTCATCGTCAAGGACCTTTCTACCGTAAATTTGCGGGGAGTGCTCTGCTTCCCCGATCTCTACGACATCGGCATGTCCCACCTCGGGCTGCAGATCCTGTATCATATTGTCAACAGGAACCCCTCCTGGGCCGCCTCGCGCTGCTTCCATCCCTGGACCGATGCCGAGGAGCGAATGCGCGCGCTCGGCATCCCGCTCTACTGCCTCGAATATCTCGCTCCCCTCAGGGAGGCGGATTGGCTGGGGTTTTCGATCCAGTACGAGCTGCATTGCACCAACATGCTCAACATGCTCGACCTTGCCGGGCTCAAGGTCTATTCGCGCGACCGGGGCGAGGGCGATCCGATCGTCATTGCCGGCGGACCGTGCATGGGAAATCCCGAGCCGATCGCCGATTTTGTCGATGCCTGCGTCATCGGCGACGGCGAGGAGGCGATTGTTTCCATATGCAAAGTGCTGGAGGACGATAAAAGGGACGGGCAGCGCAGGCCAAGAGCGGAAACGCTCGCCGCGCTTGCCGCAGTGAGGGGAGTGTACGTTCCCTCGCTCTATAAAACCACCGTGCAAGGAGGGTTCATCGTCCCTGAGGCCGGGGATTACCCGGTTGTTAAGGCTGCCCGGATCGCAGCGCTCTCAGGCGATAACTATCCCGCGAAGCCGTTGGTGCCGATCATCGATATCGTTCACCACCGGCTTGCCGTCGAGGTCATGCGGGGATGTACCCGCGGTTGCCGTTTCTGTTCGGCCGGGACCTACTACCGCCCGGTCCGGGAACGGAATCCGGAAGCGCTCCTCAGGGAAATCGAGGGCTGCATCGCAACCACCGGGTGGCGCGATATCGGTTTGTTAAGCCTTTCCACCGCGGATTATTCGCACCTGAGCGCGCTCCTCAGGTCGGCGGGATCCCTGAAGGAGCGGTACCGTGCCGGTATTGCGCTTCCCTCGACCCGTATCGACGCCCTGACCGCCGACCAGTTCGCCCTCCTGACCGATGTTGCGCCGGTCAACTCGCTCACCATTGCGCCCGAAGCGGGAAGCGACCGTCTGCGGCGGGTCATCAACAAGGACTTTTCCGACGAGGTGATTTTTTCAACCGTGCAAACGCTCCTGGATCGCAACGTCCAGACCATAAAATTGTACTTCATGATCGGCCTGCCGACCGAACAGGATGAGGACATCCAGGGGATCGTCGCCATGGTGTCCAAAATTGCCGGGATGGCCCGCAGCGCTTCGCAGCGGCGGCAGATCAATGTTTCCCTGTCGCCGTTTTCGCCCAAGCCGCAGACGCCGTTCCAATGGGAAGCCATGGAATCCCTTCCCTCCCTCCAGCGCAAGAACATGACGATCAAGAATGGCCTGCGTCATTTGAAGAACGTGAAAGTCTCGTACCGCAATGTCCAGGTGACGCTTCTCGAATCCGTGCTGGCCCGCGGAGACCGCAGGGTCGGCGACCTTATTCATGCTGTGTGGCAAAGCGGCAGCCGGTTCGACGGATGGGACGATATGTTCGACTTCGGCCGCTGGGAACGCGCCGCAGCGGCGGTATCGCTCGATTTTGCCGACTACTGCCGGGAGCTGCCCCAGGACGCCCAACTTCCCTGGTCGATTATCGATACCGGTGTTTCAACCGATTTCCTTCGCCGGGAACGCGAACGGTCGCGCTCGGCCACGCCGACGCCCGATTGCCGCACCGGGTCGTGCAGCCTCTGCGGAGCCTGCGACGGTCCGGCAGTGCCTGCGGCGGAGAGCGGCGACGCGGCAGCCGCCGGCGTCCCTGCCGCTGCCGCCGGCAAGCCTGCCGCCGCGACCGGCCGCCAATACCGCTACCGTTTTACCTACAGCAAAGGATCGGCGGTCAGGTTCCTCGGCCATATCGACATGGCGGCGGCGTTTAACCGCGCGGCAACGGCACTGGGCTTTCCTTTACTCTATACGCAGGGATTCCAGCCCCATCCCCGGGTCTCGTTCGGCCCTCCCCTGCCCTTTGCCGTCCTTGGGAAGGCGGAAGGCTTCGACATGATGACCGGCGAGCCGCTCCGGCTCGATCCCCTGGTCCTGAACAGCATGCTCCCGCCTGATTTACGGGTGCTCTCATGCCGCCTCGTTGCCGAACACGCGCCGTCACTGTCTTCCTCCATTGTCGCTGCAACCTACCGGATCGAGCCGATCGGCGACACGCCCGGCACGGAAGCCATGCGGCTCGCGGTCGCGGACGCCGTCGCCCGGACCTCACTGCCCGTAAAAGTAGTCAAGGACGGCACCGCAAGGATCAAGGAGTTGCGGCCGCTCATTCTCGGTCTCACCTTTTCCGAGCGCGGGGTTCCCGGTATCGAGGCGCTCCTCTGCCTCGAACCCGGCAAGACCTGCAAACCCGCCGAGCTCATCGAAGCGCTCTTCCCGGGAAGTGCCTTTTCGGGATTCATGATTGTGCGAACGGAATGTTTCCTGAGGAATGCCGGAAGGCTGGAACCCCTCTCCGGCTAGGCAGGCGGGAGGGTGTGGATAATCCCGTCAGGCAGCGGGTATCACTGGTTGCGGTCGTTTCCGGTCGCGTGACGATTTTACCAGCATGGTCAGGAGATAGAGCAGCACTCCCGCAAGCGTTGCCAGAAGACTCTGGAAAAAATACGGCGGAGTGAACCTGAGCTCAACGGTGTGCGGTCCATTTTCAAGTGGAATTCCCAGAAAACCGATATTCACCAGGAGCGGGTCGACTGCCTTTCCGTCTACCTTCGCCCGCCATCCCTTGTCGTAGGGTATCGAAAAAAACAGGAGCTTCCTGCCGTGGGTAGTGATCGTCCCCCGAATATCGTTCTGCCCGAATCGACCGATGGCAAAGTTATCCTGCATCCTCCGGGAGACATCGGCGGCGTAGCGGTCCACCGGATAGGGCGCAGCCGTGTCCACGGCACGAACCACGGGAAACAGTGACGCTGCGGCCATTCTGTTGTCAAGAACGAAGGCTTTTTGCAGCATGACGATTTTCTGTTCTCTGGAAAGGGCATGAAAAACATTGTAGGGGATGCATGAATCATAGGTAAATCCGAGCGGAAGGAAATACCGGTTCTTCAGGATGGTGATATTTCCGACCCTGGCAATCGAATCGTACATGAGGTTCTTCCACTGGAGATCCGGTTTATCCGTCAGTTCGTACTTGAGACTGACAATGGAATGAAGCCTGCGGTCATTTGAAAGCACCGGCCGCACCCACCGCGTCTGCCACTCATCCCTTGAGTCAATAAGCCCCAGCTCGGTAAGGAAGCGGATGAAATATTTCTGGTTGAAGGAGTGGTAGGAGGTCAGGCCGTAGAAATCCTGTACCTTGGCGTCGTTAATGCTGTATTGCATCGCCATGCCCGAGCCGTAATCCTTGTGGATTCTGAAGAATGTCGAATCGATGGAATGCAGGTACCTTACCGCGTCGACCGTTGCATCGTTGTACCAGGTCTTCTCCTGCAGTATCTCGTCGGTAATGACCGACCGGGTATCGACGGTAATCCAGGCGGCATAGGCCAGCTCGCCGCCGGTAAGAGCCAGAATGGCGACTGCCGCGATTGCCTTGCTCTTCGGAAATCGCAGGAGCGCGATCAGGACCGCAAAGCAAATAAGCGCTATCGTAACGGTCGTCCGCAGCGTTTCATCGATGCTGAAGGCGGGTTTGTACGTGTAAACAGGATAGGGGAAATACAGGGCGGCCAGGAGTACCGCCATGGTTCCGGCGAGTAACGGCAGGTTCACCCTGCCCTGCGCGAGAATTCCGGAAAATGCCTTCGCAGCGCAGATGATCAGGACAATTGCCACGAAAAAGCCGAAGACGCGGTAATAGTCAACCGTAAAGGCCCAGAAAACATCCCTGAAAAACGGGAAAACGACCGGGACGGCGAAGAAAAGAAGCAGAACGGCACCGCCGATCTTCTGCCTCCTGGAGAGCACTGAGAACAGCTGCGGGACCAAAAGCAGGGTGGCCAGACCGCAATAAAACAGGGGCGCTTCCAGATAATTCCCCCAACCGGTGAACCGCGACCCTGTTCCCGGCAGGTCGTTCGAAAACAGCCTCATGATGGCCGTTACATTGAGCCATGCATCCTGAACGCCGAAGATGGGTCGGGACAGCAACGCCTTGAAAAAGGAGGAATCGCCGCCGACCCGGGGGCTGTCAAGCATCTGCTGCAGCGCGCCGACGGAAAAAAAACTGCTGCAGATGAGGCCGATGACCCCAAGCCCGATCATCTTCAACCCGAGGGGTACGAGAGTTTTTGTCTGCACCGTGTTTGTTTCAACGATGCGATAGATGAAATACAGAAGCAGGAAAAGGCCCTCGGTAAATATGCAGAAGGGCTGAAACAAAACGAATAGGCCGACCGCAACCGGAAACAACCGCCAATCGTTATCCTGGAAAAGTTTCTCGAATGCATAGAGCAGGAAGATGATGAGTACCGCTTCGGTCGAAAACACCTGCCATGCACCGGCCAGAATGATAAAGCCGGAAAATGCGTAGGTAAGGGCACCGAGAACCGCGGCAATGCCGGCTGCGCCGATCTTCCGCAGAAATAAGAAACAAAGAAACCCGGCGCAGAAAATTTTCAGGATTTCGACATACGCAATGCCGCCGGCAATATGCTCTTTGCCAAGGATCAGGAGCAAGTCGGTAAAGGGGTCGGAGAGACTGAACGGAAAAATATTTTGTCCCAACCCCTGCTTGAAGGACCACCGCGGAATGCCGTCGGTTCTTAGATAATCGGTGATATGATACGTGCTCGGATAATTATTGGTGATTGTGTCGCTGCCGATATCCCTGAAGAGATAAAATTTATGAAAGAGCAGAAAATCCTTGAAAATTATGACAGCCAGAATTGCGGTCATGATGAGAATGATATACTTACCATAACTGTTGAAAAAATTGGACAGTGCATCAAAGGACAGAGAACGCCCAGGCATGCCGGTGAGGGGAATCTTTTTTTGACGGGCGGGTGCAGATAAGCGTGGATTGCGTTTTGTTTTCGGCATAGGTGGAAAAAATATATGGTGTCTATCCTGCAGGCAGCCGGAAGAACGCATCGGGGTTACCTGACCCGATCGTTCACCGAATGATCCGCTATTTATATTTAATGGATGTTCTACGGTAAAAAACTTTGCAAACCATTTAAACCGTTACTTCGGACCTATGCCTCCTAAAAAAACAGATCACCGGGCGCCCCCTTCCGCCGGTCAGAGAAATAACCGCTCCTCCCCAGCGCAGGATAGCTCCTCCGCATTTTCGGTATTTGAAGGTTTTTTCAACAACTACGGCCTTAAGGTTCTTCTCGGGATTATGATCGTTCTGGCGCTGATCATTTTCAAGGATTTTATTCTCCTGCAAAAATTCTATCTTTTTCGCGACATCGGCAGCGATTCGATTAACATAAACTATCCAAGTACCTATCACGTCGCCGATTACCTGCGGACCGACGGCATTCCGCGGTGGTCCTTCAAGCAGGGACTCGGGCAGAACATCTTTCCTCTGAGCCTTTCCGACCCATTCGCGGACCTGCTGTATGTCTTTGGTAAGAATAATGTCGCGAACAGCATCGCCTGTATCGAAATCCTGAAAATATTCCTTGCCGGGCTCCTTGTTTACTTACTAATGCGTAAACTGGCGATCTCCGGGATCGCCGCACTTATCGGAGCGCTTTCCTACGCATTTTCCGGTTTTATAATCCTGGGAGGTGCGTGGCAGACATTTTCGACCGAGGCGGTCTTCATTGTATTCCTGCTCTATTCGTTCGAAAGGCTCTTTCAGGATAACGACTGGCGGATTTTTCCCCTTGCGGTCGGGCTCATCACGGCATTCCAGCCGTTTTACCTGTATACCGAGGGCCTTTTCCTCATTGCCTATGCCCTGCTGCGCATATTCGAAACAGGCTCATGGCGTCCGAACCGGCTGGTGCCCCTCGTGGGTAAGATGGCAGGCCTTGGAACGCTGGGAATCTTAATCAGCAGTTTATTCTCGATTGCCGCCATACAGCAGATGCTGGAAAGCCCGCGCGCCGGAGCCTCGTCGTATGTCAATAAACTGGCGGGTTCGCCGGTATTCGGGTTCGGCGATGCCCAGCAAAACATGACCTCCATCCTGCGGCTTTTTTCGAACGACCTGCTCGGAACCGGTGCAAATTTCTTCGGCTGGAGCAACTACCTGGAGGCGCCGCTCTTCTATTGCGGGCTGCTCAATCTTCTTCTGTTGCCGCAGATCTTTTCCTATCTCGATAAGAGGCGTAAGATCGTCTATTCCCTGTTGCTTGGCGCCTTCATCCTGCCCGTGGTATTTCCGTTTTTCCGGCACGCTTTCTGGCTATTTACAGGAGACTATTACCGGACCTTCAGTTTTTTCGTAGCAGTGCTCATTATTCTTTACGGCGTCAAAGCTCTTACCGGCATCGTCAGGCAGGGACGGGTAAACCTGCCCGTGCTGATCGTTTCGCTCGCGCTGCTCCTTCTGGCTCTCTATTTCCCCTACCCGTTTCTCGGCGAACATCCATCCATTGGAGTCGACGATTCCCTGCGGCTGATTCTTTCGGGCTCGCTTATCGGGTATGCCTGCCTCATTGCTCTCTTGCGATTTCCGGCAATCAAGCCCGCGGTGCTGACCCTCCTGCTTGTTGCGACCGGCGCAGAATTGGCCTACAGCGCCTGCCTTACCATCGATACCCGGCCGGTTATTACCCGTGACCTGGTGCAGCAGCGGGAATTTTACAACGATTACACCACCGATGCGGTCCGCTATCTGCACTCCATCGACAACTCCTTTTTCAGGTGCTATAAGGACTACTCATCGGGCAATGCGATGCATTTCAGCATCAACGACGCCAAGATGCAGGATTTTTACGGGCTGTCCTCGTACTACTCCTTCAACCAGAAATATTACACCGGATTTCTGAGCGAGCTCGGTCTCATCGACCCCACGAACGAATCGCAGACCAGGTGGCTCGGCGCATATGTTGTCAATGAGCGCATGCTGCACTCCCTGGTCAGCCTCAAATACATTTTCACCCGTGATTCGCGCGTTCCCTGGACCAGTTTTTCCTATGATTCTCTTGGTTCATTCGGCGACGTCCATGTCTTTCGCAATAAAAACTGCCTTCCGCTCGGGTTCACTTACGATTCCTGCATTCCCTTCAGGGATTTCCACCCGCTCTCACGGCATCTGAAAACGATTGTTCTCCAACAGGCTTTCGTTGCCGATAGTTCGGATGGAACTGCGCTGAATCGTTTTCCGCGCTGCCACGCTCCCGACTCGGCAACCCCCTACCCCTGGGACAATTATGTCGCGGATCTTGCAAAGCGAAAGCAGGATACCCTGTCGATCGGGCTGTTCAGGCAGAATCATATCAGGGGCACCATCACGGTTTCAGGGAGTAAACTTCTGTTTTTCTCGATCCCCTATGATAAGGGGTGGTCGGCAAAAGTCGACGGAGCATCGGTGAAACCGTTGCTTGTCAATATTGGATTTATCGGCATTCCGCTCGGTCCGGGCACCCATACCGTGGAACTGAACTATATGCCACCGCATTTCTATCTCGGGCTTTTGATGACGATTGCGGGGATACTTTTTTACCTTCTGATCATGGTTCTGAAATCAATGATAGCTAAAAATAATGGTTCTATGGAAAAACTGCCTCACCCTTAAGGAAACCAGAAAAGCAACCCGCCGGAAGGCGCTGTATGGTATTTTTTTTGGTCACTACTCAGGTACGCTATAGAAAAATGGTCAAATTTGTTTAAAAACGCCACGTTGTCGGTTTCGAAGCTCATGTCAAGCATCGAAATTTGCTGAATTTCGCCATTCTTGGTGCCTGCCTGAGCAGTAACTTTTTTTGTTTTTCCAAAGGATCGCCCCATGAACGAAATCATGCCGAAGCCGCTCTTCATTCTTGAGATGGCTAACAACCATATGGGAGATGTCGAACATGGTCTCAGGATCATACGAGAATTCGGCGAGATCATCGTTGATTTTCCTGAATTCAGGTTCGGTTTCAAATTGCAATATCGGCATCTGGATACTTTCATCCATCCCGATTTCAAGAATCGTATTGAATTTAATTATGTCAAACGCTTCTCAGAAACCAGGCTCAGCCGGGACGCACTCAAACGGCTCAAGGATGCAATAGTCGCCGCAGGATTCATCTCAATATGTACTCCGTTCGACGAGGCTTCGGTCGACCTTATCGAAGAGCACGATTACGACGTTCTTAAGGTAGCAAGTTGCTCCTTTACCGATTGGCCGCTCTGGGAACGCATAGCAAAAACCTCGAAGTCGCTGATCGTTTCAACCGCGGGCGCAACGCTCGATGAAATGGACAAGGTCGTTTCGTTCCTCGAACATCGCAACAGGCAATTTATTCTCATGCACTGCGTGGGCGCCTACCCGACGCCCGGAAACGGGCTGGAACTCAACCAGATCGACCTGTACCATGCCCGGTATCCGCAGGTTCCGATCGGCTATTCCACCCACGAGGAGCCCGACAACCGCGATGCGGTGAAGCTGGCGGTTGCCAAAGGCGCGGTTGCGTTCGAACGGCATGCCGGGGTGGCCACCGACCGCTACAAACTGAATGCCTACTCTTCAACGCCCGCGCAGATTCGCGCATGGCTTATTGCCGCGCGTGAAGCCTACGCCATGTGCGGCGTTTCGGGCCGGAGGCGGGATATTTCGGCAAAGGAGCGTAACGATCTGCGGGGACTGCAACGCGGCGTTTTCGCCCGTGATGCCATCCAGGCCGGGGAAAAAATCACTCCCGCACGGGTCTTTTACGCCATCCCGAACTTCCCGGATCAACTGGTTGCAAACGATAGGAGCAAATATGCGGAAATGATCGCCATTCAGGACATCCTCCCGATGCAGCCGGTCGTCTCGTCCGCGATAACGGTTGTTGACTCGCGAGATAAAATGCTCGATATAATAAAGGACATCCGGACCCTGGTCCTTAAAAGCGGGATAAAATTGCAGAACAGGATCGATTTCGAAATCTCTCACCATTTCGGCATCGACCGTTTTTATCAATACGGCTGCACCATCATGAATATCATCAACCGTGAATACTGCAAAAAGCTCATTCTCATCCTCGCCGGACAGGAAAATCCGGCTCACAGGCACAAAGTGAAGGAAGAAACGTTTCATGTCCTTTACGGCGACGTGTGGATCAGCCTGAACGGCAAGGTTGAACAGTACAGCGCGGGCGATCTGGTCACCATCGAGCGCAACGTTCTCCACAGTTTCGGGTCGAAAAACGGGGCGATTTTCGAGGAGATCTCCACCACCCATATCAAATCCGACTCCTATTACGAAGACCTTGCCATCGTAAAAACCGCAGACCGCAAGACAGCCATGACGTTCTGGATCGACTGGCTGGAGAAACCGATCCGCTGACCGTTGCCGGGTGCGGCACAGCCGGGCATACGCCACGTCAAATCAACCGTAAAGAGTTAACCGATGAAACTTTCCGACTTTGTGATGAATTTTATCGCCGGCAGTGGTGTTGATCATGTTTTTTTCCTGCCGGGCGGCGGCTGCATGCATCTGGTCGATTCACTGGGCAGGAATACCGACCTCCGGAAAACCTGCTGCCTGCACGAGCAGGCGGCGGCGATTGCCGCCGAGGCGTACGGTCAGTTTACCAACAACATGGGCGCGATACTCGTCACGACCGGACCCGGTGCGACCAATGCCATTACCGGAGTGGCCGGTGCATGGATCGATTCCACCCCGATGATGGTGATTTCCGGCCAGGCGAAAAGAAGCGACCTGATCGGCGCCAGCGGCGTACGGCAACGGGGAGTGCAGGAGGTTGACATCGTCTCGATAGTCAAACCGATCACCAAATATGCCGTGACAGTCATGGATCCGCAAACGATCGCCTTTCACCTGCAAAAGGCGAGGTATCTCGCCACCCACGGCAGGAAGGGACCGGTCTGGATCGATATCCCGCTCGACGTGCAGGGAAGCCAGGTCGATGAGGCGACACTCCCGGCATTCGTTCCGGATACCCCGCACGACGGATTGACTCCGGATGAACTGCACGACAGGGCCGCGACGGCCGCGCAGTTCGTGGCCTCTGCCGAGCGCCCGGTCATTCTTGCCGGCAACGGCATCAGGTTGTCGGGAGCGACGGCTCTTTTCCGATCAATCATCGATTCGCTGAACATCCCGGTTCTGCTGACCTGGAAGGCGAGCGATTTTCTGGACGAGAACGACCCTCTCTACTGCGGAAAACCCGGTATCATCGGTCAGCGGGGAGCCAATTTCACGCAGCAGAATGCGGATGTTCTGCTGACGATCGGTGCACGGCTCGATTTTTGTCAGATCGGCTTCGATTCCGCCAATTTTGCGCCGCGCGCGAAAAAAATAGTAGTGGATATCGACGGTCACGAAATCGACAAACTGGATACCGGCATCGACCTGCCGATTCCGGCCGACGCGGGCGCGTTCCTCGGTGCTTTTCTCGATGAACTGAAAAAAATGCGCGTCAACGATCATACATCCTGGCTGGTTCGCTGCCGGGAACGACATCTACGCTACCCGGTGATTCTCCCGGAGTACCGTCGGCCGGAAGGACTGGTGAATCCCTATTACCTTATCGATGTTTTATCCGATCTGCTCACCGTAGACGATGTTTTCGTTCCTGGAAGTTCCGGAAGCTGCGCGGAAGTCAGCCTGCAGGCCTTCCGGATCAAGACGGGCCAGCGTCTGCTCAATACGCCGGGGCTCGGCGCCATGGGATTCGGTCTCCCGGCCAGTTTCGGCGCCTGCATTGCAAGCGAGGGTAGAAGAACGACGACGGTGATCGGCGACGGCGGTCTGCAGCACAATATTCAGGAGCTGCAAACCATTGCCCGCCTCAATCTTCCCCTGAAAATATTTATTCTTAACAATAACGGGTATGGCTCAATCCGGAACATGCAGAAAACGCATTTTAACGGTAATCTGGTTGCCTGCGATCCTTCCAGCGGCTTGACGCTGCCCGATACCTGCAAAGTGGCGGAGGCGTATGGGTTGCCGGTAAAGCGGATACGGGACCAGGCGAATCTCCGGCGCGACGTTAAAGAGGTCCTCGACGCCCCGGGAACCGTCATCTGCGACATACTCGTCGATCCGGATGTTCCCACGGCCCCCCGGACGTCCTCCAGGGCGCTTCCGGACGGCAGGATGGTATCGATGCCCTTCGAGGATTTATGGCCGTTTCTTGAGAGGGACGAGGTTGCCGGAAATCTCCGGCCGTAGTTCACCGTATAACCGACGCATCCGCCGGTTATACGATATAATCATCTTCTTTAAAGACCTGCCCGTAAGGAACGGGAACCGGTTTGCCGTAAATGCGTTTCGCCTCGACTTCCTCGATGAAATCCCGGTCTTCCGCGATCAGGCAGGTATCGACATGGGCGCCAAAATACTTGATCTTCATACCCCGCTCGATAATGTCCTTCAGCGGCTCTTCGAAAAAATTTCCCAGAGAAACGTGAATATACGGACAAGGCATGATATCGCCGTATTTGGTAATGGACACCATCCGTTTGACCGCAATGCAGCCGAGATCAAGACCGTACGAGGGAGTCAGATGGGTAAAAACATTATATTTTTTTTCGAGACCGCGCAGGTACGCCATGTCGTCTTTCGTTATGAGAACATCGTAATTGCCTTCCCATGCTCCCACCGGCTTGGCATAGGTGACGAACACCCCCACGTTTAATCCTCTGGCAAATTCCAGAAATTCAACGAATTCTTCGGATCGGATTCTCTGTTTGGTAACCACAGTGGCGATGATGATGTTCAGTCCGGCTTCGAGCGCAGCATCGATAGCGCGCACCGCCCGTTCATGCGAACCCTCTTTCCGCCGGAAATCGTCGTGATCAGCGGCGGAGAGGCTGTCGAGACTCAGCTGAATCTTATCGACGCCGATCTTCTTGATATGTTTTGCCCGTGCGGCATCGAGATACCATCCATTGGTGTCGGAAGTTATATAAAATTTCTGCGGATCGATGGCCGCGACCAACTCATCGAAGTCCGGAAAAAGCAGCGGTTCTCCGCCGGTAATGACCAGATGCGCCAGTCCCATCGCATCAGCCTGCCGTGAAAGCTCCTTCACGTCCTCGATCGTGAAATAGCGGGCTGAACTGTTTGACTGCAATCGAGTGATGCAGCAATGCCGGCAGCGAAAATTGCAGCGGTAATCGTACTGAAACTGAAGGATAGCGATGCTCTCACCTTTTTTCACTTTTTCATCATAGTGCATGATTTTTTCGAAAACATAGGGCTTCTCCCGTTTCAACTGCTCGCGCTTATTTGTTTCGACAGAACTCAACTGCTTCGGCTGATCGGCCATGATTTTCTTTCCCCCACCCCTACTATTAGAACAATGGTTTTGTATTCCGCATTCAATACCCCAAGGCATGAATAAATATATTTCACCAGACGCGTGTCCGCTTCGTCCCCGGATATAGGCTACGGGCAAAAGGGAACAAAATTGAGTGTTGGGGTACGATACAACGGTTTTCGACGACGATATCGTCTTTATCGAAGCCGATCACCGTTCTTCAGACAGGACTTCCAGCCCAAAATCCCGCACTATCGCGACCCCGATCTTCGCCGGAAAATTCCGTCTGATTGTTTTCGCGACTTCATCCGAGTAGCTCGCCGCCATGACAATGACCGCTGCAACCGGCCTGGTTTCGAGCGTTTGAGGCGCTACTATGGGAATATGGGTCGCAGGCGTCCATTTACCCTGTTTGAACGGGGCGGAATCGACGACATAGCTGATTCTGCCGGCAAGCCCGAGAAGCGCCATAAGGGCCAGCGCCTGATGGCCCGCTCCCCAGATCGCAACTTTTTTATCGCCGAAACGTCGGATATAGGCATCGATCTCTCGATTGAGCCGATAAAGATTGACGCGAAAACGGGACAGGTCCATCGCTTGTCGCTTCCGCACCACGGCGGAAAGTATATACTCGTGCCACAACGCCCGGCATTCAATAACCTCAAAGCCATGCAGGCGCAAAGCGGATTCGAGCGTTTCTTTCGTAAAATAGACCAGATGATCGGCTATGAATTCGGAAAAGAGTTCCTTTGCCGCGATCATATCGAAATTCGGCACTTCGACAAGACCCAGGGCGCCATCTGCCAGATTATGCCCAATGCCGAGAAGAGCGGCGGCAGGATCGGGAAAATGTTCGAGAAAATTAAGGATGAAGAATGCGTCGAACGGACCGTGTTCAAGCTTCTGCGTCGCATGCTCAACAAACCCCTGCGAGACGACCAGGCCGGCCTGCAAACACTGTTCGACCGATGCCGGAGCGTACTCCAGCCCGTAGACATCGCCTCCGCACTGCCGCATGAGAGATAGATACTCACCCTTGCCGCAACCGATCTCGATGATCTTTTTCCCGTTCAGGGAATATTTATCAATGAACTCCTGAAATTGTTCGAGCCGGAAAACCCGCATTTCCTCTGAAAATGCCGTCGCGCGAATAACCTCCCGATAGTACGGAACCGGCTCGGTCGAAAGCTGCACCAGACCGCAGGCTGAACATTGACATACTTCAAGGTCGGTTCCCCGGTCGTCTGCAAGCGTTGCCGCCGTCGGCATGTTCTGAGCCGCGGCAGGCATGTTTTCGTAACGCAGCAGGGGCTCGGAAAAAAAAATACCCCCGCATACTCTGCATCGATTCATAGTTCCCGCTATCCCCCCTCAGAAATTTTAATGGAGAAAGCTTCGATAGATGTCATGAACTTTGATCAAATTTTCCGGGCAGGACGCATGCCACTTGAGGTATCCCGGCGTCGTGGCCGATCGTCTATGATTTACCGGTTCGAACGCGGAACCGAGATAGCACCGATACAGAATCGAAATAAAATGACTCCGTGCCGGCAACGACGGATCGATGATCTGGTTGACGGCGACCGGCACCGGATCGTACTCGACGCTGGCACCTATTTCCAGCTCCGCAACTTTCAGCAACCGATGCTCCAGCCGTTCCCTGAACCGTATGACGCCGCCGGGAACATGCCACCCCGCTCCCGAAAACCGGTCATCCCGCCACGACAGCAGCGTTCTCCCGTTTTCGTCCTGCACCAGAAGATCGACGTTGACCATCGGCGTCATCCGGCTGATGGCAAGGAACAGCTCTTCCGGCAATCCGGAAGCGGGATCGGGGATATGGTTTTCGACGGAGCGTAAAGCGTTGATAAGTTTCATTGCTTTGACTGCCAGCCCCCTTTGCTCTCCTGGAAAAATCTACGATGTCGCGCCGTTCTGCGGCAAAATTTTCGGAACGTCGCCGGTGCCACAACACTATATTGTATAATAATGCCGAAGAACACCGGTCTCCCGACCCGCCCATTTCATCATTGATCCGGGCATCACCCGACATATTGAAAGGGTCAAAATACGCGGGAAAGTTATATATTTCAATCTTTAAGGAACCTCTAAGAATTCCTTTTTTGCTGCGGCCGGCTGCAAAGGCAGGTCGGCGGTAGTGCGGTTTTTTCGCTCGGCCTCGCGATAAAAACCAAGTATAGAGGTGCCCTGTTATGACTTCACGTGAATAGCCGACTTTATACTCTCCGTTATTGAACAAATTTTACAAACACAGGGCAGGTACGATGTCTGAACGATCTGAAAAAACACCAGGAAAACGCAACTACCTTTTGGTCATTCCGCGGCTTGTCTTGAATATCGGCGACGGTTATTCCTTTCCCCTTGGCCTTCCCTATATTTCATCAAGCATGAAGCAGGCCGGATTCAATGTCACCACACTCAATTTAAACCATCTCGACGGAGATGTCTTTACGATTCTGAACGATGTCATTGAGCGCGACGACATTGATGTGGTAGTCACCGGTGGACTTTCATTTCAATATAACACCGTCAAAAGAGTGATTGAAGCGGCGAAGAAAAACGATCCGCGTATCATAACGATCGTTGGAGGCGGTATCATCACAAGCGACCCGGAAGCCGCCATGACGGCGCTGCACTTTGCCGACTTCGGGGTGATTGGGGAAGGCGAAATAACCATCTGTGAACTATGCGATGCGATCGAAAGCGACTGTCCTATCTCGCAAGTAGACGGAATAATTCACAAAAGTGAGCACGGCTTCAGCATTACCGGGCCTCGCAAAGACATCGAAGATATCGATTCAATTCCATGGCCGGATTATGAAGGTTTCGAACTCGAAAAGTTTTTCCAGGCATCACCGAGTATCAGCGGATTAAACAGGAAAAATACGGTTTTCATGATATCCAGCCGCTCCTGCCCCTTTAACTGCACGTTTTGCTTCCACACCTCCGGGAAAAAATACCGCCAGCGGTCGCTTGACTCCTTTTTCAAGGAACTGGAGTATATGGTCTCCCGCTACGATATCGAATATGTCTGCCTGGCGGATGAGCTTTTCGCCCGTAATGTCGAACGGGTTAAAGAGTTCTGCACCAGAATGCGGAAATTCAATCTGCGGTGGTGGGCTCAATTCCGGGTCGATAACATTACTCCGGAGCTGCTTGCCATTCTCAAAGAGGGCGGATGCGACGTCATGTCGTTCGGGCTGGAAAGCGCGGATAATCGGATCTTAAAAAGTATGCGAAAAGGAACGACCGTCGAACAGATTGAACATTCATTAAAGCTCGTTTATGATGCCGGCATTTCCATGGAGGGCGCTTTTATTTTCGGCGACATCGAAGAGACGTGGGAAACCGCCAATGCAACGCTCGACTGGTGGCGCTCGCATTCCGAATATAAAATCAATCTCAACCTCATCACCGTGTATCCGGGATCCTATCTGTATAAATTCGCCTGTGAAAAAGGTATTATCAAGGATAGAGTGCAATTCCTGAAGGATGGTTGCCCGCAGGTACGGGTATCGAAATTAACCGATGAACAATACTCCACTCTCGTTCTGAGCATCATGGAAGCTCCCATGACACTGGCGAAAGTGCTTTCCACCATTGAAGTCAGGAATATCGATTATAAATCCGCACGAATGGATGTCAGCGGCCGATGTACGGCCTGCCGGCATACGAACGTTTGGGAAAACATTAAATTCTTTACCACAAATTTTCTTGGTTGTCAGAATTGCGGCCAGCGCTACAACACGATTTTACCGCCGCAGCTGCGGGCAAACATCGATACGAATGTCGCAAAGCTGCTGGCATGCTATGGAAAGATCGGCATTTGGGGCATCAATTACCATATCGCCGATTTATTCAAACAATCGACCACGCTGCACGATGCGAATGTCTATCCTTTGGACATATCAGAAGCAAAAAGGAAAATGGATTTATACGGCAAAACGATTTTTTCACCGGAATCCATAAAAACCGAAAATATCGAAGCCGTCGTTATTGCAATTCCCGTCTACTTCAGTCAAATAGACGGGCAGATAAGATCGAACTTCGAAAATGTCCGGAAGATCGTCGACATCTGCAGCCTGATAGATCCTGATTTTACCGCCGGGCTGAATACTTTTTAGGGGGGGATAGCAATGCACCATAAAGTTATAAGTATAATGAGTAACTGTTACAATGAGACGGATAACGTCGAGAATTTCTATCGGGAGGTACGGACCGTTCTGGAACAATTCCTCTCCCGCTACGACTACGAGATTCTTTTCATCGATAACGCATCAACGGATGGCACGGTGGAAAAAATCAAGGCGATCATCGCCGAGGACCCCTCCGTCAGGCTCATCGTGAATGCCCGGAATTTCGGGCAGATACGCTCCCCCTATTACGGCTTATTGCAGACTCGTGGCGACGCCGTTATAAGTATGGCTTCCGATCTGCAGGATCCACCCGCAATGATAAAGGAATTTATCGTCAAGTGGGAGGAAGGTTACAAGAATGTCATCGGAATTAAGATTCACAGTAAAGAAAATAAATTGATGTTTTTAATACGAAAAGCCTTTTATCATTTGATAGCCAGTATTTCAGAAACCGAACAGATAAAAAACTTTACAGGATTCGGCTTATATGACCGCCAATTCATCGAGGTCCTGCGCAGTCTCGATGATCCCTACCCCTATTTTCGCGGCCTGATTGCGGAACTCGGATTCAACCGGGCGGAAGTGCCCTACCTGCAGCCGAAGCGTGAAAAAGGACGGTCAAAGAATAATCTCTATACGCTCTACGACTTTGCAATGCTCGGCTTCGTAAACCACTCGAAGCTGCCATTGCGTATTGCAAGCTTCATCGGATTTTCCGTTTCATCGATGAGCATGGTTATCGCCTTCGGCTATCTGGCCTACAAGCTTCTCTACTGGAAAACCTTTCAGGTCGGTATCGCTCCGCTGGTCATCGGTTCCTTTTTCTTCGGAGGAGTCCAGCTGTTCTTTCTGGGCATTATCGGAGAATATATCGGCGCCATTCATACGCAGGTCAAAAAACGGCCACTCGTTATCGAAAAGGAACGCATAAATTTTTGAACTTGCTTGAGAGGGAAAAAACCGGCGTCGGTGATTCCGCCCTCCGGCGCCGGTTTTATCACACGCTTGCCAGCAGTTTTTCACGATCAATGACTTCCCTGTGCGAAGAATACCATGCATAGAGATTCCGGATTGCTTCTTCAAACGGCGTGAAGATAAACCCGTTCAATTCTCCAATGAACAGCGAGTTATCACCGCTGTACTCACTGCCGAGCCCTTCTGTTTGAATGCGGACATCAAGGTTCTTTCCCGAAATTTTTATAATCATTTCAGCAATGCTTTTAAAATCGTGCACGGTACCGGTACAGATATTATACACGGTCTCGCCAGGTTTATTTTCGATAAACCATGCAACAATCTTCGCCAGATCACCCATGGCAAGAAAGTCGTAAAAAGCATTTCGCCTGATCCTGATCGGCAGATCCAGTATCGCATGGCAGCAGGCGTTGGAAATAAACCGAACCAGATAATCTTCATAGCAACCGAATACCGCAAAAAGTCGGAGGTTATAAATTTTTTTATTTTCCAGCGCATATTTTGTCATGATGTATTTAGAAAACCCATACTGGTCCGACGGAACGTAGCGGTCGAAATAGTCTTCTTTCATCTTCGGAATCCAGTGCGCCCGGTCGAACTCCGCTCCGGAACCGAAGTAGAGCATCCTGCCGAAATAATCCTCACACCGGGCAATGTTGAAAAACATCCGGAGATTGTTCTCCAGCACCATCCGTGGATCTTTCGTGGAGTGCTTCGGCGCCGCATCGTACGTGGCGGCATGTACTACGGCATCAAATCCGCCCTTTTTAATGACCTCGAACACCGCCGCTGAATCGAGCAGGTCCAGTTGTTGCCTGTTGTATATAACAATTTCATACGACTCTGCAAGGTACTCGGCCATATGCCTGGCAATAAATCCGTTACCGCCCGTGATCAGAAGTTTTTTCATTCCTCCCGCTCCTTTGCAGGCATTATCATCCAACGGGATCGTTTCAAGGATACGATTTCTTTCTGAAGACGAACAGTTTGTTGAGAATAAAGGAAATCACCGCCATGGGAAGAAGGCACAGTGCACCACTGATGAGTGCATTGAAACCGTTCTGCAGCAAAATCTTGATGAGACCGATATTCAGGAAATAGGTAACCGTATACACCGCGATGAATTGAACAAGAAGAAGGTTATTCGCATTTTCGAAAACGATCCGCCCGGTGGTCATGAAATTGAAAAGAACACCAAGTACGGTCCCCGCCAGTGCGGCGAACTTATAATTGCAATGGAGATAAATAAGCAACGCATACACGCCGTAACCGAAAATCGTGTTGATTCCGCCGACGACTAAAAACCTGAATAATCGAATGTCCCAGAAGTATCGCCAGATACGATGCGCTCGCCTTATCATTCGACGAAGATGCCCTCGGGAAAACAAACGAGATACTTCATACTACGAGTGCAAAGCAAAATTCCGACAGGAGGGTTATTGCCATCGGTCGTCATGTTCTTTGGCCGCCTTCCGAATTTAGGTGCCTGCCTTTTCATACTCCTCGATCTGCCGCAGGCATGCGTCGTGCATCTCCCCGCCCCTGTAGAATTCCCGGTACCACGCTGCCGTCATGGCAATGGCCTGTTCCAGCGACAATCGCGGACGCCAGCCGAGCAGGAGTTTTGCCTTTGAGCAATCGAGGGTCAGGCGTCCGGCCTCATGAGGATCGGCCTTCATGCGCCTGACGGTATAGCCGGCGCCGTCCCCCCATTGCCGGCAGACCTCGTCGACGATCCCGATAACCGGCCGTTCGTCCCGGTCATCGGGTCCGAAGTTCCATGCCGCAGCAAAAGCAGTACCTTCGCTGAAAAGTTTCTCCGCAAGCATCAGGTAACCGCTTAACGGTTCGAGAACGAATTGCCACGGTCGCACCGAGTCGGGATTGCGAATGATGATTTTCTTTTTCTTTGCGAGCGCCCGCATGCAGTCCGGGATGAGGCGGTCCCCGGCCCAGTCTCCCCCGCCGATGACGTTTCCCGCCCGGGCGGTAGCGAGAGCGGGACCCTCCCTGAAAAATGAGGAACGGTAGGCGGCAGTCACCAGTTCCGAGCATGCCTTGGAGTTGGAATAGGGATCGAAGCCGCCCAGCGGCTCATTTTCGCGGTAGCCCCAAAGCCGTTCGCGGTTCTCATACACCTTATCGGTCGTCACATTGACTACTGCGCGGACCCCGCCGGCCTGTTTGATAGATTCCAGCAGATTGACCGTGCCCATGACATTGACTTCATAGGTTTCGACGGGGTTTACATAGGATGCGCGGACGAGCGGTTGGGCCGCGCAGTGAAAGACGATTTCGGGCTTTGCACCCGTGACCGCTTTCTGCAGCCGGTCCCGGTCCCTGACATCCGCAATAATCGAATCGACGACCGCGGGATCGACCACAGATTCAAACAGGTTCGGTTTTGTCGGCGGGTCAAGGGCATACCCGGTGACCTTCGCCCCCAGGGCGTGGAGCCAGAGGCAGAGCCATGAGCCTTTGAAACCCGTGTGGCCGGTTACCAATACCCGCTTGTTTTTCCAGAAGGTTGTATCGATCATATTCTACCAGAGCTTCCACGGAGCTTGCTGCGACTCCCAGAGCGACTCCAATAATACCTTATCGCTCATCTTATCCATGCACTGCCAGAAGCCGTGATGCTGGTAGGCATCAAGCTGCCCTGCAGCGACGACACGGGTCATCGGCTCTTGCTCAAACATGACGTCATCGCGATCCAGATAGTTGAAAAAAGCCGGTTCCATGACAAAGAACCCGCCGCTGACCCATCCCCCATCGCCTTCCGGCTTTTCATTGAAATTGATAACGGTATGGCTCTCGTCAATTTCCAGCATGCCGAAACGGCCTCCCGGCTGTACCGCGGTGAGGGTGACCATTCTCCCCTGCCGTTTATGGAAATCGACCAGTTTATTGATGTCAACGTCGCAGACCCCGTCGCCATAGGTCATCATGAACGCTTCGTCGCCGATAAAGGGCTGAATGCGCTTCAATCGTCCCCCGGTCATGGTATTGAGCCCCGTATCGACCAGGGTAACCTTCCACGGCTCGGCGAATTGGCCGTGGATGATCTGTTGGTTTCCATCCGCGAAATCGAAGGTGACATCCGACTCATGAAGGAAGTAATGGGCGAAGTACTCCTTGATCATGTACCCTTTATAGCCCAGGCAGAAGATAAATTCATTGAACCCGTAATGGGAATAAATCTTCATGATGTGCCAGAGAATAGGCCGATACCCGATTTCAATCATCGGCTTGGGTTTAATCTGCGACTCTTCACTGATGCGGGTGCCGTATCCACCGGCAAGAATAACCACTTTCATGACAATGTACCTTTCAGGTGCCGCCTACCCTCGTTCCTTAATGAAAGCATCGATGACACCGAGTGCATAATCGATCATTTCACCGGACAAGCCGGGATAGGTGCCCAGGAAAAAGGTCCGCTCCATTATAATATCGGTATTGGCGAGGTCTTCCGCAACCCGGTGCCCAATGCCGGCGTAGGCAGGCTGCCGCAGAAGGTTGCCCGCAAAGAGGTTCCGCGTTTCAATCAGGTGCCGGTCGAGATATTCGGTGAGCTCGGTCCGCGTGAACAGAGCGGTATTTCTTACCGTCACCGGGAAGGCGAACCATGCAGGATCTGAGCAGGGCGTCGCTTCGGGAAGTACGAAGGAGTCGCTCCACCGTTGAAAACCTTTCTCCCAGATTTTGAAGTTTTCCCGCCGTCTTCGGCAGAATTCCGGAAGTTTTTTCAGCTGCTCTACTCCGATTGCGGATTGCATATCGGTAACTTTGAAATTATATCCGATGTGGGAATAAACATACTTATGATCGTAGCCGAAGGGAAGCGTTCCATACTGCCTCCCGAATCGCTGGTTGCAGCGATTATTTTCGCCGGAGTTACAGGCGCAATCCCTTCCCCAGTCCCGCAGGGATTTAGCCGCGGTTGCGATTGCGGGATCATTGGTAGCCACCGCTCCTCCCTCGCCAAGGGTGATATGGTGAGCCGGATAAAAGGAGAACGATGCGATATGCCCGAACGTGCCGACGTTCTTTCCACCATACGTTGAGCCCAGCGCGTCGCAGCAGTCTTCGATCAGGAAAACATCCTTTTCCCGTGCAAGTTGTCCTATGGCATTGAGATCGATCGGGTTCCCCAGGGTATGCGCCAGAAAGATGCCGCGCGTTTTATCGGAGAGGGCCCGCCTGATCCGGTCGACCGTGGTGTTATACGTCCCGATTTCCACATCGATGAATACCGGGATCATCCCGGTTTGAACAATGGGATTGACCGTGGTCGGAAACCCGGCGGCAACGGTAATGATCTCATCCCCGGCTTTTAGACGCCTGGGGCCGAGAAGCGGGGACATCAGTGCCGAAAGCGCCAGCAGGTTGGCCGATGAGCCGGAATTGACCGCCATGGCGAACCGTGTGCCGATAAATGCCCCGAGCGATGCCTCGAACTCCTCCGTGAACCTTCCGGCAGTCAACCAGAAATCAAGCGCAGAGTCGACGAGCGAAACGATCTCCCGGTCATCGAAGACCCGGCCTGCATAGCGGACCGGAGTTTTGCCGGGAACGAAGGCGGGTTTGTCGAATTGCTCATGATAAAATTCTCTGACTAATTCAAAAATGCGGTGCCGTATCCGGCTCGCTGCCTCGTTCATGCAATATCCTCCGATGCTTAAAATTAACTGATTCGACCCCATACTATCAAATGCGACCGGGTACCGGAGAACCGGGACCTCCGGATACTCACTGTCCCGGCATTCCGCCGGACGATGCCGCGCCGATACACAGCGATAATGATACCGTTGCTGTTGATCGGGGCTTCTTTTATATTGATAGACTGTTTGAAAATTCCCGTCGCATTATGGCCGGCTATTCGGTCAGGCCGGTCCAATCGCCGGCTTTCTCGAAAACCGGGCCAGGTCAAACAGGAACCGATGGGTGCAGGAGGCTGCCGGCGGAATCACCGAGCGACGTGGAGCGAAGCAACCAACAGAGCCGGCGGAGTTTACGGTATATGAAGTTATCAATTGTCATTCCTGCGCGAAACGAAGCCGGCAACATCGGAGAAACCATCGATAAATTGAGCTCCCGGCTGAAGCGCGAAAACATCGCCTATGAACTGGTCGTTGTCGATGACGGCAGTTCGGATGGAACACCGGCGGTTATCGAGAACAGAGCTCAGGCGGATCCCGGTATCCGGTTTATCCGCAATCCGGGACCCCATGGGTTCGGCAATGCGATTCGCTGCGGGCTGGATGCCTTTACCGGCGATGCCGTCGTCATCGTCATGGCGGATGATTCCGATGATCCCGAGGATGTCGTCAGGTATTATTACATCTTGCGCGATAAGGCCGAATGCGCATTCGGATCCCGGTGGATACGCGGAGGGAAAGTATACGACTACCCGGCAATTAAAAAAATCGTCAATAGAATGGCAAATGCCTTCGTCCGGGCGCTCTTTCACCTTCACTATAACGACGTTACCAATGCGTTCAAAGGGTATCGCAGGTCGGTGATCGATGGGTGCCGCCCGTTCCTGTCGCCTCATTTCAACCTGACCGTTGAAATACCGCTCAAGGCCATTGTGCGGGGTTACTCGCATGAAATCATTCCCATAAGCTGGAGAAATCGCAAGCAGGGTACGTCGGCGCTGAAAATCGAAGAAATGGGCACCCGGTATCTCTTCATTGTCCTGAACATCTGGCTTGAAAAAGTGCTGACGCACAACGATTATCATCGGCCTGCAAAGGAAACCTTTTCTCCCCTGAAATAGTGCCCGGAACCCCTGTCGACAACCGGCACACCAGGTTGCCGGGACTGTCGATGCATGCCGGCGGTTATTCCTCAATATTTTGAACCTTGTCCCAGGTACTGCTCAGCTCTTTCGGATCGCACAAGTCGTTCGATATTGCAAGCTCCTTGATATCACCCCAGAAAAAGCCGCCCTGCATATTGTAGTTCCCGATATATAACGGTAACCCGGTATTCTGATAAATCCCGCGGGTATCCGACACACTGAGAATCCGTCCATTTTTAAAAACACGCAGCCGGGCGCCGTTTACTTCAAAGGAAAAATAATTCCATTTATCAATATCGACGGGACAATCGACCTGCCCGCCGCCGATGGTAAATAAATAATGATCCGGGTCATCGTTTTTCTCCATCAAAACGATGCCGGCGTTTTCTTGCCTGTTACTGAATACGGTTTGCCAATTTGTAGCAGGGGTGGCAGGAACCTTTGTCGGTTTGAACAGCACCTGTATCGAGAATCGATTGCCCAGCGTGACCGGTCCGTTCTGCCCTTCAGCGGCCGGCATCGCAGTGTTCGGGTCCCGGTCAAAAAGATCGTGAATTACGGCAGCGCTGTCGGGCATGAAAAGAAATTTACTGTTTTCATTCTTTTTTTTCCGGGTAAGATACAGAATTGTTCCCCCACTCTGCCGGACATCATAGAGCGACGATAAAAGGAGGGGAATTTGACTGGAAAACCGGCAGGTTGCCGCATCGAAAAACATTTTGCTTGTGTCCCCGGCTATGCAGGAGAGAATTCTGTTATAATCGGTTTTAAGAAAGAGGTCTTCAAGCCCGGGATTAACCGCCGCTGCGGTATGGGAAAAGCCATAATAGAGCCCCTGATAGTAGGGAATTGAAAAAATCATTACCCTTTCCTTCTCATGGGCAATTGAATGAATGAAATCGGCATTTTTCATAATCAATGCCCGCTCGTTTTCATTTTTTTGCTTAGCTTCGGTCTCAAACATCAGTCCGATTATTTTTGCCGAGTCATTCACGACCTGAAAAACTGAAAATGATAATACAAACAGCAGCCCTGCGAAGGGCAGCAGGAAAATGCGCTGTTTTTTGAAAATGGTCAGGCTTTCATCGGCAAAAATCGTCAGCAAAATAAAGCACCATGGGCTGCAGCTCAACAGGTTCCAGTTATGGCTTCGCCCGAGATAATATTGGAAAGAGAGGATGCTGATTGATGTCAATAAAAATACCAAGGCGGATCGCGGCGTTACCTTTCGGGTCACTATGCTGCGTACCGAAACCAGAATGCCGATAAGGTAGACAGTCGCAACCAGCATCCACGGATGAAACGACGCCGGTGTCGGCAACATTCCCATGCCGACGATGGAAAAAACCTTAATGGTGGAAAACAACAGCTTCAAATCGGGAAACACCCCGTAAAAAATCCTGACGACAATGGAAAACGCGCCGAATGCCGATGCAATGCCGATTCCTGCCACCAGACCATGCACGACAATCCGTTTTACTATGGTCAATAATCGAGTGTTTTCGAATTCAAGAAACGAATAAAAGGCGGCAAGGGATAGAAAAGTCAGCACACCGAAATCGGGGCACCAGAGGATGCCGAGTCCGTAAAAGAAAAACGACGCATAATAGAGATATTTCGATCGGCGGCGCAGGTAGCAGACGGCAAAAAACAATAACGAAAATGGCAGTATCCACCTGATCGGGGTCATGGCATAATAGGCATCGAGTCCCATCAAAACCCTGCCATAAATATAGCAGTTATAAAAAACCGTCATTATGCAGAGCAGAATAAGAAGTTTATGATGTATGATTTTTCCAAGGAACAAGAGCAGGCAGATGAAACAAATGCCGCAAAGTAATGCCATGATTGCGGAAAAACTGAGAATGCTGAGCCCGAATAACTTCATGACCGGAACGACAAAGTGCGGATATAATCCATAAGTATTGGTAAAATGGTCCACCAGCATGGGCAGGCCGTTATACACCTGCACCACCGAATAATACACCGAATTGAAATCGTATTTATTCTCGTAGGTATAGGGGAATTTAAATATCGAGATGAAAAACAGCGCTACTGCAACCGCCACGCCGCCGATATAGGACATTGCCGCTTCCGCTTTTTTCGACCAGGACGATACCGGAACCGGAAGCTTATCGCTGAAAAGGAACCAGGCGAGGACCGCGGGAAATAACATGCCGCAATACCATTCAAAGTGGTCGTATATAAACGTTGAAATGAAATAAAAATCCAGGTTCGATTTTGCGACGAGATCATGGGCGTTTTGAGGAGCGGCTGCGCAAGGGTTTGGCGCCGCGAATCCTGCATAGGTGAGGGAAAGCAGCGCCCCTGCGGCTAAAACCATGGAGCCCGTGTACAGAAGACGGAGGGTTTTGGGCGAAATAGTCGGATTGTGCAGACGAAGCATGGCTGAGAAAACGAAAAAACACAGGGGGAACAGCAATACGGCAATGGAAAAGAGCAGCCTCTCCATGGGCTTCGGCGCTGCGGAACTTGCATCTACAAGTAAATTATGTGCTATTTGCAAGGCACGCGAAAGATCCGGGTGATACCACCTGGTAACTACCAATGCAACGATGCAATATACAGCAATAGAAAGTGTGAGAACAATAAATCCCTGAATAAAAGCCACTCGCATGGCATCGGCTTCGGGACTATTTTTAGCGTTCGAATCCAATGCTTTTGCCGGCAGATCAAGCTTTCGTTTTTTTGCCATTAAGGGTATCCCAACCTCATGAACACCAATGGGACGTCTGTCATATCGCTGAGGGCATATCGGGTGTACTATGGAGCGCTTCGTCTCTTAATCGCAGAACCACTCACCACCACAACAAATGCACGGCAACCCGGGTGATCCCAAGGTTTAAAATTAAATGTTTCTTCGTGTCGGCACCCATACTAAGTCACTATGAAAGGAATCGGGTCCCCGACTTCTGGTACAAGGAGCCATTTTGACAGGCTTGCCCGCAATACTGCTCTCCCTAAAATCTTAGCCTCGGAGGCGGACGAGGGCACGTAAGGCAGAAAAAAAATTGCTTCCCCTCCTGCCGCAAGGGGTTATTTTTGCTACCGGCAAAGCCTTATAATCAATTCTATCGGGCAGTATCCCTGAAACAGGGTGAAAGTGAAGAGAACATTTAAGCATGATCAACCGGAATGATCCCTGCTGGTGCGGCAGCGGGAAGAAGTATAAGCGATGTCACTTTTTCGAGGATGCAGCGTCGGGCAAAAAGAACGGATCAACCGCACCCCGGATGAAAGAATTCCCTCCCAAGACCATGAAGGAAATGCAGGGAATGCAGCGAGCCGGAGTCTTTAACGGCGAGCTCATCGATTTCATTCGTCCTTATATCAAGGCCGGCATCTCGACCGAAGAGATCAACACGTTCATCCACCGGTATACCATCGACCACGGCCACATCCCCGCCTGCCTGGGATACCATGGCTACCCGAAATCGGTGTGCACCTCAATCAACAACGTCGTCTGTCACGGCATCCCTTCGAAGGATGCGCTATTGCACGACGGCGACATCGTAAATATCGACTGCACCACCATTGTCAACGGCTATTTTGCCGATTCCTCGGAGACCTTCATGATCGGCAGCGTATCCGCCGAAGCCCGCCATCTGGTTATGGTCAGCGCAGAGGCGCTCATCCGCGGGATCGATGCGGTGAAGCCCGGACTGCCGCTGGCGGCCATTGCCGAGGCGATCGAGCCGTTCGTCCTGTCGCAGGGGTGTTCCGTTGTGCATCAATATACCGGCCACGGCATCGGGAAGAAATTCCATGAATCCTTTTCGGTATATCACCATATCGACCGGGAGTGCGACAACGTGGTGCTCCGGCCCGGCATGACATTCACCATCGAACCCATGATCAACCTCGGCGGTTGGCCGGTGACGCTTGACGAAAATGACGGCTGGACCGTGCGCACCGCCGACGGATCGCTGTCGTCGCAATTCGAGCACACCATTCTGGTCACCGCCGACGGCTCCGAAACGCTGACCCGCACCCCCTCACAGATCGCCGCCGGCGTGCGGCTCCTGGTCGACGGCACGGCGTTTGTTTAGAATTTAGTGCAAAAAGTTACTAACCGGAAGGGTATTGGCAGCATGCATACGGCTTCTTTACATGAAAAAGTGATCCTGGCCGGGCTCCTGACTTCGGATACCGAACAGCGGCTCTTCGCCGAGGATATGCATGAGATGCGGCTTCTTGCGACAACCGCCGGCGCATCGGTCGCTGCCGAGGTCATCCAGAAGCGCGACCGGCCGCTTGCATCGACCTTCATGGGTCCGGGCAAGCTCGAAGAGATAAAAGCGATGATGGAGGAAAGCGGAGCGAAGACCCTCATCATCGACGCCTCGCTCTCACCGGGCCAGATGCGCAACATCGAGGAGATCGTTGAGGGCAAGGTCATCGACCGGGGGCAGCTCATCCTCGACATTTTCGCCCGTCATGCCCGCACGAACGAAGCGCGGGTCCAGGTGGAACTTGCGCAGATGCGCACGCTTTACCCGCGGCTGACCCATGCCTGGACCCACTTCTCGCAGCAGGTCGGCGGCATCGGTACGGTCGGTCCGGGCGAAAAACAGCTCGAAGTCGACCGGCGGCTCGTCCAGAAGAAAATATCCGATCTTGAAAAGAGACTCGAAAAAATCGAGTCCGACCGCAGGGTGCAGCGCAAGAGCCGCAGGGACATTTACAAGGCGGCTCTCGTGGGCTACACGAACGTCGGCAAGTCGTCGCTCCTCAACGGGCTCTGCCGCAGCAACGCCGTGGTCGAAGACAAACTTTTTGCCACGCTCGACACCTCGACGCGCCGGTCTTTCATTCCGGGCATCGGCCCCATCGTGATCTCCGACACGGTCGGTTTCCTGCGCAAACTGCCCCATCACCTCGTTGCCTCCTTCCGCAGCACCATGTCGGTTGCCTCCGAAGCAAGCGTGCTCCTCGTGGTCATGGATGCATCGAGCGAGTGGACCGATGAACAGTACGAAACGGTAAAAACCGTTCTCACGATGCTTGGCGCCGAGGCGATTCCCCGCCTCCTCATTCTCAACAAAGCCGACCTTGTCACCGACCCCTTTACCCGCAAGCGGCTCACCCTCGCCTATCCCGAAGCGCTCCTGGTTTCGGCCTTCAGCAAAGAGGATCTCCTTCAGGTAAAGGAGCGGATTGCCGGAGCGGTGCAGACCTTCGACCGGGAGAAGCAGATGGCGGAAATCATCGCCGGAAGGACCAAACGCCTCACCGTTGACCGGGATCCGCCTTCCGCATGACGGCTGCCACGCTCATACGGCCCGAACACCTGGCCGGCATCCGCACCCTGTCGCTTCGGGCCCGCCTCATCGTCGAGGGGATCATGGCCGGGCTGCACCGGAGCCCGTTTCACGGCTTCTCGGTCGAGTTCCTCGAATACCGCCCCTACCGGACCGGCGAATCCACCCGGGCCATCGACTGGCGAAAATTCGCCCGGACCGACAAAGCGGTGGTAAAGCTCTTCCAGGACGAGACCAACCTGCGCGCGCACCTGCTTATTGACAAAAGCGCTTCAATGCTGTTTTCATCGGTCAAAGGCGGGATGTCGAAGCTCGATTATGCGAAGACCCTTGCCGCGGCGCTCGCCTGGATTCTCATCAGGCAGCGGGACGCGGTCGGCCTCGCGGCGTTCGACGAGACGTTATCGTCCATGCTGCCGCCGCGGTCCACCAATGTGCAGCTGCAGGCGATCCTCGCCGCTCTTGACGGCATTGCCGGAGGAGCGCAGACGCGCTGCGGGGCGGCCATCGACGCGGTCGCGGCCCGCATGGCGAAACGGGGGCTCTGCATCATTTTTTCCGACCTCTTCGACGACCCGGCCTCGATCGTGTACGGGTTGCGGCACCTGCGCTTCAAGGAGCAGGATGTCATGCTGCTCCAGATCCTCGATCCCGGGGAGCTCTCCCTGCGCGCCTCCGGGCGGTTCCGGCTCCACGACCTCGAAACGCACGGCCACCTGTCGCTCGACGGCGAAGTCGCGGCGCGGTTTTTCCGCGAAGGGCTGGAGAATCACCGGCGGATCATCGAGCAGGCGGTCGGAGAACTCGGCATCGACTATGCCGTCATCGCCACCGACGATCCTTTCCAAAAGGCACTCTTCCGCATCCTCGAAAAACGGAGGCGCCTGCTTTGAGGGCACTCTCGTTCTACCGCCCGGAATTCCTGTGGGCGTTTTTTTTCCTCGTCGCCGTCCTCGCGATCCACCTGCTCCGGCGTCCGCGCACCAAAATTCTTGACTTTTCAACGCTCAGGTTCTTCCAGACGAGCGTTGTGCATGCCTCCCGGATGCGCCGCGTCCGGAAATTACTCCAGCTCCTGGCGCGACTGGCACTGGCCGCGATCATCATAGCCCTCTTCGCCGCACCCTTCAACCGGGACGACCGATTCAGCATGCTCCTCAATCCCCACCTGACCATGTTCACCTGGATAGACCGGACTCCGGGCATGTCCTACGCGGACCACGGCGTAACGCTCCTTGACCGATCGTCCGCGCTCCTCGATTCCCTCACCGCGGCATGCCCTGCAACGGTAAAGCGACTCGACTACGATGAGGGACACCGGGACTTCATTCCCCGTAACCCCGGCATGTCGCAGCCGTTAAGCGTGCGCCACGGCGGTGCCGGTCTCGATGCGGTGCTGCATGCGTGGGACCGGGATCGCGGCGACTATTCGCTCCCCATGCTGGTGCTCTGCAGCGCGTTTCAGCAATCGACCGCCGCAAGTCTCGACTCGCTTATCCGGATGCGCTCCGGGGCGAACTTTCCTCCCCTGCTCTGCGCCATGGTCTCCCCGCGCTCCCCGTGGAACTATACGGTGCGCAGCGCCGAGCTGCGCGACCGGGCCGGTGCGCCCACGGTTCATGCGGTCGTGAATGCAGAGGGAAGGGCGATCGATTCCGCGGAACTTACGGTAACCATGGCCTCCATCCGCTCCGGAACCGTGCGTATTTCGGTCCCGGAGCACGAGTCGGCCCAGGTCGATATAGAGGTACCCTCGATGAAACGCGAGGGTGAGGTAAAGCTTGCTGCAACGGATCCGCTGCCTTTCGATAACTCGTGCTGGTTCACTTCGCAGGCGCGCGCCTCACGGGTCATCGTTGTCGGCGATTCCCAGAAAAACTATCCCCTCTCCGCAGCGTTTGCAGCCGCGTCCCCGGCCCGCTGGAACCCGGTAGCAGCGGTCACCGGCGCTTCGGCGACCTACGACGAGCTCGATTCTGCCGACATCATCGTCCTCAATGGGCTCGAAGAGCCGTCGGGTCCCCTCGAAGCGCTCCGGCAGGGCCGCGCATTCGCGCAGAAAACCATTCTTCTTGCGCTTGGCGGCAACGACAGGGAGTTTTCGCAGTCCGCCGGGCTCCTTTCAAGGATTCTGCCCCCGACAACCCGTCTCAGGGCGGTAACGGATACGGCGCCCCTGACGGTAGTGCTTCCGGACACCATATCCGAATTATGGCGCGGATTTCCGAAACTTGCAGCCGCCGAAGTCGCCGTGTACCGCTATGTGGAAGGCCTGCCCGGAACCGTGCTGCTTCGCCTGAGCAACGGCGCGCCACTTTTTACCGCTTTTACCGACCGCGAAGGCCGTTCCTGGGTGCTCGCCGCGACGCCGCTCGGCATTACCGATGCGAACAACCTCTGCGAAACCGGATTTTTCGTTCCCTGCCTCGACCGGATCGTGCGGCATGCCGCATCAGACAAGACGCCGGCTGCAGATCCGTGGATCGCCGGTACCCCCCGGCGCAACCCGTACTATGGCACCGGCAAAGGCGCCGCCCTGGTCCGGAGCGACGGAACGGCCGCCGGGCGCTGGCAGTCCCAGCCCATGGTGGTATTTGCAGAACCCGGACTTTACAAGGTGACGCCGGATGGCGACAACGCCTCCTGGATTGCAGTAAACGCCGATCCGGCAGAGAGCAGGCTCGAGTACTCCCTGCCACGGATACCCGATGCCGGACGGAACAAAATGCTGGTCCTGATTGAGCCGCAGCTTCTTGAAGCCCTGCGAAACCATGGCAGGCTTCCCTTGTATCTCCCCTGGATAGCGCTCTTCCTGCTGCTTATTGCGGAGATCTTCCTCTGGGAGCGACCGGAGGGAGCTTCATCAGGGAAACCGGAAAATCCGCCGGCGGGCAAAAAAACATGGCCGTAACCCATACCCGGTTACAGCCATGCACCTGATCACCAACCCGTAATTCCCTGCATCACTCCTGAAACTACCTCGCAAGGGCGATATGATCGCTTACCTGCCTGGAACCGAACTGCAGCCTGATGATGTAGTTGCCGTTGGCTGCCTTCGAACCGCGGTCGTCCCGGCAATCCCAGTATATCGAATACCGGCCATGGTTCAGATACTCATTGGCAAGCTTACGGACCTGCTGGCCCTTCATGTTGAAAATGCCGAGATTGATCGTGTATGCCGCCGGCATGAAGAGGTCGATCCTGACTTCATTGCCGCCGATGATGCCGCCCACATGCATGTTCTTCTGCTGGATCATGATCGGGGCGGGGTCGCCGAGTACCCCGGTAACGGTATTCGGCCTGACAAATGGAAAGAGGCTGTTCGGAACGGAGGCGGTATCGCCGGGTGCGGGCCCGGGACCCAGCGTATCGGCGGTCTGCCACTCCACCTCGTAATAAGGAGTATTGGTATAATTATCAGCCATCTGGTACTTCTGGATATACGGGGTAACCGTTGCCAGGGTTGTCCCGTTATTGATAAAGGAGATATTGTTAAGGTTATAATTGCCGATGCCGGCATTCCCCATCCAGAGCAGGTAGCGCGGGTCGGTGTACGACGGCGTCGTATCCGGCAGCGTCGGCGCGTAGTTCGGGGTATTGGAGAGGCCCATGAGATATGCCCCGATCCGGTCGATGGCAACATGGTCCACCCCTGCTACCGCACATCCCTGCATCATGCTGGTACCGCTTACCGGCCCATTATGCTGTTGCCCTTCCCATGCATCGAGAACGGCAAAATCAGGATGGTTGTTGAGCGTGTACTGCGTGGCATTCTGGAAGATATTCCACGCAAGGTTACGATCTTCATTCGTAGCGGTTCCCGACGAGCTATTGGTGGGATTGTCATGCATGAGCGTCTTGGAATTTCCATGGGTACCGTTATTGAGCGGCATGCCCATGGAGCAATTCTTCGTGACGCCGGTAATGACTTCGCAGTTATGGGTTTTAGGACGGCAGATGGAAATGATGTAATATTTCGTGCTCAGCCAGATGGGACCGGCGTCGATTGCGACCGAGGATTTCAAATCCGTTCCCCATAAGTAGGAGGTGACGGGAGCATATCCCGCTCCGGAGGTGGTACTGCCGCTGGAGCTTATCGTGCTGTTGGTATTCAAATCGACCAGGGTAATACCCGTATAGGCGGTGAGCAGCGGGAGATAATTACACCAGTTCATCATTTGGGCCGTCGTAGCGGAGGTCGATGCGCTGGCTTCGGCAATGACGATGGGAACGTTCGGGGAGGTTGCCCTCAGGAAATCGATGAGCCCCTTGACCGCGTCGACATGGGTTGCGTTCAATACGGCCTGGGTGCCGGAACCCGAGGCGTAAACCAGGTTCGGCTTAATGACTACCGTTTTGCCGACGATTCCAGCGGCGATCTGGCTCTGGAAGGGCATGCAGACATCGTAAATAAGTCCCCGGCGCCCGGTAAGGTTCGCGTTGGTGGAGACATACTGCGACGTATAGGTGAAGGTCTGGCTCGGAGCGGTTCCCCCGGTCAGCGTCGCTCCGATAAACGAAAGCATGCTCGTTGCCGGGGCCGGATAATAGGCAAACGCGCTCTTCCGCAACATGCCGGCTCCGCCGATAAGCCCGGCGGTACCGATGGAGGTGTTCTTCAGGAACTGCCTTCTGTTGAGACTCATGCGATCATCCTTTCATGAAGGGTTGGTAGGTAGTATTTGAAAAGAGGCCTCTCCGGTTGATCAGGTATAGCGAACACTGTCCACATAGTTTGCTCCTCAGGTCAGCGAATTCATTACCAGCAATTATTAATGACTTGCGAAAGAGGCATGAAATTTCTTGAATTCCATGCCTCCGCCCTCCCTCCGCCCCGACTAATTGGCCATGAAACTTTTCAAAGCAATTTCCGGCTCCCCCAGAGAGACCTGCAGCAAATGTTCACCGGCCGCAATTACCCCCGTCGATATCGCATACCCTGCGGCCATGTCTCCACCCTCCATCACCGCTGTCCGCAGGATTGCGGAGGGAGCGATCCGGACCGCAGTTGCCATGTCTGCCTGCTGCAGGCTCATGCGAACAAAGACCCTGCCCTTAATGACAATCGGGAATGAAGAGGACGGCACCCTTGTTGCCAGCCCCTCGTTTGCCGCAGAGGTTGTAAGCGTAACGGTATACGGTCCCTGCATACCGGGTTGTCCGCGACGTACTATTCTCTGGTGATAGGTCACGGCGTCTATGATTCTGTAAGTGAAAGTCAGCCCTGAATCGGCATGAAAGGAAACCCCGCGACTCCAGGATGATAACGTTCCCATGGTATTTGGTCGGCCATTCCTTGCTTCCCTGCTCATTCCGGAAACGGTGAACACCCCGTACCTTCCGATTGCTGCAATGTTTCTGCCCATACGTCCTCCCTGCATAAGGCACTGGTTTTTGTTCTTTTCATCGACGTTCCATGAAAGTGCAACTGCCATGCCATCCGAAGATGCCGATTCCGCACCAATTCAAGGGGTGATGTGTCGATAAATCAATGCATTTCGGAACAGAAACGTAGCAAATAGACAGTGGGTTGAGCGCAACGAGCCTATTTCAGAATAAACCGGATACCGGGGCGACGTAGAGTAATTCGCGGGAGGTGGGATTGCAGCAAGACCAATTATAATGTGCCTTGTCTATAACTATATTTGACGTATCTTCTCAATCGAAATAGCTGAATAAGCCGTCGATCCCTCTTATTTTCACGAATTACAAGGAAGATATGAAAAAATCAACGAGCGTGAGGGATGCAGTAAAAATTTCCGCAGCGTTAGTTCTTTCCTGTGCGGCCGTCTCCGGGTATGAACCGTCGCTTATCAACTGCGTCCAGCCTGCGGACCAGATGCCCTCGACCATCGAGGCGACCATCGAACATCGCTTCAGCCAGGCGCTCGAAGACCCGATCGCCACGAACATATTCGGTATCGCCTCGGTCGATTTGGAAGTTGCGGCACGGGTCTGGAAGGGGCTCGAACTCTCGACCGCTTATTTTACCGATAATAACGAACTCGACCTCACCGGCCGGTATTCCCAACCGGTAGTGAAGGATCTGCTGGATGTCGGCGCCGAGCTGCAGTTTTTCAACTTCGATACGCACATCATCGGGCGCGCATCGAACGATTACTACCTCGCTGCAGCCTCACTCCACCCCTTTTCCGACAGACTATACCTTACGGCCCAGCTTGGCTATGACGGCTTTTATCTTTATGTGGCCCCCTCGGGCAGTATCCTGGTCAAATGCACCTCCATGTTCGATCTCATCGGCGAATACACCCTGGGCCATGACCGGATCGAGGGGATGACCGAAAATGCCTGGTCGGCCGGGATTAAATTGAACACCTGGGGACACCAGTTTAAGTTCATTATTTCCAATACCACCGCCATCGGAAGCCGGAATGCCGCGGCAGGAGCCAATGACAACAAGATCCGGCTGGGATTTTCAATTGAACGGCTCTTCAGGCTCAAGGAGGATTGACCATGTGCAAAAATTCCGTTTCCTGCTCCCGCAGGGAGTTCTGCCAAAAGATGTCGCTTGCAGCGCTGACGGCAGGAGCTGCCGCCTGCGGCCTGGAATCGTGCTCCACGAGGCTTGATGAAAAATTTTCCACCACCACCATCGATATCACGCAGCCCGCGTACTCCGTCCTCCAGCAACCGACCGGAATAGCCTATATCGAGGCGAATCTTGCCATTGTTTATTGCGCCTCAGCGACCGTTTATTACGCCTTTTCATCCATCTGCACCCATGCGGGATGCCAGCTTTCCATCCCTGCAAGCGGTTTTCTTCCGGCAGACGGAATTATAACCTGCGGATGTCATAACGCGGAGTTCAGTACGCAGGGACAGGTGCTGAAAGGTCCGGCGCAGCGAAACCTCACCAAATATTACCCCGTGCTCAGCGGCCACGCTCTTATGATTTCCACCACACCGCTCAATGCCGACACCGGGACATCGAAGAGTTAGATTGAACTATATTATTCTTCACTATTCCACGCTGGGAGGTACTGTATGCTGAAATACTTCTTATATTGTTTCGTTTGTTGCTGTGCCATTGCCGGCAGCGCGAACGCCGGTGAACAGCTGGGGAGCGCGACAACGGCGTCCGCCGTATCGCCGAAATCGCCTGATACCGCGTTCCTCCGGCTGACCCTTGCCGAGCTCGCCGGCTATAACGGCCAGAACGGCATGCCGGCCTATGTAGCGGTCTTTGACACGATTTACGATGTATCCAAGGTAAAGGCCTGGGCAAATGGCAAGCATCACGGAAGCAAGGCCGGCACCGATGTCACCAAGGCCTTTATGAAGAGCCCCCATAAAAGATCGCTACTGAAGAAACTTAAGAAAGTGGGAATTATCGTTGCCGGAGGTAAATCGGCCGATGCAGGCGGCGGGGCCGTCGTCAAACCCGCACCGGACGCTCCGCCGACAAAATAATTCTCTATTCAATCGCGGTCGAGTACCGCCACCGCTTCGATATGCTCGGTGTGGGGAAACATATCGACCCCCTGCAGTGAGATCAGACGCCACGAAGGCTGCAGCGCCCCGATGTCCCGGGCGAGCGACTCGGGGTTGCAGGAAACATAGATGATTCTCGTGAACTTCCCCCCGGTCAGCGCCGCGATTACCGGTTCTGCGAGGCCCCGACGCGGTGGGTCGAGAATGACCGTATCGAATTCGCCTGCCGATGCCCCGGGCAGCGCAGTTTCCACGGCCCCGCAGATAAAACGGACATTCCGCACGCCGTTAGCCGCAGCGGCTCCCTTTGCCGCACTGATCGATGCGGCATTCTCCTCAATGCCGGTAATGTACCGCGATTTCTTCGAAATCCAGAGTGAAATGGACCCGATACCGCAGTAGCAATCCAGAACCGCCGGTCCCTTTTCAATCCAGCGCAGGACTTCATTGTAGAGAACCGGCATCTGGAACGGGTTGACCTGGAAGAAGGTCGATATGCCGACCTTGAACGTATAGGATCCGAGCTTTTCAAAGAGGAAAGGCCTCCCCCACCAGGCGAACTCACGGTCGCCGAGTACCACATTCGTTCGCCGGATATTGACATTCTGGATGATCCCGACGATTTTTGCTCCGGATACGGTCCGGTGCGCGGCTTCGAGCAGCGTTGCCGCAAGACGCCGGGAACCTGTCGGCCGCTCCCCGCTGGTCACCAGCCCCACTAGAATTTCGCCGGTCCCCGCCCCTTTGCGTAAAAGGATATGGCGAAGGAAACCGCTATGCTTCACCTCGTCGTAAGCCGAAATCCCCTGCACATTAGCCCAGTCGCGGGCGGCATCGACAATGCCGGTAAGGTCACGGTCCTGGATCGGGCAGGTGTGCTGGTCCACGATCGTGTGCGAATCGCGGGCATAGCAGCCGACGATCACCTTCCTGCCCATTTTTTTGACGCCGAAAGGAAGCTGCACCTTATGGCGATAGTTGCTCACCACCGGGCTCGGAATAACGGGAGGCATTGTTGCCAAACTGAGCGGTGCAAAGATCCTCTGAAGAGTCCGATGCTTTTCGCGCAGCTGCTCCTCATAGCTCATGGAAATGAGTGAGCACCCGCCGCATTGAGCTGAATGGGGACACTGCTGAGGACTTTTTGAGGAGGACATTGGTAAAAAAATACCTCTGGACGGCCCTTTCGGCGGAAGAACTCTCCAACCGCTTTTCACAATCCTTGCCTCGATTGAGGGGGAGCATTTATTTTAGTGGGCTGTTATTGGGGTGTAGTTCAATTGGTAGAACACCAGACTCTGGATCTGGGCGTTTGAGGTTCAAGTCCTCACACCCCAGCCATTTATCATGAAGGCGCTATCGTCTAGGGGTCAGGACGGGTGGTTCTCAGCCATCAAACTGGGGTTCGATTCCCCATAGCGCTACCATGATAAATCGGCTGAAAAATGGCTTTTCCTGCATGATTTCGGCATTTTTGAGGATTTTTTTATTTAGTCCCCCTGCAATGCAAAATCCCTGAAATACCCTGAAAATCCCCCTGTTTTCCCTACGGTGTGAAGACGGTGTGAAGACGATCACACAACGAAAACGCTGATTTTCACGTTTTTTGCCGAAAACGTGAAGACTATGCGGCACGAAGAAAAAACAGAATGCCGGGTGCTTGCCACACCTGTTATTAATGCCTTGATTTTCAGGGTGATTAGGAATTAAATTCTTTCCATAAGATGCAGTAGAAAAATAAAACCGGAGCGAATTATAGTATAAAAATTTGACAAAAGAATAATATAGCCGTTTTTCTGGAGCCCGAAACGCCAATCAGTGACAGAAAAATGGTACACGCTGTTTTTATAACGGCGTCGTACCGTTTTTGTGTCGAGGATTCTTCGGAATCTTTCGGGCTATTAGGTGAAAGCCTGATTGCTGATTGGCGTCACACGGGAATGCGTGCGACGCCTTTTTTATTGCATAAATTCGAAAGCGTTTTAAACATAAAAAAAGGAGGGTTTTCAAATGGATGCCGACACTTCATAGCAATAGCGGCTGATCAACGTTTTTACCCTGAGCGAGATAATCATTATCACATCAAACCAATCAAAAGGAGCAAGTATGTTTAAGGCTATTCAAAAGATTCTTTGTGGTGCGGCTATTTTTTGTGGAATATTCGTCTTCAGTTGCAGTAGCCCCAATTCAACCCCCGCTCCTTCGCCAGCTATCGGCAATTGGAACGGAACCGTGTCCTTAACCGACAGTGAGAGTGTGTCAGCTGTTCCGACTAGATTGAATGAAACCATAGATTTGCTGTTATATATTACTAGCAGCACTTATACCAGGACCCAGACGGACACGGCTACCACAGTTTCATATGTGACGACCGATTCGACATATTCGCATGATTCGACATATTCGATAGGCTTGTTGGGGTTGGGAGGAGACACCACTGTCGTTATCATAGACTCGACTAGCCCTGTCACTCACGTTTCCCCAGTTACGACAACCTCTGTTTATACCGACACCGGCACGTGGACCACTTCCGGAAACTCCATTGTTTTGACGACTCCAAGGTACTGGGTGTCCGTTAATGGCGCTACACCAACAATACAAACGGCTCCTTATACAACGAGCAGTCCCATAACTGGAATTTCTGGAAACACATGGTCATTCCCTTTCCCTTGGACGAAACTAAATGGTTCAAGCGCCACGGCGTCCATTGCATTGACTGATTAATTGGTTTTTTCCTAATATTGCGAACGCCTTTTCCCAATAGAAAAAGGCGTTCGCTTTTATTCAACCTACTACCTTAAAAAGGAAGAAATAAATATGCCGATACCTCTTTATAAAACCCATCTATTTTGGATTATTATTACCGCTATCCTTACAGCAATACTTGTCTTTTGGCAAGTTCTTGGGGGAAATAATTCAAACAGCAATACAAAAACAAGAAATCATATTACAGGATATACAAAGCAGCATAGCCACTTTTAAACCCCTCCCTAATATCTTAAATGGATAATGGTGTTATATTCACTATATTCACTATATAGCCTTTTTCTCCGCTCATCGATCTCGATAAACCCTCCCGGATTTCGATAAATACTCTCACGATTTCGATAAATACCCGCTACAATTTCGATAAATACGCTATATTTATACATCTATTGAGGAGGCGTCGAAAGAATGGGTGGAAGCACATCCAGCCGATGGGGCAAAAACTATGAAAGAAGGCCAATCGTTGAAGAGACGTGGGCAATCGATATTGCCCAATTCTTGCCGTTCCTCGCCAAGCGGGGAAAGGAAATACAATCTGGAGTAATTCAGGTAACGCGCAAAACCCCTCCCGGTTCATTTCCCGCTAACTTTTTTCTTGAAGATAATGCAATATTGATTCATTTTAAAAAGTCCGATGGTGATCGCGTAGTCGATAATAAGATCAAAGTTAAGGTATTTCAGCGAAAAGGGTTTTTTCGGCAAAAATGGCTTTTTGAATGCCACCATTGCGGAGAATATTGTGAAAAGCTTTATATTCGCCTTGATAAGCCACCCATTCCCGAGGAATTCTGTTGCAGACTTGGAAGTTGTTTAAGCTATGAAAGTAGGTTAAAGAGCCGGAAGGGATAAAATATGGAATCGATTGAATTTTTAAATGGTTTCCTGAATGAAAAAGATGAATTTAAAAAAACCAGCGCCTTAATTGATTTTCTATGCTCGCTTAATTCTTTTGATCTCAACAGTGTACTGTTTCCGACGAATATTCTAAAATACCAAAAAATCCCAAACGGGAAAGAAGCACAATTCAGTATAAACGATGATGTCATAAATGAATCTGGAAAAGAGACCGTTTTTCATTTGTTGTGCGTAGAGATAGCATCACGTTCAAAACTGTATTCAATACCTCTTCCACCTCGGATTATTCAAGCGTTGATAAGGGGTGGTATTGAATGGCTCAAATATGCCTTTGCTGGCGGTACTTCTGAAATATCAGGTGCCTCTTGGGACCATTTTCTTTATTGTGTCCTGCCTGTTTATGTTTTGTCCATAGATGGAAAGTCACATCAATTCAATTTTGCCAATGGAAATAAGCGTATCATGCAACAGGGTTGGGTCAAACGCAGTGACCTTATAAAGGAAGTGGTCATCAATGATAAAACAGGAAGCTTTAACCAATTGCAAGCAGTGAATAGCAAGTTCTTCCGATTGCATCCTGAGATTAATTTTCAAGTTGTTTGCCGGTCTCTCTTCTTGAATTTTCTCGAAAATGAAGACAAATGCTTTACCCGATTATTTTGGGGAGCGTTCGCGATGGCCGATATTGAAGATTGCATGGCCGAAGCGGCTAAATTTTTGGCAATTCAGGAGGTAGCTGCGAATATGAAGCCAATTACACTTGAAGGACCTCTTTGCGCATACTGCAAAATAAAACCTATTCCCTCTAACCGTCTTGCCCGCGATGCCATATATTGCTCTGCTAAATGTCAAAAGGATGCCGCTAACCAGCGCTCAAAATAGTTAGTATAGGTAGTATACTAAGGTAGTATAGATCCCCTACTAAGTATTTCCTGCCATTTCCTACCCGACGCATTAATTTTGTATGGTAAGCTTCGCGCGAAGAAGCGTCCAATAACAGGATATTTCGTATATACCCTTTAAAAAAGGAGGTTTTATGCGTTCAAGAGAAAAACTTGAAGCGCTGGTGGAAAACGCCTATCAAAACGGGCAAAAGCTGGATTCTTTCGGCGATTATAACGAAGGAACTCAGGAGGGACATGATGCCGGTTTCTTTCAATACGGCGGATTATATCTTGTTGTCGAACGAAACGACGACGATGTGCAAATCGATGATTATATTGATGCACAAGAGGCCCGGTTAGATTTCGAGGAGATCAAGGAGGAAATTGAGGCGGAAATTGAAGACGATTAATGATTTAAAAACAACCGAAAGCCCCGCGAAAAAGGTCGCGGGGTTTTTCCTTTTTAGAGGAACGCTTATTTATGAATGAGAACAGTAACGAGACAGAAAAAAATGAAATGCCTTCAAATAAACGTGGGGACTATAACGGCTGTTATACTACGGAATCGCTTGCAATCCGCTTGAATGTTAGCAAAAAATTGATTGTGTCGCACAGGCGGAGTATTTCCGGCGCAATGAAGATTGGCCGAATCTGGCGTTTTGATAAGGCAGCGGTAGAGAAAAAACTGCTTTCAGGTGCTCTTTTTTAAAATTGCGTTTTGGGGCTTAAAATGCTATTTTATAGGGGCAAGCATCCGGCATTCATAACCCGAAACGAGGGAATATGAATGCCAGATTAAAAGAGCCGGGAATCGAGCAGGTTGAACCGGGAAAATACCGGGTAGCCGTTCGAATCCGCATTAACGGCAAGATTATAGAACGCCGTGAAATTGTAAGCGGAACGAAAGAAAAAGCACGAGACCGGCGCTACATTTTGAAGCGGGAACTCCGCGAAGCGAAGCCCGCAGGCTCTTTGACATCTACAGAGTTGAGAACCTTCGGTGATTTGCTTAAAATCTATAAGGAAAAACGGGAACAATGTTCGATTGCCCATTTAAACAAAATCAGGATAGTCGAGCGGGAGCTTGGAATGTTTCCCCTTCCCCACTTTTCCGAAAGGTTTGAGCAATACATGAGGCTGTTGAAAACGACCAACTCAGAAAAGACAGGCAAACCCCGTTCTAATGCCAGTTTGAACAGGCCTGTCGAGATCGTGCGGGCCGTGTTTAACATGGGGGTGGCTTTAGGCCTTATGGAAACTAACCCGATTATCAGAGCACGTTTCCCAAAACTTAAAGTGCATTCCCGTGATGTTATTTTGCACGACAATGACCGGCAACGTCTCCTCAACATTATTAATAAAGAGGCACCGCACCTGTCTGCAATCGTTCGGTTTGCCCTTCAAGTCCCCTGCCGAAAATCCGAACTGGTGAATATGAAGAAAGAAGATTTGGATTTAATTCATAATGCCATCAGGGTAAAAGCGGAGATTGCAAAAAACGACAGGGGGTGCTGGAAGCCGATACCGCCCGATATGGTGGAGTATTTCAGAAACTTACCGAATCAAACGGAATATCTTTTTTACCGCGAAGTTGAAGATAAGGAAACCGGCGAACTAAAGTATTCCGGCCTCGGTTCGTTTCACTCAGCATGGCAGCGATGTCGGAAGCTGGCGAATCTGCAAGGCCTGCATTTCCACGATACCCGTCACATGGCGGCAACGGCGCTTATAGATAACGGGACTCCGGAACAGGTGGTGATGACCGTCGCAAACTGGAAAACCAACATGCTACGGACTTACTACCACAGGGAGCCGAAAACCGCGCTTGATTTGGTTCGATTTAGCCCTAACCATGACCGTGAAGACGCTGTGAAGACGCCGACGGCCTCTGCATTGTAGAAATGCCTAAAATAAGCGAAAAAGGCCATTTTGGGTAGTGCGAACAATTTTTCTCAGCCATCAAACTGGGGTTCGATTCCCCATAGCGCTACCATGCTAAAGTGGCCTGTTTACAGTGCTTTTATCACTTTTTCCAGTTTTTCTCACACTGCTTGCTTCTTCGGAGTGTCCAAGAAGTGTCCAAGGTTGGGCGAAAATCGCACCAGCTCCAGGGCTCTTTTCGGCTCCCGGTGGTAGTAGTTCCGCAGCATATTTGTTTTCCAATTTGCCACAGTCATCACCACTTGTTCCGGGGTTCCATTATCTATAAGAGATGTTGCCGCCATGTGCCGGGTATCGTGGAAGTGTAATCCCGTCAATCCGGCCAGCTTAAGGCACCGGTACCAGGCACTGTGGAAGCTCCCCAGGCCAAAGTATTGCACCTTCCCGGTTTTTTTCTCTTCAACCGCACGGTAAAAGAGATACTCGGTTTCTTTCGGGAGGGTCTGAAAGTAACTTGCCATATCCGGGGGAATCGGTTTCCAGCATCCGCGATCGTTTTTAGAAATTTCCGCCTTCACGCGGATCGCCCCGTTCACCAGGTCCAGATCGGCCCGGGTCATGTTCACCAGCTCCGATTTCCTGCACGGCACCTGCAATGAGAAACGAATAATCGCGCTCAGGTGCGGGGCTTCCCGGTCGACCACCGCAAGGAAATTTTTCACGTCCTCCTCGCTTAAAATGACGTCGCGGGGATTTTCCTTTAAGCGCGGAAACCGGACCTTTGAAATCGGGTTTTTTTCGATCAGTTCGAGCGCAGCCGCCATATTGAAGGCCGCGCGCACGATCTCGACGAGCCGGTTGATGCAGGCATTTGAACGGGGCCGCCCGGTTTTCTCCGAATTGGTCTTCTTCAACAGCTTTATATACCGTTCAAACCTATCCGCGAATACCGGCAGCTCGATAGCCCCAAGCTCCCTTTCAAGTAGCTTGATTTTATTCAAATGCGATACTGCGCACTCTCCCCGCTTCTCCTTATAAATATGAAACAACTCTCCGAAGGTTCTCAGCTCTGCCAATTTCAAAGAACTCGGGGCGCTTGCGCCCTCCCGCAGTTCCTTCTTCAACTGCAGGTACCGCTCCTCAGCGGCGGCCCTGGTACCGGTAAAAAGCTCCCGGCGCCGCGTCTCCCTGCCGCCCCGCAGAACGTGCGAGTCGATCCGGAAGAGGTTCAGGCCTTTTTTTATGATGGCCATTGCGTTGCTCCCTTTGCAATGGACATCATGAGTATGCATGAATAATATAGCATTTGCCGTTTGCCTTGTCAAGCCTTTTATTACTTTTTACTACCCTTTTATGCCCTTGAATGCTTTTCAAAGAGCAGCTGCCCGTTCAATAATCGCTTCTCGATTTCAACTCTTGGGTATCTGTTCACCCGGCCCATTTTAATGATTGGCAGCCGGTGGGCTTGGGTCCAATTGACAACAGACTTAAGCGAGACGTTGAGCTTGGTAGCGAGTTCGGTAGCAGTGAGATATTCTTTTTCAATGGTGTTTAGGGGCATATGCAACCTCCAATTAAATGTTGATGGTTATTTTTTTAACTAAAGTGATAAAAGTGACAAAAGTATGGTGTTTTTCTCATAATTTGTAATAATAGAAATTCATAAGGAATAATAGGGAAAAAGGCCATAGTTTTGTCACTCCGGTCACTCCGGATTTCCGTTCATTTTTGATCCCAAACCCTCCCAGAGCCAGGTTCCACCAGTGCCTCTGGTTTTTGTAAAACCCCGATCAACCAGGTGTTCCCCAAATCGCCTTTTGGAGAGAGTGAATTCACCTGCTTCGCGCGTCCACGCTTTGTAATCCAAATATAAATCTGAAATACTAATTGTTAAGGCAGAACCAATATTGCAGTTTTCATTTAAGTAGTATCCGACAACATCGCTGGCAGACCGGTATTGCGCCGTTGCCGCATGCACTTCCTGTGGAATGTCAAGGCCATCTTTTTTATAAGCCTGGTACCCTTCAAGCATCCAATTGAGAATTCCTGACGCTTCTTTTCTAAAAATCGTCAGCATTTCCGCTATCGGTTTTCTTCTGTCTGCGGGGATTTCGACGGTAAAGGGGATCAAAATCATTCGACGCCATATTCCGGTATCGGTCCCAATAACGCGCGGTTTTGAATTGCCACAAATAAAAAGCTTATGGCTTGGCTTGAAATCAAAGAATTCCTGGTGAAGGAAACGCGCTGTAACGGTATCGTTGCCGGTTAAGTCCTTAACAAGGGATTCATTAAATCTCATCCCTTCGTCAAGCTCTGAACATACTGCCATCCGCACACCGGGAAGCCGCGCAATGTCGTTTGGGATCCCTTCGTGTTTGCATGCCATGAGCATGGTAGCTGGGCAGCGCAGGAAATAATCCCCAAGGATCATTTCCATCGTGGAAATAAAAAGGCTTTTCCCGTTCTTCCCGCCGCCGAAAAAGAATATCAGGATTTGTTCGGAGACCTCACCGCTCAGGCAAAGGCCCATGATCCTTTGCACAAAGGCGATTAGCTCGGCGTTACCGGCAAATATGAGGTTTAAATTATCCTGCCAGGCAACGATTTTTGCGGATTTATCAAAGGGAATATCCGTTATTTTTGATAACTTATCTTCACGGCAGTGAGCCCTCAAAGTTCCGGATTTTAAATCAATAGTTCCATTCTGGCAATTAAATAAAAGAGGATCGAAATTAAATTCGCTGGTGATCGTGGCTATTTGAGTCAGACTCTTTGAAAGCTCAAGGCAAGAATAAAGGCTGGCTTTTGCCAATGATTTGATATGATGGTTAAGGATTTTTTTATAAAAATCAGGATCAAAGCTATAATTTTTCGCGATGTCAATGATTTTATGGGCAGATTCTTTCGCGTGCTCAACGATCAATCCCTTTTCATCGGGCACCCATCGTTGCCCGTTCCATACCATCCAAATGCCATGCGTGTGGTCAAATTTGATATCATTGCCGAAATTTTGGGCAAGAAATTGCGCGTTCCAAGTATCGGTTAGGGTGATATCGGCGCTGTATGGTTTTTTTTGAGTGCTTCCCTGCTTTTTTTCATCGGCTGTTCCTTGCGCGTATCCGTCTCGGGCTGTTTGGTCGGCCTCGCTTTTGCCTAATCCGCATAATGTAGCACCCTGCAACAGCAATTTTAAAGAAATCTTTTCTTCGGTCCTCTTCGACCCCAATTCCCGAGCAGCGGCATAAAGCGTGTTGTGACGGCTGCCGGGGGCGATAAGGCCAACCATAAAATCAAGCGTTGTATTGGTCAGCTGGGCTGGAATGATTGGCGGGAGCGCGGCAATAGCGCTTTCCCATGATCCTGATATAAAGGAATCTCCACCAGTAATAAGGTTGGGATCGTTAGGCAGCCAGAATTGCGTGAGCTTGCCGGTCTTTGGGAAAAGCTCGACGCGGCCAGTTCTATTGAAACCCCATGAGCGGATTATGGAAATGAATTCATTAACATCCATAGGCTCAGGCAAAATGAATATCGCCCGGATTCCCTGCCCGCTTTTGCTGTGGAATTGTACCGGCTCAGCATGGAAAAATTTTGCTATGGCTGGAAGCTGATGAACATTAGATTCCTGCCCCTCATGTGCGTCGAAATCAAGGGCGAAGTACGAAACTTTTTCATCATAATGGGGGACGATGCCAAGGCGCACCGGATGGTCTATATTAAATTTGCGGCCTTTTTTGTCTTTAGTAATGAATGAAACGCTTGAAAGCGTTCCCGCCCTCCAGCATTCAATCGCCTTTTTGCATTGCTCGGCATTATAGAGCCAACCGAAAGAGGTATTGCCATCCATGAGGCAAACGCAGCCTGGCTCTGAAAACGGGAGCAGTTTTTCTGCAAGTTGAAACCGGTCCATAAAAACTCCGTTGCACGGGTTATCAAATTAACATGAGGATAATTATAAATCGGAGCAGGCAATTTAAATAAGGATTTTAATTTCAAATTTCGGAGCAAAAGCATTCGGTGTTTGCAAAGCTTTGCAAACTTTTGCAAGTTTTTGCAAATCTGGGGTAGGCCGGTGGCAAGCACAGGCCGTTTCCGTCACATCGGGGTTTTACAGGGATTTGGAGGATAAAACGGAGCTCTATCGGGCTTCTCGCAGCTTCCTTATCAGTGTGATTATGGAATCGACACGGCCTTGGAAGGCCTGGTAGCCGCTGGTTCTGATAACAGCATAACCATGATTATTAGCCTTATTGGCCGTAACTACTTTAACAATCACATCTCTAAATGCATCTTTTTTAAAGTGATTTATAAAATTTATTCTTCTCAAATGGCAATCTGTTTTGGTCAATCCTTTTTTATCTATAAATGGTGCTCGATAGTCTTCGATCCCGCTGCCTTCCAAAGCAAGGCATATTTCCTCGATCTCTGCGCAAAAAGCTAAATCCGGATCAGTGGATTCATTCAGGTAGATCCAGGTCCGCATATGGTCTTCCGGATTAAGAGGTTTCGCTTGGCGCGTTTTTTTCGGATCGGGCGGTTTTGAAGTGCCGGTATTTTTTTCGGCTGCCTTACCCTCATCCTTCAATGGGGTAGCCACTTCATTCACCGGCTCACTATTAAATTCCATCCATCTTTTGTATTTATCGATCTGGCCGTTTAGCCAGCGCAGAAAATTTGCAGCCGATTGAGCGGATTGCTCCAGGGCTACATACGCCTTAAAATTATTATCATGCAAATAGTTCATCATAGGCGTGTAGTAATAAATAGCGGTCATTAAAATATCGCCAAAAGCAATTCCGCCCTCGGGACTATAAACCATTTTTTCCTGGAATTCGGCCTTACAAAGGTTTAGATACTTAAACTTATCCTCAGGTATATCAATGATATGCTCCAGGGTTTCTTCAATCAGCGGTCTGCAAAAACCATGATGGCTATAGGACCCGCTCGTCAATAAAAATGTCTTTTCTTGCCGCTTTACCGGAATTCTTTCAGCATCATAGAGATCAATCGGAATGGTTTTAAATTCTTTTCTTGCGGCATTAACTTCATCCAGCTTTAAAAGCAGCAACGCCCGGTGGGCCTCTGCAAGTTGCTTAATGGTGGCTTGTTCCAAGGCTATTCCTTTTTCATCGGTTGTAGGTTCTGCCATGTTTTTGCCCTTTAAAATTTTTCAAAAAACGCTTTTTTCGCGTGCGAGGCTGCATACTCGGTCGCCGGGGGTCATCCTGAAACAGCCCTCATAATTATCCTTACGTCCTTATTTTGAAAAGTCAAAAAACGAATCGATAAATAGATAATGCTTTACTAATGACCAAATATCTTCCCTCATTAAAGAGGGCCTTCTTTTGACCTTCGCCAGAGGCATTCCCTTATTTCCCGCCTTCCACGATCTTTATTTCCTCTTCGGTCAGACCGTACAGCTCGTAGACCAGCTTATCGATTTGCCGGTCGGTGGAATCGATGCGACGGGCGAGGAGGGTCTTTTCCTGGTCGTCGGAGGCGGATGCGAGCTTTTTGTTAAGATCGAGCATGGAAGTAACGAGCCCAACCATTTTATCATGCAAATATTTAGTTTCTGTTTTGTGAGAGGAAAATGTTGACTCAAGGGAAGCCATCGATTATATTGTTGTTACCAAGCAGCAATAAAAAGGAGGCTTCCCCTGAGAAAGAAAATCGAGACAGCACCGTGCTTTTTTCTGAATGTTACCGGCTCATTAAAAATAATAAAAGACTACCGGCAAAAGTATAACGGGATAAACCGGCTTCTGAATAGTATGCCGGAGATTCTGGATGTTTTTCACGGCGATCTTAAAGCTTTTGGCAGTAAGAAGGGCCGGGAG
>PLTF01000059.1 GCA_003164335.1 Fibrobacterota bacterium
TTCTACCTAAATAGAGGGCGTTGCGGGAGGGGGTGGGCGTTTGCCTTCAGGCAAACATCGCCTTCCCCTTCCGCTGGAAGGGGTGTGCTTGAAGACGCGTGCCTTTCGCGGCTTCAAGCCAGGGGGAACCATTTTTTAATGGTTCCCCCACCAAAGGTCTTTCATTTTGAAGTTCCACCATCACTTTTATTTATCAATGGGATAATATTCCACTCTGGTTTTTTTATATTCTTTTAGCGTAATAAGTTCCTGATATTGTGTCACTCCTGTTTCTCCTATTAAATTTCTAATCACCTCTCCGCACTCTTCTTCAGTCTTCCCATGGATCATAGTGTAAATCGAATACGGCCACCCTTTGCACGGCGGACGCTCATAGCAATGGCTGACCTGCATTCTTTCTGCTGCCGCTATCCCCAAATGCTCCTTTTTTCCCGGGTCAGGGTCCCAGACCGTCAGGATGTTTACCGGATATCCGGCATTAACGGGTTTGAGGATCGCGGCAATACGCCGGATCGCCCCTGCTTCCAGATATCGCTTGATCTCCGCGACCATATTTCCCTCGGTCAATCCAAGCCTCCGGGCGGCCGACCGGTAGGGACGCTCTGTCACCGGCAGGTCTTTCTGTAACTCCCTGACAAAGGCTTTGTCTATGGCAAAGGTTGCCGGGAGGCACTTGATGTGCTCCTTGCCTGATGCACTTGCCGGGGTTGTCCAGCCCCCATTCCCCATTTCAAGCCGGAACCCGATTTTAAAATTCCTGACGCTCGGCAAAAAAAGCCGGTCGGTTACCCCGACATCTCTTGCCATAAACTCGATCGTCTTGGAAAGATCCTCAGACTCGGGCTGGGTCACCGTAAACCAGAGGTTGTAGTCGCCGCTCCGGGAATAGTTGTGCGATACTGCCGGATTTCCGCTCACCACCCTTGCAACCGCATCGAGCCGCCCCGGCGGAACTTTGAATGCGGCGAGCACGCTACGGTAACCGATTCTTGAAGAGTCGAATATCGGTCCGATTTGACGAATAATGTTCAATGCCTTCAGCCGGGTGATGCGACTTATCGTTTCCCGGGGCTCAAGCCGCAGGCGCCGGGCAATGGACAGGAAGGGCTGCGTGGTGAGCGGAAAATCGTATTGTAAGCAATCGAGGAGAGCCCTGTCAACAGCATCCATTAAAAGCACCCTTTAAGCGCGGCAGCAGAAGCGAGAATGGCCATTTCAATATCGTCGTCCGAATGAGCGGCAGAAACAAATTGCGCCTCAAATTGCGAGGGCGCCAGGTAAATACCGTTTTGTAACGATTCGTGGAAATAGCGACCGTATGCCGCGGTGTTGCTGCGTTTTGCAGTTTTCCAATCGGTCACTGATTTCTCCTCGGTAAAAAAGAGGGTCAGCATGGAGCCGACCCGGTTAACCACTGCGCCAACCCCGGCCTTACGGCAGTTCTCCAGAAGTCCATCGGCAAGGCGGGCGCTTTTGCGTTCGAGCTCCGGATAAAATCCGGGATCCCGGCGAATGCAGTTAAGCGTTGCGAGCCCTGCCGCCATGGCGAGGGGGTTCCCGGAGAGGGTTCCTGCCTGGTAGACGCCTCCGAGCGGAGCAACTTGCTCCATGATGTGCCGTTTGCCGCCATAGGCGCCCACCGGCAGCCCGCCGCCCAGTATCTTGCCGAATGTTGACAGGTCGGGCTCGATGCCGTAGAGTTCCTGCGCCCCGCCCGGAGCCACGCGAAATCCGGTCATGACCTCATCGAAGATAAGAAGACTTGCATATTTCGTGGCGATACGGCGCAGGCCCTGCAGAAAGCCCTGTGAAGGGACAACCACACCCATGTTCCCGGCGACCGGTTCCACGATGATTGCGGCAACCCTTTCGCCATGCTTTTCAAAGAGCAAATGTACCGAATCGAGATCATTGTATCGGGCAATCAGGGTATCGGCTGCGATCGCGGCGGTAACGCCCAGACTGTCCGGGATGCCGAGCGTGGCTGCTCCCGACCCCGCCGCGATGAGGAAGCTGTCGCCATGGCCGTGGTAGCACCCCTCGAACTTGACGATGCATGCGCGGCCGGTATGGCCCCGGGCCAGACGCACCGCGCTCATAGTCGCTTCGGTCCCGGAGTTGACGAACCGAATAAGCTCGACCGAAGGGACCAATTCGGTTACGGTCCGTGCAAGCCGGGTTTCAAGGAGCGTTGGAGCGCCGAAGCTCGTTCCCCTTTGGGCGGCGTCCCGTAGCGCCTCAACCACTTCGGGGTGGGCATGCCCGAGGATGAGCGGGCCCCAGGAGCCGACATAATCGAGGTACCGGTTGCCGTCGATGTCCGTAACGGAGGAGCCCTGTCCCGATGCAATGAAGAGCGGCGTGCCTCCCACAGCGCCGAATGCCCTGACCGGCGAGTTGACGCCGCCGGTAATGACCTGCGTGGCCTCAAGGAATGCGGCGCGGCTTTCTACAATGTCAATCATGGATTCGTGCCTGTCCTCCATGTACCGGCGGTTCATAAGCGCAATAGGGTTCCTCGGCGAGATAATCGCCGCCTGTCGCGAACGCCCGGGCACGGCATCCGCCGCAGACCTTACGATAGTCGCACCTCCCGCACCGCCCGCGATACCCGTCTGGATCCCGCATCGCGCGGAAGAGCGGCGAATTCTCCCATAGCGGCTGAACCGCAAACTCCGTCTGCCGGAGGTCTCCGGCCGGGACATCGAGAAATCCGCAGATCTGCATGATTCCGATGTGGGAGATGAAAACAAACCCCTGCCCGCCGAGGCATCCTTTGGTCATGGCATCGAGGCCATGGGTCTCCGTGGTCACCGCCCTCCCGGCGAGCTTTTCCCGCTGCCGGAGAATGCGGTAGTAATGCGGGGCGCAGGTCGGTTTGACGGTCATACCCGACGAAGAACGATGGTCGTATATCCAGTTCAGGACCCGTTCATATTCGGATGGTGCCAATGCCTCATCCGCAAGCGTGCTGCCCCTGCCGGTGGGCACGAGCATAAACGGATGGAATGACACCGCGCCGAGCGATGCTGCAAGGTCGAAAATCGCCGGCAGCTGGTCGACATTCATTCCGGTTATCGTGGTATTGACCTGGAATTCGAGCTCTGCCGACTTTGCCGCCCCGATCCCCCGCATGACGCTTTCGAATGCTCCGGCAACGCCGCGAAACCGGTCGTGGCTCTGCGCGGCAGCGCCGTCGATGCTCAGGCTGATGCGACGGATTCCCGCCTTCATGAGCGCGGAACAGGTTTCTCCTGTCAATAACGCGCCGCAGGGTGCCATGACCATCCGGAGGCCAAGCCTGGTGCCGTATTCGGCAATATGATAGATGTCGGCCCGCAGCATCGGTTCGCCGCCGGTGAGAATAATGATGGGCCGGGCAAAGGCGGCTATGCCGTCGAGCACGCGCTCGCACTCCGCGGTGGTAAGCTCTCCCGGATACGGCCCCTCCTGCGCGCTGGCGCGGCAGTGAAGGCAGCTTAGCCCGCACGACCGGGTTACCTCCCAGGCGACAAGCCGCAGCACACTGCGGGTTCCGGTGGGCAGGGCAGGCATTCAGTTTCCTTTTGCTAAAAGTTTCGCCGCTTCGACGGCATGGTAGGTAACGATCAGGTCCGCCCCCGCCCGCTTGATCGAGGTGAGGATCTCCATCATGACCGCGTCACCGTCGATCCAGCCCTTTTCCGCCGCCGCCTTTACCATGGAATACTCACCGCTGACGTTATAGGCTGCCACCGGCAGGTTGCAGGACTCCCTGACACGCCAGATGACGTCGAGGCAGCTCAGCGCTGGCTTCACCATGACAAGGTCCGCACCTTCCTCAATGTCCAATTGCACTTCGCGAAGCGCTTCGCGGCCGTTGCGCGGGTCCATCTGGTAGCCTCGCCGGTCGCCGAAAGCGGGTGCCGACCCGGCCGCCTCCCGGAACGGTCCGTAGAAAGATGACGCATACTTGGCAGCATAGGAGAGTATCGGAAGCGTCTCGAATCCGGCCGTGTCGAGTTTCTCGCGAACGGCAAATATCCTGCCGTCCATCATGTCGCTCGGAGCAACCATGTCGCATCCGGCGCGGGCATGGGAGAGCGCCTGGCGAGCCAGAATTTCGACAGTTTTGTCGTTTACCACTTCCCCGTTCACCACCGGACCGCAGTGGCCGTGCGTGGTGTATTCGCAGTTGCACACATCGGTGATGACGTACAGGTCGCTGAACCGCTTCTTAATGGCCGGTATGGCCTGCTGCACGATGCCGCTCTGTGCGTAGCCTGCCCGGCCCTCTTCGTCTTTCGTATCCGGAATGCCGAACAGGAGAACCGCGCCCACCCCGGCATCGATCGCTTCACTGCAGGAGTTGAGGAGTTCATCTATCGATAGTTGGTATACCCCCGGCATGGAGGAAACCGGCCTGCGGATCTTTTCACCATGGCAGACAAAAAGGGGAAGGATAAAATCATCCGCGGTAAGCGTCGTTTCGGCAATCATGTTCCTGATGCGCTTATTGCGCCGCAATCGCCTCATCCTTGTTCCGGGAAATCCCATAGCGCACGCTCCTTCCGTTTAGACAAGCCGGGTGGTAATCTCTTCTTCGGTTAAAAAGCAGGCCGGATCCTCGGCCCAGACATCCGTATCAGTCCGCCCCCGCAAGTTCGTCGCGGATACGCTGCCGCAGGACCTCGGGCTGTCCTCTGAAAGCGGAGATATCTATCGCGCAGACGCTCTGCCAGAACCGGTCTTTGTCGCCTGCGGGCATCCGCCTGATGGCCGGTCGGAGAGCGCCGAGTTCATCGATCATGGCGGCGTATTCCTCCGGGAGTACCGCCTCCAGTTCGGCGCGGATTTTTGCCGCCACCATGGGCGCGGCTCCGCCGGTCCCGACCGCTACGCAGAGACGCCCCTTTGTCATCACCGACGGGACGATGAACGTGCAGTGCTCCGGATCGTCGGCGACATTGACCAAAATTCCGCGACTATTCGCATCGATATAAACCTGTTCATTGATATCGGGGTCGTCGGTGGCTCCGATGACGAGCTGCATGTCCTGCAGGAAACGTTCCTCGTAATGGTTTCGTATCCATACGAGGCGGTTCTGCCGTTCGAGATCCGCAAGGCGATCGGAGCCTTGCGGACTCAGAACCGTGACTGTTGCGCCTGATTCGAGGAGCGACTCGGCCTTCCTGACCCCGACCATCCCGCCGCCGACCACAAGGCAAGGCAGACGCCGGCCATTGACAAAAATGGGGTAATAGCCGGTGTTGAAGCCCTTCGAACCCAGCTCAGGGGGATCTACTTCAGGTACGGCAGGGCTTGCCGGTACTTCGCCCGCTAACCCCGGAGCAACGCCCGGGGCATGCTCTCGCATTGCAGGTTCATTGCCGATATCCTCCAGACCGAATAGTGCGTCAAGCGATCGGGAGTACTCGACGCCGTCGCGACTTGCGCCCATCTCCCTGAGGACCTTTGAAGGCATGCGCAGGAACCGGTTTGTCAGCGAGGCCGCAAATTGACCGATAAGCTCCCGCGACTCCGCCGGCAGTCGGGCAAGCCGGGAAGCGTACCGTTCAAGCTCCTCATTGCGCAGCAGTTCGAAGCGCTTCCTGAGCGAACCGAGCGTGGGTAGAATCGGCAGTGACCGGTACCAGATGAAATAGTTTTCGATATCCTCTGCGATGATTTTGCGCGCCTTGCCGATCTCGTCCGCTCGCAACTGTGAATTTTTCGAAACGAGGACCGACAGTTCGTCAAAACTGTACAGGAAAACGTTCCTGAGCGTACCGGCGGCCGGCTCGATATCGCGGGGCGCCGCGATGTCGATGAGATAGAGCGCACGGTGGTTGCGCAAAGCCATGATTTTTTTTATCCAGTCGGCGGTCAGGATAAAATGGGGTGCTCCGGTCGATGAAACGACGATGTCGCACTCCGGCATGACGGCATCCATGTCGTACAGGACCAGGACGGTTCCTCCGAATTCTTGAGCCAGGGGAATCGAATGCCCAAGGGTCCGGTTGGCAAAGTACATTTTCCGGCACCCGGCCGCCGCGAGGTGCCGGGCCGTCAATTCACCCATCTCACCCGCGCCGATGATGAGTGCGGAGCGCATCGACAAGTCACCGAGGTTTTTTTTCAGCAGGTCGACTGCGGCCGACGGGACCGAGAGTATGCCGTCGCTGATTCTTGTTTCGGTACGGATGCGCTTGCCCGTTTCAACCGCAAAATGGAAGAGCTTGTTGAGAATGGCGCCGGTATTACCCATCTCCCGCGCACACCGGTATGCCTCTTTGACCTGGCCGAGAATCTGCGTTTCGCCGATGACCATTGAATCGAGCCCGGCAACAACGGAGAAAAAGTGTCCGGCGGCCTCTTCACAATGGTAGAAATAGAACGGTGATTCGAATTCGCCGACTGGAATTCCCTGAAAATCCGAGAGAAACGCGAGTAATTGCTCCCGCGCAGCAGCCGGATTTTCCATCACCGCATAGATTTCCACCCGGTTACAGGTCGAAAGGATGAACGATTCGAAGACAGCCCGGTTCCGGGCGAGTTGTGCGAGTGCAGCTTTGAGCCGGTCGGGTGTGACGATAAGCCGGTCCCTCAGCTCGGTTTTGCTCGAGGTGTGGTTCGTTCCCAGTACAACGACGTGCTTGCAGGGTGGGGGAGCGGTGATATTCATAGTGGATGAATTTAAAGATACTAGCTTCTTCCTCCCCCGAAATGCCTTCGATAAATTAATCACCCGCAAAAATGTCCTTCTCGATGAAAAAAAACAAACGCATTGATAGTTCGCAGATGGGAGAAATTGCAGGAAAGTCACTCACAATCACAACGGAAATGCGAAATACTGTATATGATGCGGATCAATGCCCGGGTGTATTTTGGAAATGCCTCAGTATACGGATCCATCGGGCCTGCCCTTATGGGCGTATTTACAATACACAATAATTATCAACCATTACCATGAATGATTCGGAGAATCAGGCAGCGGAACTATGAAACTCGGGAAAGATACGGTTATTCATTATAAGGAATATGATTGCGGAAGCGGATTCTGCGACCGGCATAATGCTGAAACTGAAACCAGAAAGAATGCGATGATTACTGCCTTCCTTCCGTCATTATTATGATTTATTGTTATTGTTCAGGCGGGGAAACCGGGCTTACATCTAAAGCTTTACTCACTATCTTTTAAACCATCGCCGCTTCAACAAAAACGGTACCTGCTCCCGTTCCCACACCCGCCATTCATGGAACCACGTAAATTTCGCCTCCGCCTCCCTGAACTCTTTCCCGTGAATCACTGCCCGGCTATTTTTCCGGTAGGGCGGGATGGCGATATGAAGCATCTCGTGATGCATGATCGCCTCGATGGCGAACCGCGGCACCCGGGGATGGTTGTAGAGGCCGGCTATGGTGATGAGGTGGACCTTGTTCCCCGCAGCGTCGGTTTTTGCCATATGATAGGACGTTTTCGAGGATGCGTCTCCCCAGCGGACGAGGGCCGCAAGCTTCCCTTCGAACCACGCTGCATTGACGCTGTCGAATACCTCCCTGAGGTCGTACACCGAGCCGGCAGTGTCGCCGGAAAACCTGGCAGGATTGAATCGTGATCCCCTGCGCGGAGCATGAGGCAGCGATTGGATGTATGACCAGATTCTTTTTTCGAGGGAGGAGCGGCGCTCGCGAAGTACGGCCTTGTGTAGCCGGCTGATTCGATAGGGGAGGAGCGCCCATTCGATGAGGCAGGTTTTTATCTCCTCCGGTGCATCGGCGAGGTAAGAGGGGATGATAAGTTGCCGGGTCGACGAAAGTGGCTGCGACCGCACCTGCCATCCTCGCCGGAGACGCGTATTGACCGCAACCGAGAGTGCGGCGCAGTCGTGCCGGCGCGAAATGAGCTCGTCAAAGGTGGCGGGCGGGTAAAGCAGAAGAGAGAGTTGCGAAACGGTTTCCATCGGTATTCCGGGGAGTCAGACTGTCCGATTGCCGGAGACCACGGTACCGTCGCCGATGACCAGCTGGACCGGCTGCGTATTGGAAAGCGATGCGGCTCCCCGCACGATTACCTCCCGGCCGAACCTGATATCCCCGTTTACCGAAAAAGATTCGCAATCGACAAGCGACGGCGCCCCGGTCGGAAAACGCTCATGGAGGAGATCGATGAGCGAGTAATGTTTCGGATCGAGTGCAATGGAAATAGGAGGCAGGCGCCGCGACGGGTTGAGACGAAGCTGATAATCCTGCGTGAGCACGTAGTAATCGGACCAGATAAGGAGAAGGTCGTCGCAATTTTTAACCGGTGCAAATCTGGAACGCGGCACCCGAAGTGCGACGCTTTTTTCGAATAGGGAGATTGCGGATCCAAGGGCGGATTCAAAATTGAGCACGGCCGGTGAGGCTGCATCGTGCACATTCAGGAGTTTCCGGGTAATGACCGGGGGCAACGATAGGTTTAATTTTTTTTCAAGGCACCGCTTAACCGCGTCGAGGCTTATCCAGACATTATTGGTATTGAAGAAAGAGTACCTGGCAACATCCCGGAAAAAGGAAAGGTCTTCGGGAGCGCACTGTCCGGCTTCACGCAGCGTCAGACGACCGTTTTTCCGACGCGCAAGGTGACCGCCCTTACGGTCCATGGCGGTACGGTCGGTGACCTCCATGAGAAAATCAATGCCCTCTTCGGCGAAATAACCGAGTATCGGGAGATCGATCTGCGCTCCCAGATTATCGATGTTGGAAACGAACAGGTAGCGGAAACCGCGATCGCACAGCTTTTGCAGAAGGCCGGAAGATTGAAGCGAGAGGAAGAGATCGCCGTGACCGGCGGGGTTCCATTCAAGTATTGGATCATCGGGCCAGGATGCGGGGCCGAGAGTTCCGGCATCAACCTTAGGAAATTTATGCTGTGAAAAACAGTCGACAAAATCCCTATACGCAGCGCCCATCCCGCCCAGCGCCTCCTTCGTCGCCAGCTCAGTAAAAAAGCTGTTCATCAGAAGGAGATGCATCGATGTTCCGAGAGAGTCATTGAGGCGGCCGACCTGCCGGACCGTGATGTCGAGGAACGAAAGATCGTTTTTTGCGCGGATAAGCGATTTCGGCCCATCGAGGCCCATGGAAGTTCCGAGACCGCCATTGAGCTTGATGATTGCGGTTTTTGCAAGCGCAACCCTGCCGGATCCCGCATAACGGTCCAGATCCGCCATGTTCGGCACCGAGCCGGGATCAACGGGTATAATGTCCGTTTCAGCGATAGTCGCAGGTGCGCCCTGCACCAGCCTGAGGTAAAAATGGGCAAAAGTCTCGATGGCCGACTCCGGAATGCCTTCGGAGCGCATTTTATCGATGAGAGCGGCGCTGAAATTCATTATCGGGAAACTCTCCAGGGGCTATTGAGGGCGCCTGCGGGATGAACGCAATGAAGAAACGGTCCCGGAGGGCGTCTGCCTTCCGGTATGGGGAGGGCCGACAGCATAATATAATTTTTAACGAGCCGGATGGTCCGGCGGGAAAAGGAATAAATTTCAAATTATGGCGACCCCTGAAAATTCTCTCTCGCGATTGAAACAAACGATCGGTGGCTTCAGGTCTGCGGTTATAGCTTTCTCCGGCGGCGTCGACAGCACCTTCCTGGCGAGTGTCGCAGGCGAGGTGCTCGATAAGCGTGTGCTGCTTATCACCGCCTCCTCCTCGACCTATCCCACCTCCGAACTGGTGGCAGCCACTGCGCTGGCGGGCTCGCTCGGGTTACCGCACCGGGTCATTGTGTCGGAGGAGACTGAAATTCCCGGTTTTTCCGATAACCCGCCCGACCGATGCTACTATTGCAAAAGCGAGCTATTCTCTAAAATCAAGAAAATTGCGGAAGCCGAAGGGTTCGAAGCAGTGTTTGACGGCAGCAATGCCGACGATGCAAAGGATTACCGTCCCGGAAGGCGAGCTCTTGCCGAACTCGGCATTATTTCGCCGCTCTTTCAGGCCGGCATGACCAAAGAGGAGATTCGGGCCCATTCGCGCGAAAGAGGGCTGCCGACGGCAAATAAGCCCGCGTACGCCTGCCTGGCCTCCCGGTTTCCCTATGGCGAAAAAATCACCGGCGATAAACTTAAGAGGATAGACCTAGCCGAAGCGGGATTGCGCAACCTTGGATTTGGACAATTCAGGGTGCGCAGCCACGGTGATTGCGCTCGCATCGAGGTCGCTCCCGATGCCCTCGAAAAAGCCTGGGCACTGCGCGCCGAAGCAGGGGCGATTTGCAAAAAAGCGGGGTTTATCTTCGTTGCGATGGATGTTGAAGGGTATCGCACCGGTGCCATGAACGAGGCTTTGACAGGCTCCGGGTCCGGACAATAACCTCGGACATGGTCGCTTGCCCACCCGACTTCCGGCAGGTGCTCGAAAAAGGCATCGGAAGATTTTATCTCGATTCCCTTAAAGTGGGCCTGAAAAATCCCCGTTTTCTCCTCATGGCGCTCTCAATACTCCTGAACCAGCGTGCTGCTGCCGGTCGTCGTTCCCGTATCGGACGATCGGGAATTTGTGTTCCCCCTTTCATGATCGTCAGCATTACCGGCAGGTGTAACCTCGGCTGTAAAGGGTGCTACTCGAAAATTCTTCACCGTGATCATGAAGAAGAGGTGCCCCGCGACCGCATCGCCTCCCTTTTTGGAGAAGCGGAAAAGCTTGGTATCGCCACCGTTTTACTCGCTGGAGGCGAACCGCTCCTGCGGCAGGACATTCTGGAACTGACGGCGGCATTTCCCCGGCTTCTGTTCGTTGTTTTTACCAATGGAACGCTTATCGATGAACGGTTCCTGGCCATCTGCAAGAGGAAGCGCAATCTTATTCCGGTAATAAGTATCGAGGGAGACCGGGGATTCACGGACTTGCGTCGCGGCGAAGGTGTATATGCAAAGGCGACGGAGAGCATCGGGAATTTTCGGGCCAGAGGAATTTTCTGCGGTATTTCCCTGACAGTAACCAGGAAAAACATAGCAACGATTGCTGCCAGAAAGTTTGTGGACCAACTACGCAGCGCAGGTTGCCGGCTGTTTTTTTTCGTCGATTATGTGCCGGTCGAACCGGGTTCCGGGGAACTCAGTCCCGGTGCGGATGAGCGGCGTATGCTTTCTGCAGCGGTGACACATTTCCGCGCCTCGACCGATGCTCTGTTTATCTCCTTCCCCGGCGATGAGGAACAGTTCGGAGGTTGTCTTGCGGCAGGTCGGGGATTTATCCATGTCAACCCCTGGGGCGACCTTGAAGCTTGCCCGCTCGCGCCTTTTTCCGACGTGAATATCACTGAAACGGGACTGCAGGAAGGGCTTGCATCGCCGCTGCTGCAAAGGATACGGGAGAATCCTCACCTTCTGGAAGAGACCGTCGGGGGATGTGCACTCTTTGCAAAAAGGGAAATGTTGGGTGCGATTATTGAAAAGCCTTGAGACGGCTTCTCCTCATATTCAGTGGTTCATCTTGGTCCATCGGCGGGCCAATGCGTGATATCTCTTTCGCTCCTCCTCATAGATCCTGTCGAATTCCTCAGCTGGAAGTCCTTTAAGAGCATTAAAAGTTCGGAATACTTTGCAGTCTTCGCATTTTTTTCCCTCAGGCGTTTCCTGCTTCTCCTTGCATAATGTTCCTTCGATGGCCCAGCAGCTGTGACCGAAGCTTTCTACGGCAGCAATGCACTTCTTGGTGGCGTCTTCGAGAAGTGCTTTAGCTCCATGTTTGCATTTATTTATTTCCCAGCAGTTTAGAAGGCTCATTGAATATTCCTCTTTATTAATACTTCTCGATATATTGAATTATTGAGCTTCCCGCATTGAACGGCATTTGGGTATCTCTTTTGCCTTGTTCACAGCCTGAAATTCAGAAGATAAATTAATTGTGCAATAGGGAAGGGGCGGGGTGCCACAGAAAAAAATAAAGCATGAAGGATGATAGAAAGAAGAGCTGATTCGCCCTCTTTAGGGTAGAAAAAACAGGAAAGATTTTGTAGGGGCAACCATGTGGTTGCCCAATCTGTAGGGGTTCAAAATGAGGCTGGATGCCGAGCGTGCACCGATAGCGACCCCGGCAGTGTTTCCAGACCACGGCGAAGCCGCAGGGCTGGAAACACCGGCTCGGCTTTGCCGAGAGCCCGGCAGCTACAACATGCTCAGACTATCAGCTATGTCGTTGGCAATATCAGCTTTAACGGTTCGGAACCGACAGATTTTCGAATTTACTCATGGCCAGCTCTTCAGATAGCCTTTTAAACATGACCATGATCTCGGTCATTACCTCTGATAACCGGGTTTTTGTCCATCATGACCAGGAGTAATGCATGTCGGGAGTGCAGTAATTTTTTTATTATTTTTTATTCTATCCCCGTTTGCCGGGAATTAATTTATTATAGATTAGCGGGTGAAGATTTTTCCGTTACGGGGAGGTTCATTTGGAGCAAACTCTTCAGGAGCCGGTGTCGGATGATTGTGATTTCACTGCATTTATAAAAGCTCAGATTGATGAAATGGAAAGGCATAAGTGGTTTGAAGGGGTCAAATTGGGGCACGATCCGCTCCAGGATCATTCGCTCAACGAAATCTATGTGGATTGGATCGAAAAATATGGGGCCGATTTCAGGAAATATTGGGAAACCCAGAACGGACGACCCCTGAAGCACCACGAGTGTCCTGAATGCGCCTCAATGAAGGCGGGTACTACCAGCGGTGAAAATAGCGCAAGTATCGAAAAAACAACCGTCCTTATTCAAAAATTCAATTTATTCTCCCGGCTCAATAAAATCAGATTGCTTTTTGCCTCCCGAAAATAGTCCCGCCGTTTAACTCTCCGACCCCATATCCACGTGTTCAATCTTCTGCGTACTTCTGAACTCTTCCGGGGACATGCGATAGAACCGCCTGAAGAAGCGTTGCATTTCCCGGATGGTGCGAAATCCGCTTGTTGCGGCGACAACCATTTCGGTCGCATTTGAGGAACGAAGCCGTTCGCAAACGATTTCCGTGCGCAGATATTGAAGATAATTTTGAAAGGACATGCCGGTTGCCCGCTTAACCAGCTTCCTCAGTTTCGGCAGGGGAGTTTGAAGCTCTCCGGCTATCGCGGCAAGAGTTCCCTCGGGCTGCAGAATAAACTGGTCTATTGTTTCTCGTATGCGGGAAAATTCCAGCTTTTCAGCGTCGGATCTCCGGCGGATCGCCGACGCGGGGGAAGCCCGGCCAAATGAAGAGAAGAAGAGGTAGAGGACAAGGGGAATAGTGATGCCGACGACAAAGCAGGCAATCCAGATTATCCAGGGTATCTTGGAAATGGGCTTGGGCAGGACGACGAGTGTCGGCCAGAGTTCCGGACTGAACTTGTTAAGACCCGCAGCTTCGATGAACGAAGAACTGACAAGGTTTCCGCGCGCGTCGGCTGTAGAAACAATGACATTGAATCCCATAGTGGTCGGAATGGTTTTTCCGAACAGATAGGCAGGAATGGTAACCGTTTCCGTAAACCCGCGGCCGGATTGCTTTTCGACAGTACTGGAAAGATTGAGGCGGGTCTTGATAATGTTGAGATTAAAGGTGCCATCGGCGTTAAACGTCGGCTGGAAGGTTTTTCGGTAGGGTTCTCCGGACAGGGGAACCGTTATGATAAGATCCTCTTCGGAAGGATACAGGCTGCGTTTCTTCTCCGGATCGGCGCAAATTTCGATCCCCATTCGATCGAGAAGACTTTCTGAACGATCGGCGCTGAATGAGGGATCGCGGACCGTTACCCGCACGGCTATCGACTGCTCGTTCCAATACATCTGAACGTATTCCAGCCGTGACGGATCGCCGGAAGCAAGCACCACGGTATCGTGATTGAACGAACGGGATTCGGGAAAATCGTAGACCAGGGGCTTGAGGGTCGGATAATCGATCTTCTGATGCGCCAGGAAAATTCCCTCCCGCCTGGTGCCGAACATTTCTCCATCGGCAAAGGTAACCTCGATAATGATCCCGATTCCCTGAGAAAGTTGGTTTGGAATTGAGGAGAGGTTCCAGATATAGCGAAATGATGGACCCCTGAGCCGTGCAATGGTATCGACGATGGAGCTGTCGCCCTGGGCCGGCAGGTATCGGGCCATGATGTCGACCTGCTGGATGGGCCTGCACGATGAGGCAACGCCAAGAGTACAGATCGGGGCAATAATAACCGCTTTTTGTTCGGGGGCAGAAAATTGGACACAATGCTGGAGGTCGTCGCCCAGCGATATCCCGGTGATCAGGAAAACGAGCGCCGGGAAAAAAGGTATTCCGATGAAGGGCCGTTTTTTCATGCAGTATCAAAGATGTGACTTTGAGGTGATAAGCAGGATAAAATGGGCGCAGCTGGACTTGAACCAGCGGTCTCCGCGATGTGAACGCGGCGCTCTAACCAGCTGAGCCATGCGCCCTTTAGAAACGGGACAATGAAAAATAGCTTGCAGCCGAGGTCTAGTCAATAGTTCAAAATCAAAGTCAATTTCTGGGCGTTCCGGAGGGCACCTTGAAGGGTGCCCTCCGCCTCCGGCGCGCCTCCGCCGGGCTCTCGGCAAAGCCGAGCCGGTCTGGGGAGCCATGCGGCGCTTTGCGCCTGTGGCTCCCCAGACTGCCTGCCTCGCTGCGCTTCAGCAGGCACCCTTTGTCCTCGCTAACGCAACGTCAAAAGATTCAAAGGCGTAGAAGCGTTTATGCAATTTTGGTTTGCCGTATTTGTTCTTTCTACCTAATGTGAGCGTTGCGGGAGTACGAGAGCGCCTGCTGAGCAAAGCGAGGCAGGCATCGCCTCGTACCTCCGCTGGAAGGGGTGTGCCTGAAGACGCGTGCCTTTCGCGGCTTCAGGCCAGGGGGAACCCGCGAAGCGAGGTTCCCCCACCTATGCTTTTAATAATGTCGCATAATACATATTATGTAAACTATGATAAATTTAACGTTTCCCGGCACTTTTTAACCTTCTCTGTCTGCCCAATCCTCCTCTCTCCCCAACATCCGGAAAACTCCTGCAATTACTTCAGCACCTTGTTTATTACACGCAGTAGTGCTATAATACGATTTGGATACCGATATTTTTTTATTGAGAATACGGAACAGGTAATCCTGAAAAAGGAGATTCTGATGGCCGAGCCGACTAATGACCCTTATGCGGATCGTCGACAACATCCACGCCACCCCCTTGCCTTGCCGTGGCCTGCAAAAGGCGATTTCAAAGGAAAGAATGTTGATGCCGACATTATCGATATTTCGATTATGGGTGCGAAATTTCTACTCAGGGATTTTTCGATTACCGGTTTTGCACCAGGCCACAAAATAATCTGGAACATAAAGCTGCCGTCCGGCGGCGAAGTCACGACCGAAACGATAGCGCGTTGGATTCATCGGTTCCCGGAGGGGTTTATACTGGGAGCGAATTTTACCAATTCGACCAAGGACAAGGTCGTTGAGGAACTGCATCGACTCCGGCAACAGAACTCGGCAGTAGCAGCCTGAGACAGGCCATAATCACCCGGAAACAGACAAACCTGATATCAAAAAAGGCACCTCTGTAAATTCCCGCATAGTTCGACAGACTCACCACCAACGGCTGTTTTCGCCTGATTTGATTTCCGTTCGTCCTGAGCTTGTCGAAGGGCGAGATAAATCAATTCTTTGAGGAGCCGATAAGACGTTCGAACCCTCTACAGGAGTCTTTCAAAAAACATCATGGTATAGCCGGCGATGACCGGGACGGCTAAATTGTCGTTGATAATAAGACCCCGCGGGAACCTCAGGGGAACAAGTTCGAATGCCGTAATCACCAGGGAGACTGAAAGAATTGCACCGATCGGCGCTCTATCTCCCCACGCGTGCATCAGCCCCGGGACCAGCGGGAACACCACCAAAAGCAGAATTACACAAATACCGAAGCAGGCAAGAGATCCTTCGAGCGATTTCTTACCGATTTTTATGCGGCCGAATCTTATGCCGACCAGCGCAGCCATTGCGTCGCCCAGGATAAAGAGCGTCAGGGCCATGAACGAGATGTCGCGATGATGTGAAAATAAAATGCTGCATAAAAATGCGGCGCCGATAATCCATGTCGACCCGCTTATTTTGCAGCACCGCTCATCACTGCGCATCATAGAGCCGAATGCGGAGAGTACAAACTTTTGGACGGCAGGATTACGAAAGCGAAAAATCTCCACGATCAGGGAGACTGAAAAAAGAGTGAACAGAATAGCCGGCATCAGGAGTCGCGGGAATGACCAGGCAGGACCGTAGAGGATACCGATAGGCATGAGTAATGCCACCAGATGAAGCAGTTTTCGCTGGATTTCCTCCCGGGGAAGCCGCATTATCGGTCTCTGCTCATTCTATATAGTATCCTCGAAAGCGAAATTGGTAATTGCCCGGTTTTTTAGAAGAAATAGAAGGCTTTAAAATAAGTCACGCGACAGTGTCTAAGGCCGAGGAATCCGTAGCTGGATAGGAGGCATTGGAAGTCCCATCATAATTACTAATCGGTTCATAAGTACATTACAGCGCAAAAAACCCTGCCCGATACGTTTTTCCGGCAGGGCTCTCATTGATCCATCGATTGAAGCTCCCCGGAGCAGAGCTTCGGGGAATGCGAAAGCAGCTTGCCATACGCACGCTGTGCCTGTTCAAAAAAGGTTCTATTGGACTCGGACCAGCTTAAGCCGTTTGTCGAAGTTCGCCGCCTTCATTCGCACGATATAGACGCTCGATCCCATCGCTCCCTTACGACCTTCACTGCAGTTCCATGGAATTTCATAGTGACCGGCTGCGAACATCCCACTCGCAAGTTGCTTCACGAGGTTTCCCTTCAAGTCGTATACGCAGATTTCGATTGCTTGCTCAGCCACGCCCACAATGGCCGGCACGTCGAAGGCAATATTAACCGATCCCCGGAAAGGATTCTGATTCGTGCTTGAAAGATCGAATTTGGAAGCTGTTGAGATGACCGAAGAGCCGTTTTTTGCCATTGCAATATCCTCCTGGGAAGCAAAATTGCTCTTTGTCTTTACATACTGCACTGCGCCAAGCGAAGGCGTCGACGGCACCGAAGTATTATAATTGCTCTAATCCGCAGTTGATGGC